>JBNATU010000001.1:0-212618 GCA_049701195.1 Neomoorellaceae bacterium
AGGTGGTCAACTTTTAAGAGATCAAGTGGTCAACTTTTCGATTGACAAATACACCACTTGCAGCCAACCCTTAAGCTGAACTGAACGCTTTTAAAACGTATAACCCTGATATGAAGCGCGGGCTTTTTAGGGTACACATGGGGGAGACGGGGCGAAATGGATTTTTAGAAAAAGCGTTATGCTTAAGAAGGAATAACGAAACATTTGTAGAAATAAATAATATAGCTAACCAGAAGAGGAGGCTCTGGGGAGAAAGGCATGTGCGAGGGTGTAAGAGAAGGCATATGAAGAGAAGGTATACGATTGAGGATATAAGAACCAGCGCTACCACCTCGTAACGGAAGGCGAGCTAGGGGAAACCCAAGTATATAACCGGCGTTTCCAAACCTTTAACGGCCTGGACAATGGTCATCACGCAAGCGAAGAGGGGGTGGAGAAAGCCATCTCTATCAGCGACAAGCGAGAAAGCCGTCGCAACTGAGGGGCAACTAATAGGCCGTAAAACTCTGGACAAAGGAGGAGATCCCTATTATGAGAATGATTATCGGGGGAGAAAGAGTTGCTTCCAGGTCGGGGGAAGAAATTGAGGTTCTTAACCCTGCCACCCAGGAGGTTGTGGATACGGTTCCTGCGGCGACTGAAGAGGACGTAAACCTTTGCCTGGAGAAAGCTCTGGAGGGTAAAAAGGAATGGGGAAGAACACCCTTGTACGTCCGCACCGCCCTACTCAAGAAATGCAGCCAAACCTTGTTGGAACATAAAACCGAGCTGGCAACGCTGCTGGCGCGGGAGATGGGTAAGCCCATAGTCCAGGCGGAGATTGATGTGGAAGATGCCGCCCAGAAGTTTATGGGGTACGCCGAAAAAGCCAATCATCTATATGGAGAGGTTTTGCCAGAAGCGCAGCCGGGGGTAGAACAAGACGTCGCCTTTACTAAAAGAGAACCTCTGGGGGTAGTAGTCTGTATTGTACCTTTTAATTACCCGCTGATCTTAGCCACTCAAAAGATAGCTCCTGCCCTAGCTGCGGGTAACGCGGTAATCATCAAGCCGTCTACCGACGATCCTTTGACCCTCATCAGAATGACGGAGCTGCTACTGGAGTGCGGCATCCCGGGCAATGCGCTGCAAATAATCACGGGCAAAGGATCCGCTGTGGGGAAATGGCTCGTGGCCAACGAGAAGATTAATGCGGTCATTTTGACGGGCAGCACCGATGAGCGGAGTGAAAGCGGAGGCCGTCCTCGGCCGAAGGGAAATGCTGTGGGATAAGCCATTTAAATGCTTTATGTTTTAAAAGTAAGGTGCTCATCTCGGTCTCTCTCAAAGCTAGTAAGAAAATAGCCTTTAGGCGTATTTTCATAAAATGGTGGTGCTCTCCGGGCATGGCCGGTTAGGACGAAATAATACTTAAGTATCTTTAAAGGAATCTGCAGCCATCTAAGCCTATATCCATCCAGTCTCTTCCGGCCACCCGGCTATCTTTAGCGTGTACCGCTTTAGGCTTGAGGGTTTACGCTCACTTACGACATTAGCCACCTCCTGAAGTCGCCTGTTAGAATAAGGCCGAAAGGAGGTGAGCAATATGGCTAAAGTGACCGCGCCTCTCATGTCCTTGGACGCCAGCGGTTCCGTAGGGAAAACCTTGGTCTTCGCCAAGTGGAAGGGGGTCAACTATGCTCGGAAGTATTTTGTGCCCGCCAACCCTGACACGGCCAACCAAGGAAGAATCCGGAACTACTTTACCCAGGCGGTGCATAGCTGGC
The DNA here is from genome assembly GCA_049701195.1 of Neomoorellaceae bacterium. Lineage (GTDB taxonomy): Bacteria > Bacillota > DSM-521 > Neomoorellales > Neomoorellaceae > JBNATU01. Next base: position 1,767 of record JBNATU010000001.1, read on the forward strand.
ACCAAGAGAGCAAAGAGGTCAAGGAGCGGTGGAACCTGGCCGTTCGTGGGCAGCCGCTTACAGGCTTCAACCATTATGTGTCCCAGTATATATCCTACCTCCTGGCCCATGAAGGTCAAACACCGGCTACTCCCTTCCTACCCCCGGGCAGCGTGTAGCAGAGACAGCGCCAAAGCAAGCGCGAAAGCGGCAAGGCTCTTCTCCTTGCCGCTTTTTGTTGGTTGCCGGGCATTGAGCTCCTGCCACTGAGGTGTTTGCTTGAGTGTCCGCTATTTTTATGTGATCAGAAAGCTTCCCTAGAGCACTCTGCAACCAGTAATCGGAGCGACCTTAGCCGGTGCACCCGTAACTTTCCCGATATATTTACTTACTTCAATACTCTTTCAGGGCTCTTTCCATGGCTGTTGGCCCCGGAATAGCGGACCCGCAGGGGCAAAATAGACCTCGCCAGCCGCCTGGGTCGGGAGTCCTCACCACTCGTACAGCGGGGTTCCGAGCAAGGTTAAAAATAGCCTCCGGCGGGGACTTTGGCTGCCGGGCCTATGGCAAATTGTCGGGGAAAAAGATATAATAAATACGACTGCACTAAAAGCTGCAATAAACCTATTGCCTTATGTGGTGTACTGGACCCAAATGGAGGGCTACGAGCCCGGAAAACTGGTGGAAAGCACAAATTTTAAGTTAAGATAGAAAAGGGTGATCAAGGGGCGCTATGCGGCAGGTTACCACTAAGGTGGCGCGAGGAGCCATTATGGCTGCGGTCTATGCTGTAGTTACCATTATCCTGGCGCCCATCAGTTTCGGTGTCTTTCAAATCAGGGTCGCGGAAGCTCTAACCGTCTTGCCCATTCTTTTCCCGGAGGCCATTTGGGGGCTTTTCTTAGGATGCTTGCTCAGCAATATTTATGGAGGCTTGGGCCCGATCGATATTTTTCTCGGGAGCCTGACTACCTTGTTAGCCGCCTGGTTGACTTATCTATTCCGCACTTCCCCCTTGGCTTATATGTGGCCTATTGTGCTTAACGGGATAATAGTAGGCACTTATCTTTCCTTTTTGCTCCACATGAATATGCTTCTGTCTATAGCCAGCGTTTCCGCCGGCGAGGCGATAGCTGTTCTGGCGCTGGGTGTACCTTTGATACGCCACTTGCGTAAACTCAAATGGCATGACAGGTGATTTTTTTGATGGTGACGGAAAAAGAAGTATATGTCCGGCAGCTTTTCAGCAAGATAGCGCACCGGTATGATTTAATGAATACCCTTTTGAGTTTTAATCTGGACAAATACTGGCGCCGTATAGCCGTGCAGAAATCGGGTTTAAAGCCGGGAGGGCTGGCGCTGGATGTCTGTTGCGGTACCGGAATGTTGACCCTGGGCTTGGCGCGGGCGGCTTTTCCTCACGGCAAGGTGGTGGGCCTGGATTTTTGTCGCGAAATGTTACAGGTCGCTCAAACCCATCTGTCGCGCAGTCCTTACGGCGGAATAGTAGAGCTGGTAGAGGGAAATGCCGTTTCCCTCCCTTTTGCCGACCATACGTTTGATTGTGCTACCATAGCCTTTGCTTTGAGGAATGTGCCGGACATCGAGAAAACCCTGCGTGAAATGAAACGGGTGGTGCGGCCGGGTGGTCGCGTAGTTTCCCTGGAGCTGGCCAAACCCTCCTGGCCGGTTTTTAAGCAGCTTTACTACTTTTACTTCAACCGGTTGGTACCCTGGCTGGGCTGCCTGGGAGTGGGCCGCAAGGACCCGTACAGTTATCTGCCCCGATCTTTACGGGATTTCCCCCACCAGGAAGAAATACGCCGGCTCTTTGTCAAGATAGGCCTGGAGCAGGCGGAATGCGTGGAGCTGACGGGCGGCATAGTGGCCGTGCACGTAGGCATCAAGGGAAAGGAAGGATAGACCTTTTGGCTTACCGGGATCTTCGGGAGTATCTTCAGGCGTTGGAAACAAAAGGGCTTTTACACCGCGTTCCGGTAGAGGTGGACCCGGTACTGGAAATAGCGGCTATCAGCGATCGAGTGGTTAAAGCCGGCGGCCCGGCTCTGTTATTCGAAAAGGTTAAAGGTTCGTCTATACCGGTGGCTACCAATCTTTTCGGCAGTGAGGCGCTGTTAAAAACCGCCCTGCAGATCGAAGACTGGGATGAGCCGGCCCGGCGCCTGGCGGACCTCCTGACAGTGCCGGAATTAACTACCTGGCGCTCGAAGTTGCAAAATATACCCCGGCTTTGGGAAGTGAACAAGTATTTACCGCGACGGGTCAAACATGCTCCTTGCCAGGAAGTAGTGGTAGACCAACCTTCCCTCAAAGACTTGCCGGTTTTACAGCTCTGGCCGGGAGACGCCGGCCGGTTTATTACCTTACCCCTGGTTTTTACTCGCGATCCGCGCACCGGGCGGCGGAACGTGGGCATGTACCGGATGCAGGTTTTTGATGAGAGGACTACGGGAATGCACTGGCACCTGCATAAAGATGCGGCGGAGCATTTTCGCCAGGCAGGGGGGCGCCTCCCTGTGGCCGTAGCCCTGGGAGGCGATCCCGCCCTCATTTACGCCGCTACGGCGCCGTTGCCGTCGGGGATAGACGAAATGCTGTTGGCCGGTTTCTTAAGACAGGAACCCGTGGAAATGGTGCCGGCCCTGACCGTGGACGTGGAAGTGCCGGCTCACGCGGAAATCATTCTGGAGGGCTACGTGGAAGCAGGGGAGAAGAGGCTGGAAGGCCCCTTCGGGGACCATACAGGCTACTATTCTCCGGCAGATTTTTACCCCGTCTTTCACTTGACTTGTATGACCAGGAGAAAAGATGCCCTTTACCCGGCTACTATAGTGGGGCGTCCGCCCATGGAAGATGCTTACTTGGGCAAGCTGACGGAAAGGCTTTTCTTACCCTTAATCCGGCTCCAGTTGCCGGAGGTAGTGGATATCCATTTTCCCGTAGAAGGAGTTTTTCATAATTGCGCCATTGTGTCCATTACCAAGCGCTATCCCGGCCAGGCGCGCAAAGTGATGTATGCCCTGTGGGGCATGGGCCAGATGATGTTCACCAAATTCATAATCGTGGTAGACGCCGGGGTAAACGTGCATGATCTGAGCGAGGTCCGCTGGCGCGTCCTAGGAAATGTTGACCCCAGGCGGGACACGGTAATAGTGGACGGGCCTCTGGATGTTCTAGATCATGCCTCTCCCCAGATAGGCTATGGCGGCAAGATGGGCATTGATGCCACGAAAAAGTTTCCCGAAGAAGGCCATCCCCGCCCCTGGCCGGAAGAAGTGTGTGCTGCGCGTGAAACCCAGCGGCTGATCTTAGAAAGGTGGGAGGAATATGGGTTGCCTCCAGAAATCCTACAGAAAACTGCACATCTTTTTAGAGATGATTAAGTTCGAGCACACCATTTTTGCTCTTCCTTTTGCCTACCTGGGCGCCTTTTTGGCGGCCGGAGGAGTACCTACGGCCCATCAGTTGTTCTGGATCACCTTGGCCATGCTCGGGGCTCGCACGGCAGCTATGTCCTTAAACCGCCTGATCGATCGCCACCTGGATGCGCTAAATCCGCGTACGGCTAACCGCGCCTTACCCCGGGGACTTATTTCCGCCCTGGAAGTATGGGTTTACACTATTCTTTCCTTCTTGCTGCTTTTCTTTTCCGCCCACCAGTTAAACGATCTCTGCGTGCGCCTGTTGCCGGTAGCCGTATTTATACTGGTGATCTATTCTTACACCAAACGCTGGACCTGGGGGTGCCATCTGGTGCTGGGCTTGGCCGACGGCCTGGCGCCGATGGGAGCCTGGGTAGCGGTACGCGCCTCCTTGGATCTTCCCGCTCTGGTATTGGGCCTAGGCATGGGCCTCTGGGTGGCAGGATTCGATATTATTTATGCCTGCCAGGACTATGATTTCGATCGGCAGTACGGCATTCATTCCATACCTGCCCGGTTCGGCAAAGAAAGAGCTTTGTTTATAGCCCGGGTGTTCCATGCGGTCTCTGTGGGATTCCTTCTGGCTCTGGGGGTTCTGCTCCGGCTGGGCGTCCTGTATTTTGTGGGGGTAGCGGTGGCGGGGCTTATTCTTATCCATGAGCACCGTCTGGTATCGCCCCAAGACCTTTCGCGGATAAATATAGCTTTTTTGCAGATGAACGGGTATCTTAGTGTGCTTATGTTTGTTTTTACGGTGCTGGCTTTAACTTTATGATGAAAAGTCTGGGTAAAGGAGGGCGAACAGATTTGACAGAGTTGTCCCCGGCGGAAATCGAGCGGTATAGTCGGCAGATTATCCTGCCCAATGTAGGAGGGCGCGGTCAAAAAAAGCTTAAAGAAAGTAAGGTTTTGGTAGTAGGAGCCGGCGGCCTGGGCTCTCCGGTGGCCTATTATTTGGCGGCTGCGGGTGTAGGTACTTTGGGTATAGTGGACAGCGATGCCGTGGAACTGTCCAATCTCCAACGCCAGATTCTTCATACCACGGAACGTTTGGGAGAGCCTAAAGCGGAGTCCGCGCGCAAAACTTTGTTGGCCCTCAATCCTTCGATCACCGTACAAACCTATCCCCTGCGCTTGAACAAAGATAACATCCTGGATATCATCGGCTCCTATGACGTGATTGTGGGGGGCGTGGATAATTTTCCCACGCGCTATTTATTGAATGATGCCTGTGTTATGGCCGGGAAGCCCCTGGTAGAGGGTGGAGTATTGCAATGGGATGGCTTGGCCATGACCATTAAACCTAAAGAAGGCCCCTGCTACCGCTGCATCTTTCCCGAACCGCCGCCGGTGGGGGCTGTACCCACCTGTCAGGAAGCGGGAATAATCGGAGTCGTACCCGGCGTTATCGGAGTCATTCAGGCGACAGAGGTAATCAAACTGTTGCTGGGAATAGGGGATAACCTTGTGGGCCGTCTGCTCATATATGATGCCCTGGAAATGCGCTTTCGGGAAGTACGTGCCGAGCGCAATCCCGATTGTCCCGTCTGCAGCGACAGTCCCCGCCTGCGGACTCTGGAGGAATACCTTTTGGCCTGCGATAACGGGTAGATAGAGGCGATGGTTTGTGGGGCGCGATTACTATCAAGCAGCGCAGGAACTTTTCCCTCAACTGGTGGCCTGGCGCCGGCATTTCCACCGCTATCCGGAACTGAGTTTTGAGGAAAAAGAAACGGCCGAAAGAATAAGCTCCATTCTTCATTCCCTCGGTATAGAGGTTACCACCGGGTGGGCTTCTACCGGGGTGGTGGGGCTGCTCAAAGGGGAAAAAAGCGACGTGGCCGTTGCCCTCCGGGCGGATATGGATGCTCTACCCTTAAGCGAAGCCACGGGACGGGAATTTGCCTCCGTCCGGCCGGGGATTATGCACGCTTGCGGGCATGACGCCCATATGGCTATGGTCTTAGGAGCGGCCGCCCTTCTGGCGGCCGAACGGGATAGGCTTCCGGGGGCGATAAAGTTTATCTTTCAGCCGGGAGAAGAAAAACCTCCCGGGGGAGCCAGGCTGATGATCCAAGAAGGAGTTTTGGAAAACCCTCCCGTTAAAGCCATCTACGGCTTGCATGTAAATAGCCTTATCCCTACGGGAACGGTAGCGGTCAGAGAAGGCCCCATGATGGCCGCGGTAGATAATTTTACTCTAAAGATTAAGGGGCAAGGAGGTCACGCCTCCATGCCCCATTTGACCGTCGACGCTATAGTAGTGGCTTGTGAAGTGGTACTGGCCTTGCAGACCCTTGTTTCCCGCATCTCCGATCCTCTTCAGCCGGCAGTGCTGAGCGTAGGTACCATAAGGGGAGGAGAAAAAGAAAATATTATAGCCGGTGAAGTAGAGCTTAGCGGTACGGTGAGAACGCTGGATTCCGGCTTGCGCTCCCTTATAAAAGAGAGATTCCGGAGCATAGTAGCCGGAGTTACTGCGGCCCACGGCGCTTCGTATGAACTCGACTACTTATCCGGCTATCCGGTATTATGTAATGACGGCCGGCTTTGGCAACTTCTTGGCTCATTAGACCTAAAGGCTTGGGGCCTCGAGCGGGTTCATGACCTTCAGGTTCCTTCCTTGGGCGGCGAAGATTTTGCCTGGTATGCGGAGAGAGTCCCGGGGCTGTATATATTCCTGGGAGCCAAGCCTCCGCAGGGTGAAGGATATTGGTGGCACCACCCGCGCTTCGATATTGACGAGCGAGCCCTGCCTTTGGGCACCGCCTTGCTGGCGCGCTTAGCCGTGGAAACCCTTAAACTCTACCGACAAAAGACCTTCCTGAGCGAAGGTTAACTGTTTTCCTTTTTGTTGAAGGTGTCTTTCTGGCCGCACTCGGGGCATTTACGGGGTTTACAGCGGGCTTCCTTTTCATAACCACAATTGCTGCATTTCCAGACTGCCATTTTCCGGACCTCCTTAAAATAAATAGTAGCTGTTTTTATTTTAGCGCCTCTATAACCAGCGGTCAATGGTCCGGTTCACTGGCTATCCCCGAGTTTTGGCTAAGAAGGTTTGCCGGGGCTTGAAGCCCGCAAAGGAGTCCCTCGCAGGTCGGTGGAATAACTTTGTAGGCGCGTCGGAGCATTATATAATAGAGGCTGAACACAGGTTTTAAATGTATTTTTGGGGAGCTCTCCAGAGGGCAAGGGATTTCTCCATGGAACGGTAAAAATAAAAGGCTGTTTTGGGGAGGGTTATCCATAAGGACTGGGGTCCTCTCCTCGCGCCATGAAAATAGAAGGTCTCTAAGGACTCTATTTTGGAGGAGGCATTTTGGAGGAGCCGCCCATGAAAGTCGGCAGCCTCTTCACGAACCGGGAAAATTGATAAGGCTATTTTTAGGAGGAGCCGCTCAGAGGGGCCTCTCACCACGAACGAGGAAAGTGAGAAGATTATTTCTGGAGGAGCTTAAGAAGGAGGCGTGGTATGAAAGTTATCTTACACCAACCTGCAAGACGGGAAATGGAGATAGCGGGAGGGAAAAAGCTGGCCGAGGTAGCCAAAGAACTGAACCTCAATTTAGAGGCCTGTTTAGTAGTGCGGGACAACACCATCCTTACCCGCGACGAGCTGGTAAAGGATACGGATGTAATCGAGATCTTTCCGGCAGTATCAGGGGGTTAGGCCATGCGCTGTAAAGTTTGCCGGGCCAAAGCCACGGTAGAGGTACGGCAGCACAATGCGGCCTACTGCAATAATTGTTTTGTCAGCTACTTTCTTAAGCAAGTCCAGCGGAACATCCAAGGCCGTCGAATGTTTTCTCCTCATGACCATATTTTGCTAGTAGTATCCGGAGGCAAAGACAGCTTAAGCCTCTGGGATTCTTTAGTCCGTCTGGGCTACCGGGTAACCGCTCTTTACTTGGATTTAGGCATTGACGGCTATTCGGAGCGTTCAGGTGAAAAATGCCGGGTACTGGCGGCGAAGACCGGTACCCCCCTCCATATAATCTCCATTAAGGAAGAATTCGGCTTTAGTGTTCCTGAACTGGCCCGCCAGACACGCCGCATCCCCTGTGTCGTATGCGGCCGGATCAAGCGCCATCTTTTTAACAAATTCGCCTGGGAAGGCGGCTTCAGCGTAGTGGCCACCGGACATAATTTGGATGATGAAGCAGCTACTCTGCTGGGAAATCTGCTTCACTGGCAGACGGGGTACCTGGCGCGGCAACAACCCGTTTTGCCGGCCTCCCACCCGAAATTGGTCAAGAAGGTTAAGCCTTTATACACCTTAACCGAGAGGGAATGCCTGGCCTATGCTCTAATCCAGCAGATCTCCTATCTGGCCGAGGAGTGCCCGTATGCTGAGGGAGCTACAAGTATAACTTATAAAGAAGCTTTAAACCACATTGAACAAGCAGCACCGGGTACTAAACTGGCTTTCTTCAAGGGATTTTTAAGGCATAAAGAGCTTTTCCAAACCCCGGAAGAGGTCCTGGACCTGAAGGAATGTTTGCGGTGTGGTCAGGTCACTACTGAGGAAGTGTGTTCGGTATGCCGGCTCCTGGAAAAGGCTCAGGGTCGGAAGACGCACAGCCCGGTATAGTGGCCTGTAGCCGGGCAGGTAAAGCTGTTGAAAAGTTTAATTACAGGTAGAGCATGTGGTACAAATGAGTGTACAGGGTAGACCCTCATGCCGCCCTGGCGGCACCACCAGAAGGATGAAAATAGCCGAGGACTATTTTCGGGGTAGACGCTCATGCTGCTAAGGCAGCACCAGCAGAAGGATGAAAATGGCAAAGAGCGCATTTTCGGGGTAGTTGCAGGCGATGGAGGCAGGTTAACGTATTTTGAGCTTGCTAATCTTAGCCCTAAAGTCTTTTTTAGTTGTCGCCAAGTTGTCGCCCATCCGGTTGACACGTTTTAAGTCTTGCCTGAAAGTAAGCACCATGATAAAATTATAAGCGGCCCGGGATGTAGCTCAGCTTGGCAGAGCACCTGCTTTGGGAGCAGGGGGTCGCAGGTTCAAATCCTGTCATCCCGACCATGTTAGTGCCGACGTAGCTCAGCAGGTAGAGCAGCTGACTTGTAATCAGCAGGTCACCGGTTCGAGTCCGGTCGTCGGCTCCAGGAATATCAAGGCCTCCAGGCCTCGCACCTTGTAAAAACTGGTAATTTACTGCAGTTTCTACTGCAGTAGAGGTGCGGGGCTTAGGTGGTTTTTTCATTTTTGTGCCTGGGTAAAAGAATCTCGTTCAGGCGTGCTGCAGCCTGCTCCTTGATGTTAGGCAGGACATGGCTATAGGTGTCCAGGACCACAGTGATTTGACTATCTCCCAGGAGCTCCTGGACCACTTTGGGATGTTCTCCCAGTTCCAGAAGCCGCGTGGCAAAGGTGTGGCGCAGGGCGTGGAAGTTGAAGTGCTCAACACCCGCCTTCTCGATTATGCGGTAGAAGACCCGCAAGAAGTTCCGCGGGTCTATAGGCCTGCCTTCCGCCGAGGTGAACACAAGCCCGTGCTCCTCCCACAACGGGCCAGCCGCTAATTTTTCCTCCGCCTGGGTAGCTTTCCATTTCCGCAAAGCTTTCAAGGCCTCTTCCGGTAGTGGAATGAACCTCCTCCCAGCCTTGGTCTTGGGTGGCAGGAAGCCCAGGTAGCTCCTTTCGCCCTTCTTCCCCCGCACCCGCTGGAGCGCTTGGTTCACAGAGATGCCGCCCCTCTGCCAGTCCACGTCCTGCCAGCGCAGGCCCAAAAGCTCTCCCAGCCTCAAGCCGCTGGCCAGGGCCAGTAGGAAGGCGGGATAAAGCCTCTCCCCCTTCGCGGCCTCCAGGAAGCGATGCTGCTCCTCCAGCGACAGCACGCGGATTTCCCGCTTCCTTATTCCCGGAGGAGACGTGGCCTCGGCCACGTTGCGCCCGACGAGGCCATTTTTTACCGCCTGCTTTAGAGCGGTATGGGCCACAGTGTGGATTAAATGCACGGTGCGGTTAGACAGGCCTTGCGTGAGCTTCTGGTTGTAGAGGCGTTGCAGTTGTTCGGGTCTTAGCTGCTGCAGCGGTACATGGCCCAGCGCGGGCTGTAAGTGGTTCCGTATGGTCTGCTCGTAACTGGCCCAGGTGGAGGGCCGCACGGCAGGTTTTTTGTACTCCTCCAACCACACCTGCAACCACTCGCCGAAAGTCAGCCTTGTGGGTTCCACAAAAGTGCCTTGCTGCAGTTCTGCCTTCGCTTGGGTGAGCTTGTCCAGGACTTCTTTCTTGGTCCGGCCGTAATAGGTCACCCTCCTGGGCTTGTCGTCTTCCCAGGCTATGACCAGTTGCCCGCACCAGGTTCCATCCTTGCGCTGGTAAACAGTCCCCTCGCTATTGGCCCTTTTGCGAGGCACTATAGCCACCTCCTTCTATTTTGCCCTATAAGCCGGGGATAAAGGCCGGGCAGGTACCTTATACCTCCCGGCCGTTTTGTGCCCTTTGTAGAGGCTTTTAGAAGGCCAGATCCACGCTTGACCTCCTAGCGCAAAAGCGCAGTAAGCTCCTCTACAGTAAGGCCAGTTTGCTTGAGCACCGAGTGCAACGTACCAGGGGCAAGCTCATCATGCAAAGGCACTACGGCCGTCCTGCCGCTGGGATGACGCATTTTCACATGGCTCCCTCGCTGGCTGGCCTGGCGAAACCCCGCCTTTGCAAGGGCTTTAATGACTTCCCTGCCGGATACCACAGGCAGTTTAGGGCTCATAATGCTACCTCAACCGTGGCGATTATGGGCTCAGGCAGGGCCTCCGGCAAGGGCTCATCCTCGAAGTAGAGCTCCAGGGCCTCTTTCAGGTTCGCAAGAGCTTCCTCGACGGTCTTGCCCTGGCTGGCTACCTCTACTTCCACCGCTTTAGCTACATACCACCGGCCTTCTTTCGTCAATACAGCCGTAAAGCGCATAACAGTAAAAACCTCCTCTATGTTCGATTGCCTCTTCGCCCTTGGGTTTAACCTCCGCGGCTTCTGGCTCACGAGCCTGCGAGCCCACGAGCCGCGCCCATTAGTGATCCTTTTCACCATCTACGAAAGCCAAGATGTCGCCAGGTTCGCAGTCCAGAGCTTTACAGAGCTTGGCCAAAACGTCAAACCGTATTCCCTCAGCCCTATCGTGATAAAGCCTGAGCAGTGTTGATTTTCCGATACCTGTTTGCCTGGCGACTTCACTCATCTTTAATCGCCTAGCCCCTAGAATGTGGGATAACCTCGACTCTATTCGCATAGCGAATTTCCTCCTTTCACTACCATTGTAACCGTCTTTGAGTATTTTAGCAACAGCATTGAATAAGGTTTTACCGTTAACGATTACAAAAGTGTTGACAAAGGTATCACTGTCGAATACAATATAATCAGAAACGATACCAAAACTACATTTCAAAAGGAGGTTTCCGCTATGTCCAATACCACAATACAGGTTACCCAAGAAAACAATAAGGAGGTAGTCGATCTTGCTCTTAGCTATGATATGGTAGATAGTCTGAAAGAAACCTTCCAGCAATTGTCAAACGTCCTAGATCTGATACAGCGCGAACGCCGTATAGAAGTTGCTCCTTATCCTTTGCGCGTAGCTCTTAGGTGGCAGTACTATGGAGGAACACAGGAGCGTTTATGGGGGGTACGAGGTACTTGCCTGGAAAGGTTAGGACTTGGTGACAGCTATCTTGTAAGAGTTAAACACTTTCGAGTAGGGGAAGAGTTTGAATGTCGCCTCGATGATGTGTTAATGGTAGCTACTTATCAGTATGGTCGCTGGCACGTAATGTTCAAGGCCTTCAATAAATGGGTTGCTCCGGGAATTGCCGAAGTAGGTACGCGCTACTTGGATAAAAGTAAAGACGTTAACTTCTTAGTGCCAGACCTCCTCATTTTCGGAAAGGTTATAGAAAACCTCGGCTTATTCAAGTCTAAAGACTTTAGGGGTATCGACCTTTAACTTCCAAACGATAGCCAAAACCCCCAGGCGGAGTGGCCTGGGGGTTTTCCCTCTCTCGTTGGACCAAACGCAAGGCCGGGCTGTGGTGTTAATTAACGCGAGCCGCCAGCCCGGCCTTGTTTTTCCACAGGGGTGGCAAATGGGTCGCTGGCCTGGGTACCCCGGTCCCGAAGCGCGTGGCTGCGCGGGGCGTCTCTCGCGCTAGTTTCACATACGCAGGCCGCTATATTATCCCTCGTTCCCGTAGATCCCTTTCCAGCTCCGCTAGCTCTTCCGGACTGATTGTTATCTGCGGCACGTTGATCTGAGTAGCCACTACCGGCCCGCCACCTTGGAGTAAGCCCGCCACCTGCATGATCAGTTTAGCCGCCTGCACATTCCCGGCTCTGGCCTCCTCAAGCAGGGCTTCCAAAACTTCATCTGCCGCCTCCACAGCTCTAGCAATTATTGCCTGCCGCTTCTCCTCCAGCACCTCCGGTGAAAGGGCAGTGTCTACTACGGCCAAGTTGGTGCTCTTGCGCCTGCTCACAGGTGGTTCACCTCCCCATAATAGCAGCTTCCACGCGTCGCAGGGCAGCTCCAGCGCCAAGGGTGGCCTCTTCCTCTTGCGGCCGCTCGCGCCTTAGAAGCTGCTTGTGGTACTTGATGAGGTCGTCCACAGTGAGAGTGGTCCTGCCAAGGGCCTGCGCCAGCCACCTTAACTGTTCGGGTGCCGTAAGGTATTGCAACACGCGCTCCCTGTCCGCAGGGTTATCCTGGGCAAAGATTAAGCGCATCTCCCACAGCCCTCTGGGCGTTGGCCTGACACCCAAGTATTTGCGGAAGAGGTCTATGCTCTCCTGGGAGAATATGTTCCGGATTGCCTTCTTCCGCACCTCCGGAGCGAGGCCCAGGATGTCCAGTGAGGCCAGTATATCCTCTTGTGAGGGCTTCTTGCCTAATACGCTACCCAGCCATGCTTCCCACTGCGGCTCCAGAGCCAATCGCTCGGGGTACTGCCCTTTCTTCGGCGCCAATATCTGCCGCTTGCCCAGGATACCCTGACGCGCGGCCTCTTGTATACGTGATTTAGTTTCCGGCGTCAAGCTCTGCCCTTCCGTGGGCCTTGCGCCTGGGAAGGTGCGCAGCCCAACCCACTCCATTACCTGCCGGGGCAAATCGAACCTGCCTGTGGGGGTTGCGCTCCAGCCGCCCATTGTAGAGAGACCGGCGCCCGGCACCTGCCACGTGCCCGCAGGCAGGAACATGTCCGCCACGTCCTTCACCGTGACGCTTATGCGCTCTTCAAGGCCCATTGGTCTGACCTGCCCCGTGGTAAGGTCATAGCCTGCCGCGTCCGCAGCTACGGCCACCAGGGGAGCAAGCTTATACACAAAGTAACGCTCCGGCCGCGCCTCACCCGTGATGTATTGCAAAAGCCTCGGGTAATCACGCCAGAAGAACCACGGGTCGAAATACTGCCGCTGGCCCTGTGGCCCTAAACCCACGATGGGGGTTATATCCACAAGGTGGCGGTACCCTGGTGGATTTTCCCATATATTGCGCCCGTTGTTAATGCGCCGGTTCAAGGCATTGGCGATAAGGAAATTCGCCAGTGTGCTGTTCATAAAATAGCCGCTTAAGAACCTCTGCATTAATTCTCGCGCCTCTGGCGATAATGCGGGCTCGGTCACCAGGCCCGCCGCCCGGAGAGGCAATTGCAGGGTGTGGGTGAGCCATTTCGGTGCGAGCATGAAATAGCGAAGCGCTTTTTGAGCCGTCGGGTGAAGAAGCTCCAGCATAACACTGCCCGTGACGAAATTCGCGATATGGGCCGCAGCTTGAGCAGCTTCACTTTCCGGCTTCCCTTGTTGTGTGAAGCGCTTGAACAGGTCCAGGGCCAGGCCAATTCTCATTTCCACAGTGGGACCGAAGGCCATTGCCTCTACAGGCTCAAGGACGCGGCCCTCGATTGTGTGCCACAGCTTGGCGATAGGCTCCCGCACGGGCTTTGTGGCCGCCTCAAGCGTCCTGCGGTGCCAGTCGCTCCCGCCTATATCAAGGCCAGCGTCCACCAGCTTCGCAAGCTCGGGTGAGACTTCTCGCAGGGACTCCGCACCGGCCTGCTTCATCCGCCAGGCGTAGGCAAAGCGTGCCACGGGGTTGAGGGCGGTCACGAAGTCCTTGGCCGGACCTACTGCGCCGAAGACCTGCTGTGTCAGCCAGTCCGCGGGCAAGAAGACCTTCAGCCTTGTGGTCTGCCGCATTACCTCCTGCCAGGCCCTTCCTACCGGTCCTGGGTCGTTATAGATGGCCGCCAGCCGCCCCTCAAGCCATCTCGCAGCGTCACGAGGCAGGTACAGGTGCCCGGTCTCACGCTCTAAGGCTTTGGCAGCGCCTTGGGCTCCACGGGCGGCCTGCAGGCCCAGCTCCCTCAGCCGTTTCATCTCAAGCGTGCGCAGCTCACCCGGAAGCGTGACCTCCTTCATGCCCGGAGCGTATTCCGCGGAGGCCAGGGCACGAATGCGGTTGAGGAAGCGCACGTTTTCCAATAGCCGCCGGTGCTCGGCAATGCGCAGGGGCAAAGTTTGAGCAACGTTCAAGGTCACTTCGCCCGGCTTAAACCGGACAAGCGCTTCCTCAAGCGTTAGCTGCCTGGGTAGCTGGTGCGGCGAAAACAGGTGCGGCCTGCGGGAGAGCATAGCGCCCGTCGAGCCCGTGGTCTGTGCGCTACGCTGCGCCAGGGCCGTCTCAGCGACGTAGCGCGGTACGTAAATTTCCTGCGGGTGCTGCCAGGTTTCTTCAAGACCCAAACGGGTGAGAACACGGTTAAGCCGCTCGCTATACCCGTGAACGTCCTGCACGGCCTTAGCCAGCCGCCTGAGGGTTTCATCTTCCACAGTGGGGAGCTTTTCTCGCAGCGAGCGCAAAAACTCGGCGCTCTCCAGGTTGCCCGCCGCAGCCGCCTTCTGCTCCGCCTGGGCAATCCTGGTCGCCAAGTCGCTCTTCCACCTGGTCGGCTCAAGGAATTCCGGGTCCTTGAGCCAGGCCCTCGCCAGATGTGCTAAGTTCAGCAGATCCTCATCACCGCCAGCGGCCTGCTTTAACAAGTTCTCAAATAGGCGGGGCTGGTTTTCCGCTACCTTACGCCCGATTAACCACTGGTGCGCTATGCGCTTAACCCGCTCCAGGGCAGGGGAGCCGCCAATGCGCCTGAGCACCGCACCGCCTGCTTGCATAACGGCCTCACCGGCGAGGGTGCCTCCGGCTCCCCAAACCGCACCTGTGACCGCAAGCTCACGCGCCTCCTGTGCCAGCGGGCGGCCCGTGCGACGCGCCTCCTGCGGGGCCACCCACGCGCCGCCCAAGGCACCCTCAAGAATACTGGCCGCCATCCTGCCCAGGAGCGGGTGTTCCGCCTCCATGATCGCCCGGATGGGCCGGAGTATGCGTGCAGCCCCGACGTAGGGAAGCGTAATCCCCGCCAGGCCGCCCACCATCCGGGAGATGTCCTCCTGCCTGGGCGTGAGTGCGCCCTCCTTTACGAGCTTTTCCCCGACCCTGGGCGCCTGCAACAGGCCAAGCGCGGGAATATCCACCGCCCACAGCCCAGCGTAAGCCACAGGCCGGGCAGGTGCGGGAAGGCGCTCAATAGCGCCGGTGGCGGCCTCAACACGTGCTTTGCGGTATGCCTCAACATCCCTGTGAACTTGTTTGTAGAGCTCTTCGGGCGTTTTAGCTTCGTAACGCGGGGCGCTAATGGAGCGCAGCCAGTTGCTCACACGCTGCGCTGCCTCGGAATGCGCCACGCGGGTGGCAACGTCCTTAATCCGCTTGCCGATGTTTTCCAGAAACTCGAACATGCTTGCAGCCTCCTTTCGCATTGCGCAGGACTTCTTCCAGCAGTCGCTTGACCCTCGCATCGCCGCGGGCTGCCCGCTCAACCAGGGCCTCAATCACCGCCGGGACGGCCCGCTCAATGGCAGCCGCAACTTTACGGTTAAGCGCCTGCATCTCTTCCTCCCGCATGCCTTTGCACCTCCCCCGCCCGTCTCATGAGCTGCTTAAGCCACGCCCCAGCACCCTTGGGCCAGCGGTAGTAGCCGTTGCGCTTCCACGCGTCGTAAGTGAGCTTAAGGCAGTGGCGGCACGCGAAGGCTGTGGCCCCAGGCGGAAGATAGAGAGTGGGGGTTTTCCTTCCACAGGTGGGGCACAACCACCATCGCACCCAGCCGCCGTTAGGGCAGGTGAGCTGCAGCCGCACCCGCCGCACTACCTGCGCCCGCCTGGCCCACACCAGGTTGATCTTGTCCGGCCACAGGACATACCCTACCGTGGTCCAACCGCCTTCAACGCGGCCACGACTGCGGTTTTCCCGAAACGCATTTGCGTAAAGTCTTACACAATTTTCCACCACAGGCATGTGCAACCACGTCCCTTTGGTCAACATTATAACACGGCGTTCGGCATTATGGTATAATCGCCCTAGCACGCAAAAGGGAGGGATAGCCCCTGCTTAAACTCAAGCCTTCGCCTTACGCAGGCACGCCCCTGGAAGGGCTGGAGAGCTGTCTGCCGAAATTTAGGCACCGGGACATAATTTTGTACGACGGCAAGCCCCGCACAGGCGGGAGAGGCCGCCGCAGGTCGAGGTACGGCAGCCCCCTGCGTAGAAAACTAGAGCTGTGGGCTAGGCGACATCGCTAAGACAGCACCTTGACCCGCCCAGGAAAGGCTTCCTGGAGGCCCTTCACGTCACGAGGAGAGAGGCCCTCCAGCAACCACCCCCAGCGGTCGTAGCGCAGCCGGGTGTCCTTGCGGTCGCCTGCCACAGCCGCCAGCAGGAAAGCCTGCCACACCGTAAGGCCCCGGCCCTTAACGCGAACCTTCATCAGGACCACCTCCTCCCTCGCAATTTTGTGAGGGCCGCCGCTAACCGCCACGGCCACGGGTAGGCAACCGCCAGACACAGCGTCCACCCAAGAATTATCAGCGCATCCAGCATAAGGTATCATGCCTCCTTCTCCGTTCTACCGGCCTCGGCGAGGGCTTCAACAGCCTGGGCCAGCCGGTGAATTGCCCGGCCAAGGAAGTAAAGGCCATCCACCACGTTCGCGGGTTCAAGGTTGCGGTCGTACTCATTTGGCGTCTCTAGAGTGCGGAGCAGTGCCTCGGCCAAGCGATCAAGTATGTCGTAACTACTCTTCACGCCGCTCACCCCCTTTCGCTGAGTTTTAGCCCAGGAGGAAGAATACCCCGAAAACCTTGAGCCGCAAAGCGGTAACCGGTTTTGGGCTGAAGGTAACCGGTGGTAACCGCTTTTTTGAGCTACCGGTTACCGCTGAAAGCCTTGAGCCGCAAGGCTTTGAGGGGTGCGGTAACCGCGGTAACCGATGCTGCGGAGATATATATACCTATAACTTTTTTAAAGTCTTGTGCTCGGTGCGTTTGCTTCCGAAAAGTATAGGGGCTTATATTTACAGAAAACCGGTTACCGCGGTTACCTGTGTCTCGGAGGCCTTGAGCGCCAAGGGCTGACAGGGGTAACCGATTTTAATTTCCATCGGTTACCACCGGTTACCTTTTCGGTTACCGTGTCCGCAAACCATTGGCGCTGTAAGCTTGAGACCGGTAACCGGTTTTCGGTTGTAGCACAAAGTGTGCTGGTAAATTTGGAAATACATGGCAAACATGCCTCCCACCGCCTGGTGCTCCTGTGCCTGGGTAATTTCTACTCCTCTTCGGCCTGCGCGGCTCGGGCTAGAGCATCTGGGCGCAGGTGGAGCACGCGCTTTACCGCGCCCTTTACCTTGATCAGGCGTGTATGTCTGCCCGGAGCACCAATAGCGAAGCCTTCTTTAACGAGCATGTCAAAAACGGCGCGCTTCCCGAGTCCGAGGCCGCCTTCGTCTCTCAGTAGGTTCGAGGTCGCTCTCCATACCACGTCGGGTAGCAGGTACAAGCCCTCTTCATCAAACCAACCAGCGAATTCGCCGCTGCCAAGCGGTTCGGGATTTAGGCTTTCCCTGGCGGTCTCGCGGTCAAGCAACAGCAGATCGCCGCTGTTTAAAAGCTGCGAAAGCGCGGTCAAGAATTTCGCAGTCGGGCGTTCCTCACGCATGACCTTCGCCTGCTGCTGCGCGAGCCGGAGAAGTGTGCTCCACGCGCGGTTGTCTAAGTCCCATTTTTCCTTCTGGGTTAATGCGCCCGCCGAAACGGCGAAGGTGGTAAACATTACCATGCCAAGCATGAGGTGTGCCACGTTTTCGGGAAGGCGTGTGTGGCCTTCAACTACGGCTTTTTGACGTAGTTCAATCAGGCGCTGCTGCAACCGTCCGATTAGGTTATCGAGCTGCGGCCGGAGCCACTCCAAGTACGCCCGCATGGCGTAGGATAGAGCGCTTGCCGTCTTCTGTAAGGCTGTGAGGCGGGCCGTGTCCACTTTATCGCGCTCGAACTTTACGAGGAATGTGCGGCCTATCAAGCTCATAGACGGGGGCGGTAGCTGCTCGGCCGTTGAGATAATGAGCGCGTTGGGTGGGTACTCCGGCCTCAAGGTTAGATCTGGGCGCATGCGGCCTCTATAAGCCCGGTTCCCGGCTTGGCGGACAACACGTGAGACCTTCCGGCTTAGCTCTTCCTGGGAATACTTGGAAAACTCCGGGGCGAAGTCGTCAATGCAAAGGAACACGTCTCTGGCAAGAAACGCCAGGCGTTCGAGGAAGGCTTCTGTAGCTGTCCAGGAGGCCGGAAGGCTATCCTTGTCAAATGTGCCAAAGAATGACAAAGCGAGGGCTGCGATTGTGGATTTGAAGGTGCCAGTCTCCCCATACACCCACAGCATCAATGGCGCATAAACCAGTGAGTTCAACGGTGCCCGCCAAACTGCTGCAAAAAGTGGCAGCGTCATTTCGAGGGGTGCAACCTTTAAAAATTCTAGCGCCAGGCGCACGACCTCCGCTGAAGAGGGCTCAGGTTCCGAGGGCAAGACATACCGGCGTAAACAATCGGCTTCTGGCACCACCTCGACGCCTTCAGCACCTAATGCACCGTTACCGTGCAGGAAAACCCACCGGTCGTTGATTTGGCGCCAGCCTAAGTGCGAATAAACCGTTCGCCGCACGGGGTTGCTCAGGAGTTGGATCGCGGCCCGCAAGTGGTCTTTTGAGGAGTTGCCAGCATTTACAACTGCCTTGGCGCCCCACTCGCCGGTTACCCAGCCCAAGCTGGTGAATTTATCCGCGGGCACGATAATGGTAGGTAGCGTCGTACCGTCGGCTAAAGAGCCGCCGATTTTAAACTGCAGCCGCCGCTCGGCCCCGTCATCTAGGACGACCTCTTCGGTAATGCGGGCGTCGAAGTTGCTTAAAGTTATGGGTACGGGCGTACCTTCCACTTTCTTCCATAGCACGAGCCGCCCATCATGAATGCCATACGGGTGTATCGCGTCGCTATCAGCCGCCTGGGGGCTTTTCGTCTCCAGGAGCACGACGCCGAGGCAGCCGCCAAGGATGTCAAGGCGGCCTGTGCCACCTTCTCCAGCCCCGCACCCGAAGCAGGTCCAGCCCTTAGGGCCAAAATCCAGGCTGGGGTTCCGGTCGTAGTGGAATGGACACAGGGCTTTGTAGTCGTCGCCCTCTTCGGTTACGGGCTGCAGCCGCTCCTTGATTGCACTTAGTAGCTCCTCACGAGTGCGCGCCACCACCAGCGGCCTGGCGTTTGTTACGAGCTTTTCCAACGCTTGGCGGGTGCGGGTAAAATCCCGGCCAAGGTACACGTGCAGCTCATTCAAGTCCTTAACCCAACCGGCTTTCGCTAGTGGCGGAGATGTCACAAGCACACGCTCGGGCCAAGGACACGTTTCTGCCAGCTTCTGGAGGAGCACAAGGCCCCCCGCATCGGGCTCGAAAACCACTACAACTTTGGAAAAGTCCTCCAATAACTGCCACCAATCTTGCCGCCATGTTCCGGCACCGGGCAAACCAAGAACCGGAAATCCTGCGCCGAAGGCAGTAGCAACGTCCGTCTCGCCTTCAACGATGAAGCACACGTCCGCTGCCGGGCTTTCAGGTATTACGAAGTACGGCTGCGGTGGCCGTCCTTTCGGATTTTTAAAGGCCGCATTCGGGCTGGACCTGGTGCGCCGGTAGGGTTTGCCATCGCCAACGGGTGTGAGAGGGTATTCGACTACCAGCCTGCCATCGAGCTCGCGCCAGCCAAGGCGCAAAGCGGGTTCCAAAATGCCGCGGTTTTCAAGGAATTTGAGCCATTTTTCGCCAAAAACCGCTGAATCTTGTGTTATAATAGCGTCAGAAGGCATTTATACCTTCCCTCCTCCTCCACGCGCCTGCAGCGTCCGTTAAGCCAGCAGGCGTTTCTGTTTCGTATTAGCCCGCAAGCAGGCGTTCGACTTCTTCGCGCGGTACCACCAACCTCCTGCCGACTCGAGCCGCTTTCAATTCCCCGCGCTTGATCGCGTTATAAACTGCATTGCGACCCACGCCGAGGAGCAGGGCAACTTCTTCGGGCTTAAAAGCTAGTCGTTTTTCAACGGGAACCACTTGAAGGCGTTCGGCAACATTGCGCAAGCTCATTTTTCACCCCTCCTTGTCTTGCTGCGTCTTCGATTTCATGATAACATAGTAGTGCAAAACGAGTGCAAAACAACGGAAGGGCAGGGATGTGGGAATGCGCCTGAACGTGTCATTAGATTTAACCTTGAGCACTTACCCGGCCAGGGTGTGGGTGGAGGAGCGCCCCTACGCGGAGGATAGTATTCAGGCTGCAATATGCAGGCGGTTGGGAAAGCCTGCGGTGCAGGAAGTGCTGCGCTGGGAGAGGTCTGGCGAGGTACGACGTGTAGGGGCCAAGGAGATACTGGGGGCTATAGGAGCCGTAATGGAGGGGGAGCTTTCGTCAGCGGAGTTCATTGCCCGTTTCGGGAACTTCTTCCCTGGGTCCGAAATCCCGACCGCACGGGTACGGGTAGAAATTATGGTCTTGGGTATGTTGCTGGGCCTTGTAGGGGCGCATAAGAAGAACCCCCCTGCTGTGGCGTATGCTGAAGATTGGCTTTTGAACCCGTTGAAGCGGTTCATGGAAGGAATGCCGGAGTCGGAGAGGCTTACCGCTGCTCTCCAACGCTGGGAGGGCGTTGTATTGGGCGACGCGCAAAACACAAAGGCCGTCACCCTCGCCTACGTGCTGGAGACGGGATTAACGCCGGTATGGGTTCCGGCAAAGCGCGGGTCATGGCTTGTGTTCCGGATTCCAGAGAAATGGCCGACTACAAGAGAAGGGATAGCTGACTACGTGCAGAAGGAGCTTTTGCGGAACGCTAAAAACAGGTTGCAGAGAGTTCGCCCATTGTGGACCCGTTCAGGGAGGTTAAGGTTGGAACCAGTGTGTTTGGGGGATGCGCTGATAGCCACGCTGGTCCTGGGCGAGGCGAAAGAGCCGGTGAAGCGAGATTTGAGCACGAAGGATAGACGGGCTGTGGAAAATTACTTCTACACCTACTGTAGGCGCGGGAAAATCACAGAGGAAGAGTGCCAGGAGGCCATTGCCGCTGTCAAAGACGCCTGGGAAGCCGGTGAGCGGGACCGGGCAATGCTGCGAGAGATAGGCTGGGAGGCTATCGGTACGCCGTTACCGCATGGAAGGGTGAGGTGAAGTTGTTTAGCGTCGTTTTGCATTACAATTTGGATTGAGCACGGTGTTGGCACTTCCTTCCCCAACCCGAGCGCATTACCCCATCCCTGCCTAGACCCTCCCGCACATGGGAGGGGTTTTCTTTTTGCTGCAGCGTGGACGGGCAAGGAGATTTCTAGAGTTTTGTCGAAATATTACAGCATGGTGCTGGTATAGTGCTAGGGAAGGAGGCGGTGGGTATGCCGGAAAGGGTTCGCCTGGGCTTGGTGAGTTTAAGGAACGAGCACGAGGTACTTAAACCCGTGGACCTGCCAGGGATATACATAGTCAAACACTACAGCAAGCGCCAAGCCTTTGAGGATGTGGTTGATGCGGCCAACGTGCAAAGGCTTTATGAGGCTATTTGCGGGCGAATGGTCACTATAGACGGTGTGCTTGAAGAGGTTGAGCGCGGTACGATAAAGGGATTGCGCCTAGTTTCTTACACCCCGTGGAGGAAGCGGTACGAGATTGAGAACATCTTGATAGTGCTTTGCGCCCTGGGGCTGGCAACTGCGGAGAAGCAGGGCAGGGGGTTCGCCTTCTGGGTTCACCAGAAAGAGGCCGCCGCCACAAAGCAGCGGTAGGCGGGAGGTGTGCAAGGGTGCGGAAGGCTTTTGCTGCATGGCTGGCTGTTACTGTGGTGGTGGCGGGTATCTGGTTTCCAATATTTTTAGCCGCTCGTAGAGCCTATAAAAATGACCTGTTGAATTATGAGAAGGCTAGGGCCGCTTGGCAGATTTATGAAAATGCTCAAAAAGCCTACCAAAAAGCTCATGATGACTGGTTTAAATCGGAGGAGGCGGCAAGTCTTCGGAACGAGTTGATTAGAAACGAGATTAGTGCCTTGCGCGTACGTTACCCGGCGTTATTCACAGGTAGGGTGGTTACTTATGACGACTTATGGTTTGACCAAAAAAGGCGCATAGACCAGGCCTTGGAAAATGCGGCAAGAGATTATGCTGCTAAAACGGTTGGTAACATGCCTCCACCACCCGCCGTTAACCCTGATAACGCGTGGCGTAAAGTGGTTTCCGATAGTGAGTTTATAGTTAACTGTGAGATTGCCGGATACATTTACGTACTCCTTTCAATGGCCTACTGGATACTCGTGTGGGGCTTCAGCAAGAGAAGGGGAGAGGCCGAGAGCCCTAAGCCTGACGAAAAGAATAGAAGCACCGCGCTCTAGCTACTGTGGAAAAACGCTATAACAAGCCGGGGGTGTTTACCGTGAGAAACCGTTTATGGGTACTTCCTGCGATAGTGTGCCTTGCGCTGCTACTGGCTTGGCCGTTTAGGTGGGAAAAAGGGCCGGTGCAAAAGCAGTCCGGCACCTATCAGGGAATTGCATGGACGGCTGAAGTTCATCACCTGCGGGATCGCTGGACGGGGCAGGCGTGGATGGTTATATATGGATTAGACCCTGAAAAGAAGGAATGGTACAGCGGTGAGAGGATCCTTGTTCCTCCACGAGCAGAAGTTGGAAAAAGGATAGAACAAGTGCTCGAAAGGTCCGGACAGAAAGCGAGAAGAGACGCATTGATTTCTCAAATAGCCGAGTGTAATCGAACCAAAAGCATTTATGAGGAAGCGCAAAGACAGTATGAAGTAGCAACTCGCGTGGGGAAGCCGCTATCCCAAGCGCAAATCGAGTCTTACAGGATATGGAAAGAGGCAAATGCTAAATCCGAGTTATTAGCAGCGGAGCTTGCAGACCTGGAACGTAAGGCTGAGGAAACAGTGATTTCCGAGCTTACACCCCCTGCCCGGCAGAAAGAAAAATTAGCCACAGTGGTATGGGGCGGGCTGGTGGTTATATCAGCGGTTGCTGCTTGTGTCATGTATTTTAGCCGGAGTGCGGTCAAAACTCACTAGACGCAGTATAAGCAAGGCTCTATTTCATGGGTTTCGTGAACTAACATGACGTTCGGCCATGAGGAATGCGCCGGTGAGAGGTGAAATTGCGAAAAAATTGCCTAGTATCTTCGATCTACTGCAGTTTTTACTGCAGTAAAACCTGTGGAACATTGGAAAAACTTGTGTGAGCGGTGATAAAGGAGAGGCCCGGAAGCCTTGATTTTACTGCAAACCCGTGAAAATGTGTGCAACATTGTGAGTGGGTTCCATGGAACTTGTAATCAGCAGGTCACCGGTTCGAGTCCGGTCGTCGGCTCCAGGAATATCAAGGCCTCTGGGGATCCGGGGGCCTAAAAAATTGCCCGGTTGACAGCAATTTGACAGCCAAATGCAATCGCCAGCAGTAATTTACTGCAACGGTACTGTAAGCGTACTGCAACCATACTGTACCTTATATCGCATCACCTTATATCGCATCCTGAAAGCGAGGGCTCTGGACGCCGCATCCCCAAAACGGGTAATGTGCTGCGGTACCCCGTAGTCCAGCAAGAGAGCGGGACAGAGCCTTATGCGTTTGGGCAACCGTTTACCCCCTGCTTAATTCTCGCCGTCTTACCTCGGCCTCAAATTCCTCCGGCGGAACGGGCTTGCCGAAAAGATATCCCTGAAAAGCCTGACATCCCAAGCTTAGAAGGAATTCTTTTTGTGCTTCTGTCTCTACTCCTTCCGCGATAACCTCAATATTGAGCCGGCTACCTATGGCGATTATAGCTTGGATTATGGCGGCATCGTTCACGCTATGGGGGAGGTCCCGTACAAAAGAGCGGTCGATCTTAAGCTGGTCCAAGGGAAGGCTCTTGAGGTAAGCCAGAGAAGAATAACCGGTTCCGAAGTCATCCAGGCAGAAGCCTATGCCATAAGTTTTTAGCCTCCTCATCTTACTATTAGTGTCCTCGAAGTTTTCGAGCAAAGTATTCTCGGTGATTTCCAGTTTAAGGCGAGAGCCATCGATACGCGCAGCTATAACGGGTGAGAGTAACAGATCTACGAAGTCCGGTTGTCGTAGCTGCCAAGCGCTTACATTTACGGCTAAATAAAGGTGGCGCAGGGCTGGCTCCCGCGCCCAGACCTCGAGACGGCGGCAGGCTTCTTCCCATACCCATTGGCCGAGGGGGAGGATGAGGCCGGTGGTTTCCGCCAGCGGTATGAACTGGCTTGGGAGTATTAACTCACCGTCGGGCCGACGCCAACGAAGTAGCGCCTCTGCCCCCACCACCTTACCCTCGGCGTTCACTATAGGCTGATAATAGAGCTCGAATTCTCTTTTTTCTACCGCGCGGCGGAGGTTGGTCTCCAACTCCGCGAGCGCCTCAGTGAAAGCCTGCATCTGGGCGTCGAATAATCGGACCGTATTGCGGCCCGACTGCTTGGCCTGAAAGAGAGCCAGGTCCGCTCTCTTCAGCAGATCCTTTGGTAGGCTCTCCTGGCCGTGGAACAAAGTTATGCCTATACTGGTGGTAATACGGTAGTCTCCTCCGGTTAAACCTGGAAGCACGAAAGGTTGGGCAATCAGGCTGCGGATCTTCTCCGCCACGCGTCTGGCTTGGGCTGTGGCCGTAACTGCATCCTCTCCCACCTCCTCCAGCAAGACCACAAACTCATCGCCGCCGAGCCGCGCTATGGTGTCACTGGCCCGCAGTTCTGCCTTGAGGCGTTCGGCGAGCTGTACGAGCAAGGCATCTCCCACGTCGTGGCCCTGGGTATCATTGAGCGTTTTAAAGTTATCCAGGTCGAGCAGCAGTAGGGCTCCATATTTACCGGTGCGCTGACTGGAGAGCGTGGCCTGCCGGAGACGGTCCATGAGGAGACGCCGGTTGGCCAATCCGGTCAAAGGATCATAAAAAGCAAGATTGTAAATCTCGTTTTCCATTTTTTTGCGTTCGGCGTTCACCAGAGTTTGAGCTATAAGGGAGGCGATAGTACCGGCGAACACCTCTTCATCCGGCTGCCATTCCCGCTTCTGTTCTCTTTTTTCGTAAGACAAGACGCCCGCAAGCTTTCCCTCTACAAAGATCCCTGCATTAAGCGCGGACACTACTCCCGCCGGGGCAAAATAATCCCCGGCGAACTCCGAGGTGCGCGGATCCGAGTAAACGTCGGAAGCCGCAATACAGTTTTCTTGCCGGATAGCTCGGAAGAACTGAGGATATTTCACTACCTCAAAACTGGCACCCTCTTCGTGTTCTCCCGTGGCCGCACAGTATAAATCGAGGCACCTTAACTGCAAGCCGTCCTCCGAAAGCAGCCATACCCCGACGCGGTCCACCTGCAGGGCCACACAGGAGGACTTGGTCAAAATCTTAGCCGCTTTGGACACATTGCCGGAGGAAATAGCAGGGTGGGCGGCCAGCGATATAATTACCGAGCGCCGCTGCTGTTGGGCGCGCATTTCGCTCTCTTTCAGTCGCTCCTCCATTTCCTTACGTTCGGTAACCTCATGAAGGGTAATCACTTTGCCCAGGAGACGCTTGCGCCGCCCGTACAGAGGCGTAACCCGCACTTCGTACCAACGCTGGCTCTCACCCCGGGGAAGAGCCATCTCCTTTAGGCTCTGCCAGGCGTCGTCCGCCGCGGCCGACAGTCCCGCCCAGACATCGGACAGTTCGGCTGCCGTTTTCCCGACGGCTTCGGCAGGAGAAAACCGAAGCATCTCCTGTGCCGCGAGATTGAACTCGACTATGCGCCCTGCCGCATCCAGGATAATAACTCCATCCGGCATTTCCTGAAAAACAGTACTGTAGGCTACGGGCACAAGGTCCAACAACTGGAATTTAAATATGCCGCAGGTAAGGGCCAGGACAGTGACACTGAAGGCAAACGGCGTGGGATCGAGGTGGGGTAGGGGGCGCACCCCGGTTAAGTAAAGCAAGTTGCCCGCCCATGGAGCCAGTACGGCGATAGTCAGAGCGATGCTTTGGCCCCCGTAAGGACCCGACAACCGCCCCAGGTAGCATAAAATTATCACGGCACCGGTGAGCAACAGGATATAGGAATAACCCGAATGGACCCAAAACCACCAGCCGTGGGAGACGACCAGCGCGGAAAAGTTTTCTACTTCTCTGACCTGCATCTGTTGCCACACGAGGCCGTGTTTCTCTGTAGTGAAGACCAGGATTAAGGTAACAAGAGGCACTATCCACAGAACCATCATAGCTCGCGGGGGTATCTGGCGGCCCGGGTTGGTCCGGACAAGGGCAAAGAGCAACCAGCATACCGGTGCGGCCACGGTGCCCAAGTATTGCATCTTGGCCCAAAAAACTTTAGTAGACAGGTCCGAGCCGGCGATCTCCAGCGCATAGCCTACGGACCACACAGTTAGGGCCAGAGCCAATAGGGCCAGGGGAGCAGCGCCGGGCGTAATTCTGCGTTTCCAAGAATACCAGGCTATGCCGGCGGACATAGCTCCGACGGCCAGTAAGGGGAGTATATAGGGCGAGTATTGAAACTCTTGCATGACCAGCCTTCCTCGTTCAGATTAACTCTCGGCGTTTTAGAGGCAAAGTGGGAAGAAGCGCTTGTGGAATAGGCAACCATAGGGGATCTATTCCCGTGTCAACATATTTCGACAAAAGGCAAGAAAATTCCTTCCAGCATGTATCTTCATCTACGCATTATCTCCCCGGGAGGTCGCTTAAGAATATACTTTTTGACTCCACGGCTGTAGGTTTCGGCCATTTTGAGCGCATACGAGAGCCTTTAAGAATATACTTTTTGACTCCTCCGGACTTTTCTGCTATCATTAATCAATAATTTGCTGACCTAGTGGCTTGTGACGTGGCGTAAGTAGGCGTGATTCAGGTGGAGTAGCTAGTTGCGGATTATAACAGCTATATGTCAAAGGATTGAATCCTTGTGGGCAATTTCACTATTTGAATAATAACGGTGATTTATATTTATTTTTAGACGAAATGTAGTAAAATAGGGATGAAAGGTATAAAATGGGGTCTGAAAAGAATTTGCTACCCAATAGCAAAGCGTTTCACCGCAAAATGTCCTACATGGGAAAGATAAAAATTTAAGGTAGGGCTAGCAGGAGAATCGGGACTTGTGCAGAATTTCACTAATGTCGATGATACCGAAACGTTGCAGACACCGGACGCCTAGTGGTACTATATTTTGAACAATGGAGGTTAAACCTTTGAAATTAGCTATTTCCGGGAAAGGCGGGGTAGGCAAGACCACTATAGCGGCTGCCCTGATCAAGTTTTTTGCGGCTCAAGGGTATCGGGTATATGCCGTGGATGCCGACCCGGATATCAGTTTAGGTATGGTTTTGGGCCTGCCGGAAGAGCAAATAGGAGCTCTTCAACCTATCGTAGATATGCGCCAGATTATTGCTGAGCGCACGGGCGGTGACGGCGCCTTTTTCTCTCTGAATCCGGAAGTAGACGATCTGCTGAACCGTTACACCATCACCTGGGGCAACATATTGTTTCTAAAGATGGGTGCGGTCAAGCAAGGCGGGTCTACTTGCTATTGCCGGGAGAATGCGGTGTTGAATGCGTTGGTGAATTCCCTATTATTGAAACGAGAAGAAATAGTGGTCTTGGACATGAGCGCTGGCATCGAGCACCTGACGCGCGGTACGGCGCGGGGGGTGGATGTCATGCTTATCGTTACCGAGCCTTCACAGGTAAGTGTGCGCACGGCGCGCGTTATAGAGAATTTGGCTCGGGAATTGGGAGTTAAACACATCAAATTTATTGCCAATAAAGTTCGTCACCATGTGGAAAGGAGGTTTCTAAAAGAACACTTCCATGAACATGAAGAGGAGATATTAGGATTTATCCCCTTCGAAGAGGGGATACTGGATTTGAGCTTGGGGCTAAAAGGGGAAGAGCCGCCCGGTTTCAAGCATGCTATAGAAAACATCGGTCGACTTCTTCTCCAGGTGGCCGGCAGCTAATGATCAAGTTTAGCAAGCTACAAGTAAGCTACAAGTAAATAGTGGCATTATAGTGGCATTTGTAATAAGCGGCCTGAGTTGACGTCAAGCAAAAACATATTTAATTTTTATATCGGACGTTGACGGCAGGCAGGTAATTCTAGGATCTTACCAAGGAGGTAAAAGGGATGCCCAGGTTTAGCGACGTAACTCACACCTGCCGCCCTTCGGGCGCCCCCCGGGTAGTGGAGCCCAAAAGCCGCGAGCGTACCATTGACCCGGCAGTCAAAGAGATGCTCGAACAGAGCAGACAGAGCAATGTAATAACCGCCTTCGACCGTTTTGTAGCCCAGCAGCCTCAATGCAAGGTGGGTTACGAAGGTCTTTGTTGCCGCTTCTGCATGGCCGGCCCTTGCCGGATTAAAAGTGATTCCGGCCCGGGCAGCAGAGGTATCTGCGGCGCCTCTCCCTGGACTATCGTGGCGCGTAGCGTAGGACTAATGATCCTCACTGGCGCGGCCGCCCACTCCGAACACGGCAATCACATGGCCCATACCCTTCTGGAGATGGCCGAGGGCCATGCCCCGGATTATACGGTCAAAGATAAAGAAAAGCTCTACCGGGTATGCCGGAGGGTAGGTATATCTACCGAAGGCAAGAGCGAACAAGAGCTGGCCAAGGAACTGGCCCTCAAAGCTCTGGAGGATTTCAGCCGCCTTAAAGGCATGGGGGAATCCACCTGGGTGAAGACTACCGTTACTTCTGGCCGGGTGGAAAAATTCCGCACTCATAATGTAATGCCCCACGGTATCCACGCCACCATATCCGATCTGGTCAACCAGGCCCATGTGGGCAACGACGACGACCCGGTAAACCTGGTCTTCAGCGCCGTCCGTGTAGGGCTGGCGGATTATGCGGGCATGCATATAGCCACCGATATTTCCGATATCCTCTTCGGGACGCCGGAACCGGTAGTGAGTCAGGCCAATATGGGGGTATTGGATCCCGAAAAAGTAAACTTCGTGCTCCACGGACATAACCCTCTGCTGAGCGAGATCATTGTCCAGGCAGCCAGAGAAATGGAAAACGAGGCTATATCTGCCGGAGCCAAGGGGATCAACCTGGTGGGCATTTGCTGCACCGGCAATGAAGTGCTGATGCGCCAGGGGATTCCTTTGGTGACCTCCTTCGCCTCTCAGGAGCTGGCCATCTGCACGGGCGCCGTGGATGCCATGTGCGTGGACGTGCAGTGCATCATGCCCGGCATCCGCAGCGTGTCCGAATGCTTCCACACGAGGATTATAACCACCTCGGATATCGCCAAGATCCCCGGATCTTATCACCTCGATTATCAAACCTCCAACGCTCTGGAGAAGGCTAAAGAAGCCTTGCGTTTGGGCATTCAAGCCTTCAAAGAGAGAAAGGAGAGCAACCGCCAAGTATATATTCCCCCGCTCAAAAACACCGTAGTAGCGGGGTGGAGTTTGGAAGCCCTCTTCCGGCTCTTTGGGTCTCTTAACCCTGAAAATCCCGTACGAACGCTCAATGAGGCCATCCTTGCGGGAGAGCTGGCCGGAGTGGTCCTTATGGCCGGCTGCAATAATCTCAAAGTTTACCAGGACGCCTCCCACATAACCATCATGAAAGAGCTGCTCAAAAACAACGTCTTCGTCATAGCCACCGGTTGTTCCGCCCAATCGGCAGCCAAGCTGGGGCTTATGGATCCGGCCAAGGTGGATGAATTGTGCGGTGACGGGCTTAAGAGTTTCTTGGCCCGCTTGAACGAAAAAGCCCAAATAAGCGTAGGCTTGCCGCCGGTCTTCCATCTAGGGTCCTGTGTGGATAACACTCGGGCTTCGGATCTCCTTATGGCCATGGCGAACGACCTGGGCGTGGATACGCCGAAGGTGCCCTTCGCGGCCTCGGCGCCCGAAGCCATGAGCGGCAAGGCCACCAGCATCGGCACCTGGTGTGTGGCTTTGGGGTTGCCCACCCATGTAGGTTGCATGCCCCCGGTGGAAGGGAGCGATTTAATCTACAGCATCCTTACCCAAATAGCCAGCGACGTTTACGGCGGCTACTTCATCTTTGAAATGGATCCCCAGGTAGCCGCTCGCAAGATACTCAACGCCTTAGAATATCGCACCTGGAAACTGGGAGTCCACCGTCAGGTAGCCGAACGGTACGGGACCAAACTATGCCAGGGTTACTAAAGGGGGAGAGGGAAAATGGCCGTAGAATTCGATAAGATATTCGAAGGAGCTATTCCGGAGGGGAAAAATCCCACCAAGCTCTTCCGCGAAGTATACCACGGAGCCATAACGGCGGTTAGCTATGCGGAGATCCTGCTAAACCGCGCTATAAGAGAATATGGCCCGGATCATCCGGTGGGTTACCCGGATACGGCTTATTATCTTCCGGTCATCCGCTGTTTCAGCGGCGAAGAGGTGACCAAGTTAGGCGATTTGCCTCCTATTTTGAATCGCAAGAGAGCCCAGATCAAATCCGAACTCACCTTTGAAAACGCGAGATTAGCCGGCGAAGCCACCTGGTACGCGGCAGAAATTATTGAAGCTCTGCGGTATCTTAAATATAACCCCGAAGAGCCTTTGGCCCCGGAACCGTGGACGGGCTTCATAGGAGATCCCGTGGTGCGGCGCTACGGCATAAAAATGGTGGACTGGACCATCCCCGGTGAAGCCATCATCTTAGGCCGTGCCCGCGACCCCAAAGCCCTGGCCAAAATGGTGCAGGAGCTTATGGGTATGGGATTCATGCTCTTCATTTGCGACGAAGCGGTGGAACAGCTTTTAGAACAGAACGTAAAACTGGGTATTGATTACATTGCTTTTCCCTTAGGCAATTTCACCCAGGTGGTGCATGCGGCCAACTACGCTCTTAGAGCGGGCATGATGTTCGGCGGAGTGACCCCGGGCGCCCGGGACGAGCAGCGCGACTACCAGCGCCGTCGCATCCGCGCTTTTGTCCTCTACCTGGGTGAGCGGGACATGGTCAAGACCGCCGCGGCCTTTGGGGCTATTTTCACCGGCTTTCCGGTGATCACGGACCAGCCTTTGGCCGAAGACGAACAGATACCGGACTGGTTCTTCAGCGTAGAGGATTACAGTAAAATGGTCCAGGTGGCCATGGAAGTGAGGGGCATCAAGCTCACCAAGATCAAGCTCGATCTGCCCATCAACTTCGGACCGGCCTTTGAAGGCGAGAGCATCCGCAAACACGAGATGTATGTGGAAATGGGCGGCACCCGCAGCCCGGCCTTTGAGCTCGTCCGCAGCGTCACCGAAGACCAGATCACGGACGGTCGGATCGAGGTAATCGGGCCCGATGTCGGCGATATTCCCGAGGGAAGCGTCCTGCCCCTGGGCATTATAGTGGATATTTACGGCCGCAAGATGCAGGAGGATTTCGAAGGGGTGCTGGAGCGCCGCATTCACGATTTTGTCAACTATGGAGAAGGCCTGTGGCACACCGGCCAGCGGAATATCAACTGGGTGAGAATAAGCAAAGACGCCGTGGCCAAGGGCTTTCGTTTCCGCCACCTGGGTGAAATCCTGATCGCCAAAATGAAAGAGGAATTCCCGGCCATCGTAGACCGGGTGCAGGTGACCATCCTCACCGAAGAAGGCCGGGTTGTGCAGGAGATGGAAAAAGCCAAAGAAAAATATAAGAAGCGCGACGACCGCATGCGCGGGCTTACCGACGAAGCGGTGGACACTTTCTATTCTTGCGTCCTCTGCCAGTCCTTCGCGCCCAACCACGTGTGCATAGTCACGCCGGAGAGGGTGGGGCTTTGCGGGGCGGTAACCTGGCTTGACGCCAAAGCATCGCATGAAATCAACAGCGCCGGACCTAATCAGCCCATCCCCAAAGAAGGGGAAATAGATCCCATAAAAGGTATCTGGAAGAGCGTGAACGACTACCTTTACACCGCCTCTAACCATAACCTGGAGCAGGTCTGCCTCTATACTTTGATGGAGAACCCCATGACCTCCTGCGGGTGCTTTGAGGCTATAATGGCGGTCATCCCAGAATGCAACGGCATCATGATAACCACCCGCGATCATCCGGGTATGACGCCTTCCGGCATGACCTTCTCCACCCTGGCCGGTATGATAGGCGGCGGAGTGCAGACGCCCGGCTTCATGGGTATCGGTCGCAGCTACATTGTGAGCAAAAAATTCATCAAAGCCGACGGTGGCATTGCACGCATTATCTGGATGCCCAAGTCCCTAAAAGAATACCTGAGGGAGGACTTCATCCAGCGCAGTATCGAGGAAGGCCTGGGGGAAGACTTTATAGACAAGATCCCGGACGAAACCGTAGGAACTACGGTGGAGGAGATCCTCCCCTTCCTGGAGGAAAAAGGACATCCGGCTCTAACCTTGGATCCTTTGATGTAGATGTAAATAGATCTATTTTCTTTCATAATTTCTTTCATAATATGGTTGTGCTGGGCAAATGGGGCCGGCACGGCCGATTAGAAAGAAAGGAGTTGGAAGGTAATGGCCCTTACCGGATTAGAGATTTACAAGCAGCTTCCCAAGAAAAACTGCGGCGAGTGCGGTACGCCGACCTGCCTGGCTTTTGCCATGAACCTGGCAGCAGGTAAAGCCAGCCTGGACGCCTGCCCTTATGTGACTCCGGAGGCGCGGGAAGCCTTGGAGTCGGCCTCGGCTCCGCCTATAGCTAAAATAATCCTGGGCACCGGGGAAAAGGCCGTGGAGATGGGCGACGAGACCGAATTGTTCCGTCATGATAAACGCTTCTATCATGAGCCGGTTATAGCTATTCAACTCAGCGACGCTCTTCCCGAAGAAGAAATTCTCTCCCGGGTGAAAGCTATCAACGAGCTGGTCTTTGAACGGGTGGGCCAACGCTATACGGTGGAAGCCATTGCCCTCATCCATGAAGCCGAAGACCAATCTGCTTTCGCCCGGGCCGTAAACGCAGTGGCTAACAATAGTGCGCTAAACTTAGTGCTGATGGCGGAGGACCCGGAAGTCCTGCGCCCGGCCTTGCCGGCCGTGGCCTCCCGCCGGCCTCTGCTATATGCAGCCCAGGCTTCCAACTATGAGGCCATGGTAGCCTTGGCCAAGGAATATAACTGCCCCTTGGTGGTCAAAGGGAGCGATCTGAACGAGCTGGCCGACCTGGTGGACAAGATTGCGGCTTCGGGTTACCGGCAGTTGGTACTCGACCCTGGAGCCCGCCAGGTCTCCCGGGCAGTAGCCGACTTCACCCAGATCAGGCGTCTGGCCATCAAGAAACGCTTCCGTTCCTTCGGATATCCTATTATGGCGGTCACCACGGCCTCCGATCCTCTAATGGAAGTACTGGAAGCCGTAAATTACATCTGTAAGTACGCCAGCTTGGTCGTGCTTAAGACCGCGGACCGGGCCCACCTTTTGCCCTTGCTCTCCTGGAGGCAGAATCTGTATACCGATCCGCAGGTGCCCATCCGGGTAGAGGAAAAGATCTACGAAATCGGCGAGGTAAACGAGAACTCCCCGGTTTACGTGACCACCAACTTCTCCCTTACCTACTACTCGGTGGAGGGCGAAGTAGAAGCCAGCAAAGTTCCCAGCTACATTATAGCCGTAGACACCAACGGTCTTTCCGTCTTAACGGCTTACGCCGACGGCAAATTTGAAGCGGAAAAGATAGCCGGTGTTATGAAGAAGCTGGGCATTGAGAATAAAGTAAAACACCGCACTCTGGTCATACCCGGCACCGTAGCCGTACTTAAAGGTAAGCTGGAAGACCTCACCGGTTGGAAGGTGCTGGTAGGACCGCGCGAGGCGTCGGGTATCCCGGCCTTCGCTCGTAGCCATTTCGCTGCCTAAAAATTTACTGCCTAAAAATCTGCTGATAGTTTTTCGACAGCCTTTCGGGGTCTAAGGAGGGTAAAAGGACTTTGCAGCAGTATACGGTCACTTTCTGGCCCGACGGAGTGCAAATCTCTGTACCTCAGGGAACCACTTTGCTGGAAGCCGCGAGCCGGGCAGGCATAGCTCTCAAGAGCGTCTGCGGCGGGCAGGGCACCTGCGGCCGCTGTGCCGTCAAGATAAGAGAAGGGAAGGTCGACAACGACCAGGGCAGTCTACCCGGCCACCTGCGGGAGGAAGGCTATGTCTTGGCCTGCAGAGCCCCAGTATTAAGCCATCTTACCGTAGAAATACCTCCAGGGTCGCGGCTGCAAGAGCACCAGGTCCTCCTGGAAGATAAGTCGCCGTCCGCAGCTCCACCGGAAAGCCCGGAGGACTTGGCGGGTCCTTATACCCTCCGGCCCCTGTGCGAAGTCTTAACCGTGGAGCTGGAGCCCCCCTCCCTCACGGAGAACGCCAGCGATTGGAGCCGCCTGCAAGCGGCCCTGCGCCGGCGCCTGCCGGATGAGCGCTTCGGCATCAGCTTGACCGCCCTCCGGCAGCTGGCCGAAGAATTGCGCCGGTCCGAGTGGCGGGTAGCGGTGACCTTATCCGGGTTGAAGGAAGAAAAGGAAGTAATCCGCGTGGCCCCGGCGGACGATAATAGGGCCTACGGCATAGCCGTGGACATAGGAACTACCACGGTGGTGGTATGCCTGGTAGATCTGGTTTCCGGCCGGATATTAGGCCAGGCCGGCACCTACAACCGACAGGCCCGCTTTGGAGATGATGTCATATCCCGCATCATCCATGCCGCTGCCTCTGATCAGGGATTAAAGGAACTTCAGGAAGCAGCCCTCTCTACCATAAACGAATTAATAGCCAAATTACTAGAGGAACGCCATATCCTCCCGGAAGAGGTAGTGGCGGCGACCGTGGCGGGAAATACCACCATGACTCACCTCTTTTTAGGCTTGACGCCCAAATACGTACGGCTGCAACCGTATATTCCCACCGCTGCGGAATATCCTATGTTGAAAGCGGCGGAGACGGGGCTCGATATCCACCCCGAGGCCCCGGTAGTGGTGTTCCCCTCCGTGGCCAGCTATGTAGGAGGAGACATCGTCTCCGGCGCTCTTTTCACCCGTTTGGCCGAAAGCGAGGAGCTAATTCTTTTTGTGGATATCGGGACCAACGGAGAAATGGTGCTCGGCAATAAAGAGTGGCTGATCTCTTGCGCCTGCTCCGCCGGGCCGGCCTTCGAAGGCGGAGGTATCACCTGCGGCATGCGGGCCATGAAAGGGGCCATTGAAAGGGTAGAGATCGATCCGGAAACTTTTGAAGTACAATTGGAGGTTATTGGTCATACCCGGCCCCTGGGTCTTTGCGGTTCCGGCCTGATCGACAGCCTGGCCAAGTTGCGCCGGGCGGGTCTTATCGATCGCACGGGAAGCTTCGCTCGCGACCAAAATACTCCCCGCCTGCGGCGCACCGATGAGGGTTACGAATTTGTGCTGGCCTGGAAAGAGGAAAGCGGCACCGGCCGGGACATTGTGCTGACGGAAGGGGATATAAAGAACCTTATTCGCTCTAAAGGAGCCGTGTTTGCCGGCATACAGTGTCTCCTGAAGACCGTACAGCTCGACCTGGAGGCCATCTCCCGGATTATCATCGCCGGCGGGTTCGGCAATTACTTGAACATACCCAACGCCGTAGAGATAGGGCTTTTACCCGACCTCCCTCCGGAAAAATATCTATTCGCCGGCAACACCTCCCTGAAAGGTGCCCTCCGGGTGCTTTTGTGCCGCGAAGCCTGGCAGGAAGCCCTGGAAATCGGGAGTAAAATGGCTTACCTGGAGCTCTCGGCAGGCAATCTATTTATGGAAGAATTCGTCTCCGCCCTCTTCCTGCCCCATACCAACCTGGAGCTCTTTCCTTCCGTAGCCCGAAAAGCAGGGGAAAGAGAAAGGAGGGTGGGTTAATGGGCCGGAGTGTAGCCGTGGCCGGCAAAGGCGGTACCGGGAAGACTACCTTTGCCGCCCTCATTACCCGCTATCTGGTCGAGAAAAAGCAGGGCAGCATTTTAGCCGTGGATGCCGATCCCAACGCCAATCTGCACGAGGCTCTGGGCCTTAAGGTAACCACTTTCATTTCCGACATCCTGGAGGACACCAAAAATCCCAAATCCATACCTCCGGGCATGAGCAAAGATATGTTCATCGAATATAAACTGGCCCAGGCCTTAGTAGAAACGGAGAACCTGGATTTGCTGGTCATGGGCCGGCCCCAAGGGCCGGGCTGCTACTGTTATCCCAACGACCTGCTCCGCAAGCACCTGGAAACCTTAAGCCGCAACTACGCTTACCTGGTCATAGACAGTGAAGCCGGTCTGGAGCATATAAGCCGGCGCATCATTCAAAACGTGGACGATCTCTTCGTGATGAGCGATGCTTCCGCAAGGGGTATTCGCTCGGCCGGGCGCATCCGGGAGCTGGTAGAAGAGATGGGCCTGCCCATCAAACGGCTGCTGTTGGTAGTCACCAAAACCTCCGACGGTCTGGGGCCTTTGGTCGAGGAAGTAGAACGTACGGGCTTACCCTTGGCGGGCACCATACCTTTCGACCCGCTGGTAGTGGAATACGATACTCTAGGGAAACCCCTTTTCGATCTGCCGCCGGATTCGGTGGCGGTGCAGAGGGCCCAAGAGATCCTGCAAAGGACAGGGATATAGTTTAGGGATATAGTTTTAGGAAGGAGTGGTTTTCATGCCGGTCCAAATCCTCAAAGAAAAGAGCAGGGCCGCGGTACAAACGGTAACCTTGGGAGCTACTAAAGAAGAGGGCGGCACCCGCAGCCACACCATAACCATCGGTGGAGATGCCGCTCTGCCTTTTCACCATTTTGAAGGAGAGATTCCCTACCGTCCGGTAATTGCCATGGAGGTCCAGGACATTGAGCCCGAGTGGCCGGCAGCGTTAAAGGAATGCTTTGCGGGAGTAATGCGAGAACCGGGGCGCTGGGCCGAAAAATGTGTGCAGGAATACGGGGCAGATCTCATCTATCTCAAACTGGACGGAGCTCATCCTGAAGGCGCCAACCGCACGGTAGAACAATGCGTGGCTACGGTGAAGGAAGTGTTACAGGCCGTAGGTGTACCCCTCATTGTGGTGGGTTGCGGCGAGGCGGATAAGGACAAAGAGGTTTTGGAGGCCGTAGCCGAGGCGGCCGCAGGGGAGAACCTGTTACTGGGCAATGCGGAGCAGAACAATTACAAATCCCTCACTGCCGCCTGTATGGTGCACAAGCATAATATCATTGCCCGGTCACCTCTAGACATCAACATCTGCAAGCAGCTTAACATTTTAATTAGCGAGATGAACATGCCCCTAAACCGCATAGTCATCGACCCCTCCATCGGCAGCCTGGGCTACGGTATCGAGTATTCCTATTCCATTATGGAGCGAACCCGTCTGGGCGCCTTGCAAGGCGATAAGATGCTCTCCATGCCCGTGCTTTGCACCGTAGGTTATGAGGCCTGGCGTAGCAAAGAAGCCACGGCGGAATCTCCGGCCTGGGGGGACGCCGGAGACCGAGGCGTACTATGGGAAGCGGTGACCGCCACGGCCCTGCTTCAGGCCGGAGCGCACCTGCTTCTGATGCGCCATCCCCGGGCGGTGGCTCTGGTGAAGAAGAATATCGAACAACTGATGATGAACAACAGCTACTAGAAAAAGGTTTATTTTTTCATGCGCGGTCGTGCCGGCCGGATATGCCGGCATGGCCGGCTAGTTATATCCTGTAGGGGAGGAATCAAAATGCTGATTATCGGCGAACGCATCAACGGGATGTTCAACGATATTAAGCTGGCCATCCAGGAACGGGACCCGGCACCCGTCCAGGAATGGGCACGGCGCCAGGAAGAGGGCGGCGCACGCGCCCTGGACCTGAACGTAGGTCCGGCCGTAGCCGACAAAGTAAGCGCCATGAAGTGGCTGGTAGAGGTGGTCCAGGAGGTCAGCGATTTGCCTCTATGCCTGGATTCCACCAATATCCAGGCCATTGAAGAAGGGCTGAAACTGTGCAAGCGACCGGCGATAATCAACTCCACCAACGCGGACAGAGAAAAAATAGAGAAGTTGTTTCCCCTGGCCGTAGAATACGGGGCCGCTCTAATAGGTCTGACCATGAACAAAAACGGTGTTCCCAAGGATGCGGACACACGGCTGGCCTTTGCCATGGAACTGGTGGCGGCGGCCGACGAATTCGGCCTGCCTATGGAAGACCTGTACATCGACCCCCTCATTCTGCCAGCCAACGTAGCCCAGGATCACGGACCCGAGGTCCTCAAAACCCTTTACCAGATCAAAATGCTGGCCAATCCCGCCCCGCGGACCGTAGTAGGCTTGAGCAACGTATCTCAGAATTGTCAAGAGCGCAAGCTGCTCAACCGCACCTTCCTGGCCATGGCCATGGCCTGCGGGCTGGATGCTGCCATCGCTGACGCCTGCGACGAAGAACTCATGGCCACCGCCGCGGCCGCGGAAGTTCTTCTAAACCAGACCGTTTACTGCGATTCTTTTGTGAAGATGTTCAAAACGAGATAAAATTTTCCACACCGGACCCTTGGTCAAAAAGTTTAGCAAGTGGTAAAATGAGACGGGGATATGCTGCTTCTGGCGGCATACCCCTTTTAAAAAGTTAGAGGAAACGCGGAGGAAGGAGGGAACCGGTTGGTTGAAGACAAAGCCGTAGCCGAACCCCGATTGCTGGAGTGGGTACAGGAACATTCCCGGCAACCGGTAAGCCGGTGCTACCAATGCTACAAGTGTACCGGCGGCTGCCCGGTAGCGGGGTCCATGGATCTTCTGCCCCACCAGATCATCCGTTATGTGCACCTGGGATTAGAAGAGGAGCTGTTGCGGAGCAAAGCCATCTGGCTCTGCGCATCTTGCCACACCTGCCAGGCTCGCTGCCCCAACGGTATCGACGTCGCCGCCGTCAGCGATGCCCTGAAAGCCCGGATTCTGGCCCGCAATCTCCCGGCTTCCCTGCCGGCAGTGGCCCAGTTTCACCGCGAGTTTCTCGCTTCGGTAGAGAGAAACGGGCGGGTACACGAGCTGGGCATGATGGCGGCTTACAAACTTAAGACGCGAGATTTCGTGCGGGATGTTCCTCTAGGGCTGAAAATGCTGGCCAAGGGTAAATTCAAGTTTTTGCCCGAGCGGTTGCGCGGCCGCGGGGAAATCCGCGCCCTCTTTCAAAAGGCTAGGAGGGAACAGGCATGAACTTCAGCTATTATCCCGGGTGTTCCCTGCACTCTACGGCGGCGGAATACGGAACTTCGACGGAAGCAGTTTTTAGAGCCTTGGACATCTCCTTAAAGGAGCTGCCGGAGTGGAACTGCTGCGGCGCCACCTCAGGCCATACTGCCAGCACTTATTTGTCCCATGCCCTGGCCCTCCGGAACCTGCTTCTTGCCCAGGATGAGGGCTACGAACTCCTGGTGCCCTGTGCGGCCTGCTATAACGCTCTCCGTTCGGCCCAGGCCTTTCTGGCCGCCGGAGGGAACGAGGCCGAAAGGCTGCAGCACGAGATTAGCAGCCTTATGGGCCGTAAATATCAAGGGCGGACAGAAGTACGCCACCTGATCGAGGTATTGGCCCGGCCGGAAGTTTTAAGCCTAATCGCCGCACGACAACGCCTATCCCTGGCCGGGTTAAAACTGGCTGCCTACTACGGGTGTTTGCTCACCCGTCCTCCCAAAGTGGCCAGCTTCGAAACCAATGCGGAGCAGCCCCAATCTATGGACCGCCTGCTCCGGGCGCTGGGCGCCGAACCGGTATCCTGGAGCCATAAAACCGAATGCTGTGGCGCCAGCCTCTCCATCCCGGCACCGGAAATCGTAGGCGAGCTGGTGGGCAAGATCGTTCGGGCGGCCCGGCGGGCGGGAGCCGAGGCTATAGTTACGGCCTGCCCCCTGTGCCAGACCAATCTGGACAGTCGCCAGCCGGAAGAAGCGGAAATTCCCGTATTTTTCGTTACCGAGCTGGTAGGTCTGGCCTTGGGTCTGCCGGCGTTGCCCTGGTTGCGCAAACATCTCGTAGACCCCTTATCTTTGCTTAAAACCCATAACCTGTTGCCAGCAGCGTAGGCCTTATTAGGGAAGGTTGGTGAGGCGCGTGTCAAAAAATTCTAAGGAAAAGTCCGAAGTAATGGGCTCGGTTTTAGTGGTCGGCGGCGGCATTGCCGGCATGCAGGCCTCTTTAGACCTGGCCAACGCCGGTTACCTGGTCCACTTGGTAACCGCATCGCCTTCCATTGGGGGGAAGATGACCCAGTTGGACAAGACCTTCCCCACCAATGAATGCGCCATGTGCTTGCTGGGCCCGCGCATGACCGACACCTTGAGCCATCCCAATATACGTCTGTACACCTGTTCCACCCTGGAGCAGGTGGAAGGCACTAAAGGGAACTTCAAAGTAAAGATACGCCAGCGGCCGCGCTATATAAACCTGGACGAATGCACTGCCTGCGGAGACTGCGAACAAGCATGTCCGGTACGCGTACCCAACGAATTCAACGAGGGGATGGACCAGCGCAAAGCCGTGTACAAGCTCTTCCCCCAGGCAGTACCCAACAAGTATTTAATCGAAAAGCGAGGCATACCCCCCTGCCGCAGCACGTGTCCGGCAGGCACCAACGCTCAAGGATACGTCGCCCTCATCTCCCAGGGCAAATTTGCCGAAGCCCTGGAAGTCGTCCGTCGGCGTATGCCCTTTGCCGGCATCTGCGGCCGCATCTGCCAC
This sequence comes from Neomoorellaceae bacterium, assembly GCA_049701195.1. Classification (GTDB taxonomy): domain Bacteria; phylum Bacillota; class DSM-521; order Neomoorellales; family Neomoorellaceae; genus JBNATU01. The sequence continues at coordinate 42,300 of JBNATU010000001.1, forward strand.
CACCCCTGCGAAACAGCGTGTAACCGCGGCCAGTACGACGAACCGGTGGCCATCGCCCTCCTCAAACGAGCGGCTTACGACTTCGGCTGGGAGGAAGCTCAAGAGAAGGAACAAGAAAGCTTCCGGCCGCCAACCCTGCGGGAAGAAAAAATAGCCGTGGTAGGCGCGGGACCGGCAGGCTTAACGGCGGCCCAAGATCTGGCCCTGGAAGGGTACCAGGTGACCGTATATGATGCGCTGCCGGAGCCCGGCGGTATGCTCCGGGCGGGTATTCCGCGCTATCGGCTGCCCCTGGAAGTAGTGGACCGCGAGACCCGGCGCATCTTGAACCTGGGCGTAAAATTCGTCCCCAACACTCGTCTGGGCAGGGATATAACCCTGGAACAGCTACGCACCCAATACCAGGCAGTCATTCTGGCCGTAGGCCTCCAGGAAAGCCGCCAGCTAAAGATTCCGGGAGCAGACCTGACAGGCGTATTGCCCGGCCTCGCTTTCTTGCGCCAGACGGCCCTGGGCGAAAGGGTAGAAATAGGGCGCCGCGTAGTAGTGATCGGCGGCGGCAACGTGGCCATGGACGTGGCCCGTACGGCCAGGCGACTGGGCGCCGAAGAGGTTCATATAGCTTGCCTGGAAGCGCGTTCGGAGATGCCCGCCCACCCCTGGGAAATAGAAGAAGCTCTGGAAGAGGGCATTATTCTCCACACCTCCTGGGGGCCGAAAAGCTTTTTAGGCCGGGACGGCAGAGTAACCGGTGTGGAGCTCATGCAATGCACCCGGGTTTTTGACGAGGAAGGGCGCTTCAACCCCCAGTATAATCCCCAGGTAACCCAGACGTTGCCTGCGGATACGGTCCTGGTGGCCATCGGACAGGCAGCAGACCTCTCCTTTTTAGATGAAAACACCGGTCTTCAGGTCAACAGAGGGCTCATCGCTGCCGATAGCCTCACCCTGGCCACCTCCCTGTCCGGCGTCTTTGCCTGCGGGGATGTGGTGCGGGGTCCCAGTTCAGTAGTGGAAGCCGTAGCTTCCGGCCACGAAGTAGCGGAGACAGTCAAGCGTTATCTGAGCGGAATGGACCTGGGGGCCGGACGCACTGCGGAAAAACCCGAAAAGCTGGGTCCCCCGGAGAACGTCGTTCCTTTCCCGGCCAGAAGGGTAAAGCAGCCCCTGGCCCCTCCTGAGGAAAGGATAAAAGATTTCCGTGAAGTTTACCAGGGTTATACCCGGGAGATGGCCATAGAAGAGGCCCGGCGCTGCCTAAACTGCGGCATCTGCTCGGAGTGCCTCCAGTGTGAGGCCGTATGCAAGAAAAAAGCCGTAGAACACGGGCAAAAGGAAAAGTGGGAAGAATTTAACGTCGGGAGCATCATCCTGGCTCCGGGATTTGAGCTCTTCAATGCCGAGCGGGCCGGGGAATACGGCTACGGCTACTACGCGAACGTAGTAACCAGCATAGAATTCGAGCGCATTTTAAGCTCCACCGGTCCTTCCCAGGGACACGTGGTGCGTCCCTCGGACCACCAACCGCCCCGCAGGATAGCCTTTATCCAGTGCGTGGGCTCCCGCGATTGCGAGCGCGAGGGCAGCCCTTATTGCTCCTCCATCTGCTGTATGTACTCTACCAAAGAGGCAGTCATAGCCCGGGAGCACGATCCTCACATCGAGCCCACGATTTTCTATCTGGATATGCGGTCCTACGGCAAGAACTTCGATAAGTATGTAGAGGCGGCCAAACAAGCGGGCGTGCGCTATGTAAAGGCCATGATTTCCCGGGTGGAAGAAGACCCGGTGACCAAAAACCTCACCATCCAGTATTATGACGGCCAAAGGATAGTGCGAGAAGAGTTCGATCTGGTGGTCCTGGCCGTGGGAGTGCGGCCGCCCAAAGAGGCGGCGGAACTGGCCCGGGTATGCGGCATCGAGCTGAACCCTTACGGTTTCGCCCGTACGCGAGAACTGGATCCGGTAGCCACCACCCGCGACGGTATCTATGTAGCAGGAGTTTTCCAGGGTCCCCGAGATATTCCCGAGACCGTAGTCAACGCCAGCGCAGCCGCCGCCTGCGCGGGAGCGGCACTATCGCCGGCCCGCAACACCCTGGTGAGGCCCAAAGAATATCCTCCGGAAAAAGACGTCAGCCGGGAAGAGCCACGTGTAGGCGTCTTTATATGCCACTGCGGCATCAATATAGCCGGTGTTGTGGATGTGAAAGCCGTAGTGGAATTCGCCCGGCGGCTTCCGGGGGTAGTCTATGCGGAGGATAACCTATACACCTGCTCCCAGGACACTTTAAAGAAAATCCAGGAAGCCATACGCGAGCATAATTTAAACCGCGTAGTAGTGGCCTCCTGCACCATTCGCACCCACCAGCCCCTTTTCCGGGAGGCCTTAAGGGAAGCGGGTCTGAACCCGTTCTATTTCGAAATGGCCAATATCCGGGACCAGTGTTCCTGGGTTCACCGGAACGAGCCCCAACAGGCCACGGAAAAGGCCAAGGACCTGGTGCGCATGGCCGTGGCTAAAGTCAAAACCCACGAGGCCCTGCACCTCCACCCCGTACCGGTAGTTCCCCGCGCTCTCATCGTGGGCGGCGGTGTAGCCGGGCTTACGGCCGCCCTGGGTATAGCAGAACAGGGATACGAGGCTTATCTGGTGGAGCAGGAAGCCGAGTTGGGGGGATACGCCCGGCACTTGCGCTTTACTCTGGAAGGAACCGACGTGCAGGCCTTCCTGCAAGAATTGATCACCCGGGCCAAATCCCATCCCCGTATCCGCATATTCACCAGCTCGCGCCTGGAAGACTTCGGCGGCCACCAGGGCCACTTTATCACCACCATCTCCCAGGGTGAACCCGGGCGGGAACATGTGCGGCGAACCTTCCAACTGGAGCACGGAGTAGTCATCGTCGCTACCGGCGTTAAAGAAAGGGTCACCTCCGACTACTTGTACGGCCAGGACGAGCGCGTCCTAACCAATACCCAGTTAGAGCAGATGCTAGCTTCCGGCCGGTGGAACGCCCAGGCCGACAAGCAAATAGTGTTTATCCAGTGCGTCGGTTCCCGGGAACCGGAGCGCATGTATTGCAGCCGCACCTGCTGCGCCCAGTCCCTCAAAAACGCCCTGCGTATAAAGGCGCTCCATCCGGAAGCTAAAGTCTATATACTCTACCGGGACATCCGTACCTACGGCTTCCTGGAAGATTACTATCGCCAGGCCCGGGAAAAGGGTATATTGTTCATCCAGTACGATCCGGAGCAAAAGCCGACGGTGCGGCAAAGGGATATAGGCCTGCTGGAAGTGGAAGTGCGCGATCCGGCTTCGGGCAAGAGACTTTTGCTGTGGCCCGACCGCCTGGTACTGGCCACCGGCGCCGAAGCGCCTGCGAATATAGAAAAGCTGGCCACCATGCTGAAATTGCCCCTGAACGAAGACAGATTCTTTGTAGAAACCCATGCTAAACTCTCGCCCATAGATTTTCCGTCGGCAGGCATATTCCTCTGCGGCGCGGCCCATTCGCCCAAATCCCTGGACGAGGCTGTAGCCCAAGCCCAGGGAGCGGTAGCCCGGGCCTGCACGATCCTGTCCAAAGAAAACCTCCTGGTGGGAGGCGTGGTCGCCGTAGTGGACGAAAACAAGTGCGCCGCCTGCCTCACCTGCGTGCGGGTATGCCCCTACAGCGTACCGCGGATTAACGAGCACCACGTGGCCGAGATTAACGCCGTCCAGTGCCAGGGTTGCGGGACCTGCGCCGGAGAATGCCCGGCCAAGGCCATCCAGTTGCAGCATTACAAAGACGACCAGCTCCTGGCCAAAGTGGCCGGCCTTTTCGGGGAGGTGTCCTAAAGGTGGCCGAGTTTGAGCCCAAAATCGTCGCCTTCTGTTGCTATTACTGCGCCTATTCGGCAGCCGACCTGGCCGGATCCATGCGCCTGCAATACCCGGCCAACGTGCGCCTGATAGAAATTCCCTGCACGGGCAAAACCGACGTCAGAATCCTCCTGGAGGCATTTGAAGATGGAGCCGACGGGGTATATGTAGCAGGCTGCCTGGAAGGAGATTGCCACTTCCTTAAAGGAAATCTGCGGGCCAAAAAGAGGGTACAGTATGCCAAAAAGATTTTGGACGAGGTCGGTATTGGCGGCGAGCGCCTGGAAATGTTCAATCTGTCCGGATCTATGGGTCCTCGCTTCGCCGAGATCGCCCGGGAGTTTACCGAAAAGATCAAGCAGTTAGGGCCAAGCCCCTTAAATAAAAAGTACGCCCAGGAAAAAGCAAGCAAGGCAGGTGAGCCAAGGTGATAGTAGCCGAACCCAAGCCTTTAGCCGAAATAGCGGAGTTAATCGGCGAAGCCCGCAAAATCCTGGTAGTGGGCTGCGGCGGATGTGTGACCGTCTGCCTGGGCGGCGGGGAAAAAGAAGTGGGTATAATGGCGGCCAGCCTCCGGCTAATGCGCAAGAAGGAAGGAAAACCCCTGGAAACCGTAGAAGTTACTTTGACCCGCCAGTGCGACCCGGAATACGTACAGATGTTGGAGAAATATATCTCCGACGATGTGGACTGCATCCTCTCCCTGGCCTGCGGCGTAGGGGTACAATTCCTGGCCGAGCGGTACAACAAATGGGTAGTACCCGCCTTGAACACTAAATTTGCCGGCGGTGCGGTGGAGCACGGCCTCTGGGAAGAGCGCTGTGGGCTCTGCGGCGAGTGCATTCTCCATCGCACCGGGGGCATTTGTCCCATCATCCGCTGCTCCAAGAGCATCTTAAACGGCCCCTGTGGGGGCTCCCAGGGTGGGAAATGCGAAGTCCATCCCGAAATCCCCTGCGCCTGGCAGCTTATTTACGACCGCCTGAGCGCCCTGAACAAGCTGGAACTCCTGCTGGAAATCCAGCCGCCCAAAGACTGGTCTAAGGCCAGGGATGGCGGTCCGCGCAAAGTGGTACGAGAGGATGTGAGGCTGGAATGAGCTGGAAAACAGAAAGCAAACTAGAAAAACTCCTGTCCCAGGGCCATTTCGTAGTCAGCGGCGAAGTGGGCCCGCCCAAGCACGCCTCTCCGGAAGGCGTGCTCCACCATGCCGAGCTGCTCCGGGACTACGTCGATGCCGTAAATTTGACCGATAACCAAACGGCCATTGTCCGCATGTCCAGCCTGGCCGCGGCCGTGCATGTATTGCGTGCCGGCGTGGAGCCCATCATGCAGATGACAGTTCGTGACCGCAACCGCATAGCCATCCAGAGCGACCTTTTGGGAGCTTACAGTTTAGGCATTCGCAACGTTCTCTGCCTCTCGGGGGACCACCAGTCCTTCGGCAATCATCCTACTGCCAAGAACGTGCATGATATAGACTCCATCCAGCTTCTGCGCATAGTAAAAGATATGCGGGATGAGAAAAAATTCGCCTGCGGGGAAGAGATAAAGGAACACGAACCGCGCTTCTTCATCGGGGCTGCCGCCAACCCCTTTGCCGACCCCTTTGAATTTCGCGTCTTGCGTCTGGAGAAAAAGATCCAGGCGGGAGCCGACTTCATCCAGACCCAGTGCATCTTCGACATGGAACGCTTCGAGCGCTTCATGGCTCTGGTGCGGGAGCGCGGCCTGCACAAGAAAGCGCACATCATCGCCGGAGTAATGCCCTTAAAGTCGGTCCGGGCCGCCAGATATATGCAGCAGTCCGTGGCGGGCATGATAGTCCCTGAGGAGATCATCGCCCGCATGGAGAAAGCTTCGGACCCTAAAGCCGAAGGGGTAGCCATATGTGTGGAACAAATTAAGCACCTCCGGTCCATAGAAGGAGTGGCCGGCGTGCACATCATGGCCGTAATGTGGGAAGAGATCATCCCCACTATAGTTAAAGAGGCGGGCCTTTATCCGCGGCCCAAGGTGGAATAAATTGTCCAGAGTCTAAGGGTGGCTCTGGGTAGAATATACCTCCCTCCTCGGGGGTTCTCACCGGGATTCTCCCCGCAAGGAAAGCTGCCGGGTGGTTCTGTTCGGCCAAAGCCGGCATATACTGATGGGGAGGAGATCCTCCAACCGAGGAGGGATTTTTCATGCGCCATAACCGGCTGGAAGCCCAGATTTTGAGTTCCGTGGACGAAGTGGTGCAATGCGCCATTTCTGCCGGCCTTAAAAGCGGGTCGGAACGGGAGGAAGAGATAGCACGAGGCGTCGCCCTCGTTAAACAGATGGGAGATCTTCTGGCTGAAGCCTTAGAAGGACGCACCGAGCACCTCCAGACCTTATTGGAACAACTGGTAGCCCAGCGCTTACCCGAGCGCCGGGTGTTGCAGAGCTTCGGCAACTTTTCCCGAGACTTGCAGGAGATTATCACCCGGGGGATAGCTGAATATACCGCGGGAAAGGAGCTTTCGGAGGAGGAAAGGGAGCTGGGCTTACCGCCGGAACAGGAGCTAACGGAGACCGCGGAGGAGAAGACCGCTGCCGACGAAGCTCTTCCCGAAGCGGAGGCCGAAGCCCGCCTCACCGGCCGGGAAGCACCCGAATCCGAAGTTCTGCCCCCCACACCCGGCCCGGCTCCTTTGAAAAGCTTGCGTCTGGCCTTAGAGCGGGCCTATCCGGGGGAAGAAATCATCGAGGACTTTGCCACCAGAGGAGGTAGGCTGGCCTTCTACCTGCCGGGCCGGAACCTCGGTTTGGAACTGGCTTCCACCGAGCAGGACTGGCGCAAAGAATTTTTCTACCGCCGGGCGGGCATCACCGTCATAAAAGTGAGCGAAAAAGACCTGGAAAATCCTCTTTCCCTGGCCCGGCGCCTGCGGCTGCTTCGGCTTTCCTGCGCCCCGGGAAAATAACCTGGCGTATCCCCAGTTTTGCTCCTAGGTCTGCTTGGCTTTCGCTCGCGAAAGTTTCCCTCGCGGGCCAAACTATCATTCAGCCTCAGAGCTTAAGGCGGACTTCCCGGCAAATTCGACATCCTGTCTCAGTTGCCGGCCTCGGCCATCCCTGGTCTCGGGTCCGCCTTCGCTTTCGGCTTCATTAAGTTTGGCTACCGCGAAGGCTTGTTCGCTCGCTTTCAAGTCCAACCAGGCCTCCTCTGCAAAAAGTGGGGATACGTCAGGAAAATAACCTGTTGACAGAACGCTTTCCCCGGTGCTAAAATGACGCTACAAGATAGTGAGAGAAATTAAAAGCCATGAAGGGGAGAGTAGGCAGAGTTGACGGCCTCCCAGCGAGCCGGGGAGGGTGCGAGCCCGGTAGCCGCTCCTGCCGAAAGCCGCCCCGGAGCTTCCTGCCGAACGGTGTTCCCAGTAGGCCAGGACGGAAGGGTCCCGTTAAAGACCGGGCGCTATATTTAGCGCATCGAGGTGGGCCTTTATCAAGGCCAACAAGGGTGGTACCGCGGGGTAAGCCTCTCGTCCCTTGAGGACGGGAGGCTGAATTATTTTTACCACCATTCGCAGGCAAAGGAGGGGAAAGATGCGTCACAAAATACTGCGGCTTTTGGAGAACAACAGCAAACTTACCGCCAAAGAGATAGCGGTCATGTTGGGCCTACCCGTAGAGCAGGTGGCCCAAGAGATTGCCCAAATGGAAAAAGAAAGAATAATATTAGGCTATTCCACCCTCATCAACTGGGAAAAAGCCGGGGAAGAGGAGGTAGCGGCTCTCATCGACGTGAAGGTTACCCCCCAGCATGACGTGGGTTTTGATGAGGTGGCCTCCCGCATTTACCGTTACCCGGAAGTCAAATCCGTCTTCCTCATGTCCGGCAGCTACGATCTCTCCGTACTGGTGCAGGGCAAGAGCTTGAAAGAAGTAGCCTACTTTGTAGCTCAGAAACTGGCCCGGCTGGAGCACGTGCAGAGCACCGTCACCCATTTTATTTTAAAGAAATATAAGCAAGACGGCATAATCTTTGAAGACTTAGAAGCTGATCGGAGGCAGGTGGTGCAGCCATGACTTTGACTGGCGGCTTCGACCCCCAGAGATTCATTTCCCCTGTAGTAAAAAGCCTTCAACCTTCCGGCATCCGGCGCTTTTTCGACCTGGTGGCCAACACCAAAGGAGTCATCTCTCTCGGAGTGGGCGAGCCGGACTTCGTCACTCCCTGGCATATCCGCGAGGCCTGCGTGAAAGCCCTGGAGCGGGGCTATACCATGTATACTTCCAACTTCGGTATGCCGGAGCTGCGCCGGGCCATAGCCGCCTATCTGGAAGAGCGCTTCGGCCTCTCCTATAATCCGGAGAAGGAAATACTCATTACCATAGGGGCCAGCGAGGCCGTAGATCTGGCTCTCCGGACGATCATCAATCCCGGGGACGAGGTCCTGATACCCGAACCCTGCTACGTTTCTTACAAACCCCTTACCTTGCTGTGCGGCGGAGTGCCGGTAGAGGTGCCTACCAGCAGGGCCCGAGATTTCATGCTGAGCGCGTCAGACCTGGAAAAGCATATTACGCCCAAGACCAAGGCCCTCATCCTCTGTTATCCCAACAACCCTACCGGCGCGGTGCTGGGCCGGGAGGATATGTTGGCCATCGCCCGGATAGTGGAAAAATACAACCTCCTGGTGCTGGCCGACGAGATTTATGCCGAACTGCGGTACGATGGCCCGCCGTTATCCTTCGCCTCGCTGCCGGGTATGCAGGAGCGCACCATTCTGATCAGCGGGTTTTCCAAGGCCTTCGCCATGACCGGATGGCGCATAGGCTATGTAGCCGCCCATCCGGACTTCCTGGCGGCCATGGTCAAGATCCACCAATACACCATCCTCTGCGCCCCCATAATGAGCCAGATGGCCGCCCTGGAGGCTCTGCGCCACGGTCTTCAAGATGTGGCCTCTATGGTGGAACAATACGACCAGAGGCGAAGGTTCGTCGTGAGCCGGCTGCGGGAAATGGGGCTGGATTGTTTTGAACCGCGGGGCGCTTTCTACGTCTTCCCTTCGATTATGGTCACGGGATTGAGTTCCGAGGAATTTGCCGCCCGGCTGTTACAGGAAGAGCAGGTAGCCGTAGTGCCCGGCAATGCCTTCGGCCCCAGCGGAGAGGGATTCATACGTTGCTCCTATGCCGCTTCCCTGGCCGAGTTGGCCGAGGCCATGAACCGCCTGGAGCGCTTTGTGGCCCGCCAGTTGAACTACGGTAAGGCCGTAGCCCATGCTTAAGCTCCAACTTGCTTAAACGTTACCCTTCAGCGTGCCTAAAAGGCCAAATGCTGCACCGTAATATGGACCGCTTTCACCGGCAGGGCTGTCATATCTTCGATCCCTGCCTTCACTTTTTTTTGAGCTTCTTCCAAAAACGGCCTCCAGGCGAGGCCGTAGCGACCGGTAACCTCCAAATGGATAATCACCCCTGTCTCCGAGCTTTCCACCTGGGCCTTGGGATGCAGGAGAGCCTCATTTCTGGCCAGGTGAGCCGCCAACTGTTCTATCACCGTATTAGACACATAAAAGTGACCCCAAAGATTAAAAGTGGGGCGTACCACCGTCTGGTCCACCCACAGGCTCCTGCTTTTTCCCGGCGGACTGTGGCGGCGGCGCAAAAACGTGCGCAAAGGCTCGATAAAAAGCCCCTTGAACCGCGGCTTCACTTCCACCGTAGGCACAGGAATCACATGCTTACCCCACTGCTTGCGCACTTGCTGGGCCCGGGCGATCTCTTTAGGAGTAGCTACTTCCGTTATGTCGATAAACACCCGGGGAAGCGGTAACTCCAAATTCTGAGCGATGCGGCAGGCCATTTCCGGAGAAGTGCTGATGAGCAGAATTCTTCCGGGTTCCAGCTCGGCAATCTTACCCTTGACTTCCGCTGCATGTTGGGGATCGGAAAACAAAGCCGTCTTGATCGCCCCTACGCGGGTGGGCTGTTCCTTGGCCGAAATCCCGGCCACAATACGGCTGCCCTGGATTAAAAGGCCGTCATCGATTATAAGGTCGGCGCGATAATCATGAGCCACGGCCAGAGCGCGATGGCTCTTGCCGCTGCCGCTAGGGCCCACAAAAGCTATAACTTCCATAAGCAACCTCCTGTCAGTTAATACCTTGGACCTCGTCCCCGGTAATGGTATAATAAAACTGGACAGCTATCCCACCCTTACCCCATAACCAAATTGAGGAGGGACACGATGCCGGCCCCCAACAATTTCCCCACGGAGTTGCTGGCCTTACTCCTGGAACAAGGAAGCGTAACCATACCCAATCCTTTACTCCAATATTATACTCGCCTCGGTCTATCCGAGATAGAGGTCATGATTATTTTGCATCTTTTGCGCTGGCGCCAAATAGAACATAACCGTTTTCCTTCTCCCGAAAAACTGAGCCAGTATCTCTCCGTCTCCGGCGAGGAAGTCAAAAACATCTTAGCCGGCCTGATTGAGAAAAAGATCCTCCAGGTGGAGCCCTATTACGACCCCGCTACCGGTAGATGGCAGAACGCCTTTTCCTTACGTAACCTTTGGCACAAGCTCACCCAGATAATCCTGGCGGAAGAAGAAGCCTCCGCCGCCTGGAAGGCCCAGGCAGCCGGAGCCCCAGAGGCGGCAGCCGCGCCGGAGCCCACCCTGGGGGAATTATACCGCACTTTTGAAAAAGAATTTGGGCGGCCCTTATCTCCCTTTGAAACCAACCAGATCGCCGACTGGTACCATAACAGCAACCTCAGCTCGGAGCTCATTATAGAGGCCTTAAAAAGAGCGGTATTACGGGGAGCATTGAACTTCCGGTACATAGATTCTATTTTGCGAGATTGGTTGCGGCATAACATCCGGACGGTCCAAGAAGCTATCGTTTATGACGAACGCCTTTTAAAACAAAGACCCGGAAAAAAGAAACGTCTGGATACCTCCAACGATGACAAATACCGCGAACTTTACCGCTTGGAACCCTAATTACCGATAAGCGACGGTGAGAAACTATGGAGAGGTTACAGATACCGGATTCCCTGCTGCAACGCCGGCCATGGAACGACGGCTCCGACGGCCTTGCACCCTGGTCCGACCCGCCTGCCTGCCCGGAATGCCAAGACCGGGGGGTAGTAATCCGCGGAGGCCTGGCTTATCGCTGCAAATGTATGCAACTCAAATCCTGGCAAAACCGGCTCCGGTCGGCTCACCTGGCTCCCCAGCTAAGCCGGTATACCTTTGCCCAATTTGATCTCAAATACTACTCCCGACACCTTTATGATGAGCTGACCGGTGCCACCTATTATGAGTGCGCCCGCCGCTGCCTGGAAGCCTGTAAAAACTTTGTAGCCCAATGCCTGGAACAACAGGCGGTAAAAGGTCTATTCATCTTTGGCCCGGTAGGAAGCGGCAAAACCTTTCTGGCTGCGGCCATCGCCAACGCTCTAACCTCCCTGAAAAGAGAAGTGCTGTTTCTGGTGGTTCCTGACTTGCTGGACGAAATCCGGGCCACCTATGACCGCAAACCGGAAACCGAAAGCCCTACCGAACTGGAATTGCTAAACACGGCACGGGACGCCAAAGTCCTTATTTTAGACGATCTGGGAGCCCATAACTATACGGAATGGACCCGCAACAAGATCTATTCTCTGATCAACTATCGCCTGATCCATGAGCTCCCCACGGTAATCACCAGCAACCTGAACCTAAAGCAGCTGGAAGAATACTTGGGGGAGCGCACTACTTCCCGCTTGGTGCAACTTTGCCGGTCTTATCACCTTCCGGTGGAAAAAGACATTCGTTATCTCATTAGCCGGGAAGAGCGGCGTTAGACGCCCGCTACAAAAACGAGTTTTACCCGGCAATTTTCTCCTTATACATTGACAATGATTTTCAATTGCATTATAATGGGTGCAGAGTAAATGATAATATTTTTCATTTAGCGCTCTTAAGGGGTCTTAAGGGGAGGGGAAACCATGACCCTGGACCAGGGAAAAAGAGGGCAGCTTTACCGCATAGTCAGCCTGCCGGCAAATGAAATACGAAGCCAGGCTATACGCTTCGGCATCTGGGAGGGCGCGGTTATCGAGTGTAAAGAGATAATACCTCAGGGTCCGGTTATCATAGGCCGGAACCACCAAGAAATCGCCCTCGGGAGGGGACTGGCCTCCAGAATAAAGGTGGAGCCCGTGACCCGCTATAAAGAAGCAGGCTAGAAGCAGAGAACTGCCTTGGCGCCGCCGACTGCAGCCGATAAAAGGCGGTTAACGAAAAGCAGGCTAGACGTTCATACTGCCATTGCGGCACCACCAGAAGGCTGAAAACGGATAGGCCTAGAATTTCCCTACTGCGGCTGGCGAAAAGAGGTCGATTGTTCTTGAGGCTTTGAGCCCGAGGGGTAGACAGACCCCAGCGGCCTAGTGCACCACAGATTGTTGCTACCGCAAGGATAAGCACGCGGGGTAGAAGGGAGAGAAACCATGCAGTGCCAAGAGCTACCCAAATTCAAGCTGCCGCCAGGGGTGCGCAAGATTGTTTTAGTGGGCAATCCTAACGTGGGTAAATCGGTCTTTTTCAACGCCTTGACCGGGCTGTACGCTGACGTGTCCAATTTTCCCGGTACTACCCTGGAAATCCACCATGGCCGCATCGGCGGCGATTATATTATCGATACACCGGGGATTTACGGCGTATCCTCTTTCAACGAGGAAGAAAAAGTTGCCCGGGACATCATCCTAGGCGCGGACATAATCGTCAACGTCGTGGATGCTGTGCACCTCGACCGGGATCTTTTTTTAACCCAGCAGTTGATCGACATGGGCTTTCCGGTGGTCGTGGCCTTGAACATGGTGGATGAAGCCGCCCGTGAAGGAATACGGGTGGACCATGAAAAGCTGGCAGATCTCCTGGGGGTGCCGGTGGTACCCACGGTAGCCGTCAAGAAGCACGGCCTGGAAGAGCTCAAAAAGGCAGTGGCCTATGCCCGTCCGGGCAACAGCCTGCCGGAGCTGGACGAACTTCTGGCGCCCATACTGCCTAAAGTTCACAGCCGGGCGGAGGCCCTTTTAGTACTGGAAGGAGATCCCTGGGTGGCGGCTTCCCACCGTCTGAAGCCCATGGATAAGCGGGAAGAAATCTACTTATTGCGCCGCCGCCGGGTGGAGGCGCTGGTAGCTGCCGTAGTAACGGGAGATATGACTTATGCCTCCTTCAAAACTCGCCTGGGCCGGTGGATGATTCAACCTTTGACCGGTATACCCTTGCTTTTGCTCACCCTTTATCTCCTTTACCAGTTTATCGGCGTCTTTATCGCCCAAACCGTGGTCGGGATTACGGAAGAGCAGATAATGCAGGCTTACTACGAACCCTTCATCAAGGGGTTGTTGCAGCCTCTCTTGGGCAACTCGGCCCTGGGCACCATCCTCATCGGCCCGTTCGGGCTGCTCACCATGACGGTAACCTACATTATAGGGCTCCTGCTGCCCCTGGTAGTGGGCTTTTACCTGAGCTTGGCTTTTCTAGAAGATTCCGGATATTTACCCCGCATCGCCGTACTGGTGGACCGCCTTTTAATGAAGCTGGGCATGAACGGCCGCGGCATCATCCCCCTTATTTTAGGCACCGGATGTGTGACGGCGGCTACCATTACCACTCGTTTACTGGCCAGTTCCCGCGAAAGATTGATAGCCATCTTTCTGCTGGCCATGACCATTCCGTGTTCGGCCCAATTAGCCGTAATTACCAGCATGTTAGCTCCTCTAGGCCCTCGCTACATAATAGCCTATGCGGCTATTATTCTACTCCTGCTGGTGGCTGCCGGCACGGTACTCAACCGCCTCCTACCCGGGCAGCCCACCGACTTGTTCATCGACCTGCCCCCCTTACGCTGGCCGCAGCCGGAGAACGTGCTGAAGAAGACCTATACCAAGACATCCATCTTCCTTCGGGAAGCCACTCCTCTGTTTGCTGCCGGCGCTCTATTGATCGGCCTTTTGCAAGTTACAGGCATGTTGGAAAAACTCCAGGAATTATTAGTGCCTTTGACCGTGGGCTGGTTGCAATTGCCCCCGGAAGCGGCTACGGCCTTCATCATGGGATTTATCCGGCGCGATTTCGGAGCGGCAGGCTTTTACTCTCTGGCCCTTTCCCCGCAGCAGACGCTGGTGGCCCTGGTAACGATTACCCTTTTTGTCCCCTGTATAGCTTCGGCCCTGGTGATTGTCAAAGAGCGGGGGGCGCGTGAAGCCCTGATCATCTGGGGAGCTGTTCTGGTGCTGGCCTTTCTCCTCGGCGGGATTTTATCTCAAATTATAATCTGATCTCCACCCTTGCCTGCTGCCCTGGGCACTTTGATCTCGGCTCGAACTGCTCCTGCACCCTAATGCGTTATAAAAAATTTATGCGGGCGAAAATGGAGACAAGGAGAACCACCATGAGCATGGAGCCGGAAAAAAGGAAGCAAGAGCAAAACCTCATCCGGTGCCCCCGCTGCGGCTATCCGGCGGCCGATAAAGACTGGCAGCGCTGCCCTCGTTGCGGCGCTGTGCTCCGTCCGCCCTGCCCCTGCACCGGGAGCTGCACCACCTGTCTGACCCGATGCCTGAAAGGTTGAATGCAATAACTTAAAATTCTAAACATGCCCGTCCCCCTTGCGCCGATCGCTGAACGGTAATATAATAAGGGTGAAAGGTAGAAAAATAGCTCCGAGTGGTAGTATAAATGGGCCGAACGGAGAAGGGGGAGGAGGGCCCGCCGTGTACAGGTATAACACCATTTTGGAAGTACCCGTAGGTATCTCAGGACGGCATGTGCATCTCACACCGGAACATTTCAGGCTTCTCTTCGGGCCGGAAGCGAAACTTACCAAGTTAAGAGATCTGGGACAGCCCGGCGAGTTTGCTGCGCGGGAGACGGTCACGGTCGTAGGACCCAAAGGAGTGCTGGAAAGCGTGCGCATAGTTGGGCCTCTTCGCTCCTATACCCAGGTGGAAATATCCCGTACCGACAGTTTCAAACTGGGGCTCAATCCGCCGGTTAGGGACTCGGGCGATCTGGAAGGCAGCCCGGGATGTGTCCTGGTAGGTCCGGCAGGAGTAGTTATTCTGGACCGGGGGGTAATAGTGGCCCTGCGGCACATTCACATGACCACCGAAGAAGCCAAGAGGTACGGGTTTAAGGACAAAGACCGGGTCAATGTCCTGGTAGATGGGGAGCGGGGCGTAATTTTCCAAAATGTACTGGTACGCGTGCATCCCAACTTCCGCCTGGAGTTCCATATTGATACCGATGAAGCCAACGCCTGTCTCTTAGCCAACAACGCCCTGGTGCAGGTTATTGCCGACGAGGTGGTAAAGCCTGTGGCTCTGGGGCTGACAGGATAAGCGGCAAGACGGCTGTAAACTCCCGCAAGGGAGTTTTTTGTTTTGGTTGGGGGAGAAACCCGGGCGGGCACTGCACATGGAATTTCCCTTCGGGAGTCTTTTTATTTGTGGGGAAGGAACTCCGGCCCCCTAGGAAGAATATCTTTAAAGAGGCACTTTCACAGAGATGAGGGAGTGGAGCGCTATGCTGATACCCGTTTGTGACCGGTGCAAGGCCAAGAGGGTGGAAGGGGTTATCTGTCGGCACTGCGACACGGCCTATTGTTATGACTGCCTGGACATAAATCCCCCTGATATGCGTATCTGCCCTGTGTGCGGCCAGTTTCTTTGCGATGAATGCTACGAAGGCCTGATACAGTGCGACCTCAAACCCGAGAAGAGATAAATCTCGGGTTTATTTTTTTGAACCTCATGTTTTCATGATGCGATAACAAATTTCATTGACACCTAATTGCCGGGCAATTACAATAAATTCTGGGGGTTAAGCCATTAAACAATTTTAAAGGGGGAACAGAAGTGAGCTTCAGCAAAGGTATTAATGCCAGTGCGGCCACTCTTACCAGAAACCGCACGCCGGGCAGCGTATGCCCTTTTAGCGGCATGTGCGCCACCTGCCAGGAAGGGTGCACCGGTCTTTGCGAAATAGGCAAATCCGCCTACCGCGGCCGCGAGGTGATCTATCCGCAACCTTTCGGCCCCATAACCGCAGCTGCGGAAAAGGATTACCCCATCGACTTTTCCCATTTCAATATTATGGGGTCAGCAGTGGGCGCCCACGGGATCGAAGCGGACAGCGACAAAGCTATTTTCCCGGCCGTCAACATCGAAAGCTCGGTGGGAGCCGACAACCAGATTAAATTAAAACTGCCTATAGTCATTCCCGGACTGGGCTCCACCAAAGTGGCCACGCAGAATTGGGAAGGCCTGGCTATTGGAGCCGCCCTCAGCGGTGTCATTCTTACTATTGGCGAAAACGTGTGCGGCATGGACCCGGAGGCCGAATTCTCCGGAGGACGGGTAGTGCGTTCGCCGGATATGGAGCGCCGGGTGAAGCTTTTCCAGAAATGGTACAAGGGCTACGGCGCCATCGTAGTGCAGAGCAATGTTGAGGATACCCGATTGGGTGTGCTAGAATATGTTATTGATAAGCTGGGAGTAGAAGCCGTAGAGCTGAAATGGGGGCAAGGCGCCAAAGACATCGGCGGAGAGGTCAAATTGCCCTCCTTGGAGCGCGCCCGGCAGTTGAAGCAGAGAGGCTACATCGTTCACCCGAATCCCGAAGATCCGGTAGTCCAGGAAGCCTTCCGTCAAGGGGCCTTTAAAGAGTTCGAACGGCATTCCCGTATAGGGATGGTAGAGCGGGAGTCCTTCCTGGCGAGAGTCGAAGAACTGCGCCGGCACGGGGCCAAGTACGTCTTCCTCAAGACCGGAGCCTACCGTCCGGCCGACCTGGCGAGAGCGGTAAAGTTCGCCTCCGAGGCCAAGATCGACCTCCTCACGGTGGATGGAGCCGGCGGCGGTACCGGAATGAGCCCGTGGCGCATGATGAACGAATGGGGCATCCCCACCGTCTACCTGGAATGCCTGCTCTACAAGTATCTCCGGAAACTGGCCGACCGCGGAGCCTTCATCCCCAGCGTAGCTATAGCCGGCGGCTTTACCCTGGAAGATCAGGTATTTAAAGGGCTGGCCCTGGGTGCGCCCTACATTAAAGCCGTAGGCATGGCTCGGGCACCTCTGGCTGCGGCCATGGTGGGCAAGACGTTGGGCGAGGCCATCGCCAACGGCAAAGTTCCGCAAGAGATAGCCAATAAGTACGGCACCACGGTGGAACAAATTTTCGTAGCCGCCGCTCAGCTTAAGGCCCAATACGGCGAGGCCTATGCGGAAATTCCGCCCGCGGCCATCGGGGTTTACAGTTTCCTTGATCGCGTGGGCGTCGGTTTACAACAGCTCATGTGCGGGGCTCGCAAGTTCGCCCTGAAATATATTACCCGCGATGATCTGGTAGCTCTGACTCCCGAGGCTGCCGCCATCAGCGGTATTCCTTATGTAATGGATCTGGATGCCGAAGAAGCCGAACGTATCTTGGAATCTTAGCCTGGAGATAGCCTTATAGGCCTGTTTTTATTAAAAAAAGCATAAAGGAGAAATTATGGTGCCTCTGGAGAAGGGACGGGAACGGGAAAAGAATAATTCCAAGGTGCAGGGCGTGCAGGCAGTGGACCGGGCTTTGTCCATCCTCGAAGCCCTGGCCCGCGCCGAAGGCCCGGTTATGCTCTCCGCCTTAAGTGCAGAAGTAGGCTTGCACGTAAGCACGGTGCACCGCCTGCTCACCACTTTGGCCAGGAGGGGCTTTGTAGAACAGGAGCCCTACCAGGGGAGGTATCGTCTAGGCCTGAAATTGTTCGAGATCGGCAACCGGGCCTTGTACTCCCTGGACATCAGGGCCGTAGCCCGTCCCTATCTGCGGCAACTGGTGGAAGAGTTTAACGAGACCGCCAATTTGGCCGTGTTGGACGGTAGCGAAGTCGTCTATATAGACCAAGTGGAATCCAAAAACATGATCAAAATGCTGGCCCGCCCCGGTACCAGGGGTCCGGCCTATTGTACCGGGGCGGGCAAAGTTTTGCTGGCGGGCCTCACCCCTTCCCAGCTAGAGAAGATCCTCTCCGGTATCGTTTTGAAGCGCTACACCGCATCCACCATTACCGACCCCGAACTATTGAAACAGGAGCTAGACAAGGTGCGCGAACAGGGCTTTGCCCTGGATCGGGGCGAGCTGGAAGAGGGAGTGCGGTGTGTGGCCGCCCCTATAAAAAACCATGAACAACGCGTGGTGGCGGCGCTGAGTGTGTCCGGACCGAGCAGCCGCATCACCGATGACCTCCTGCAAGGTAAGCTGGTAGAAGCGGTCAGAGCAGCCGCCGTATCCATCTCCGAAGTTCTGGGATCCGGCGCCTCCCGGCTATGACCTCCTGGAGGCGCCGCCCTCCTTATCTCGCGCACCTCATTCCTTATCTCGTACCGTTCTCAAGATAACGGCCCGCTGCACCACACTTTTCCCGTACTTCCGGCGCAAGGCGTCTACGGCTCCCAGCAGTTTCTCTTCTTTTTGCTTCCCCTCGCCTGCCTCCAGCGAAAGTTGCTCCATATCTTTAGGGCCGAGTCCGCCCACCTGCACACCTATGAGGCGCCAGGGAGGCTTTACGCCGCTTTTTTCGAAGAGCTCCTTGGCCGCCCTATAAATATCGCCATCTAAATCGGTATCTACCGCTAAAGTACGCGAACGGCTATAAGTAGAAAAATCGCCTCTTCTGATCTTAAGTGTCACGGTGCGGCATTTAAGGCGGTAGCTGCGCAGCCGGTAGCCGACCTCGCCACATAAAAAAGCCAGGGCAGCAATGACCTCTTCACGATCCCACTTGTCCTGCTCGAACGTGGTTTCCTTGCCCAGACTTTTGGCCTCCTGCACCGTTTCCAGCCTGCGATAGTCTATCCCCCGGGCGAAAAGCAGGAGTTCTCGGCCCGCAGATCCCAGCCGTTCTATTATCTCTGCTTCTCCCTTGCCCACCAGATCGCCAATAGTATAAATACCCATAGTTTTAAGCACTCGTTCGGTCTTAGCTCCCACCCCCGGAAGATTCCCCACAGGCAGCGGCCATATAATTTGGGGCACCTCTTCCGGCCACACTGCCCTCAATCCATCCGGTTTGGCCAGCTCGCAGGCCATTTTGGCCAGGAGCTTATTAGAGGAAACCCCCACGCTCAAAGATAGATCCAGCTCCTCTCTGACGGCCTTGCGGATGGTCTGGGCTATTTCGACGCCCTCCCCCTTAGGCACCGCCAGATAAGCCTCATCCACAGAGACTTTCTCAATCTCGGGGGTGAAACGCTCGAATATGGCGAAGACTTGATCCGACACCTGCTCATAGCGCCACCTGTCGACCGGCAGGACTATGCCCTGAGGGCACAACCTCAGAGCCTTCTTCATAGGCATGGCCGAGCGAACGCCGTATTTCCTGGCTTCATAAGAACAAGCGGAAACCACACCGCGTCCCCGCGGATCGCCGCCCACTATCACGGGCTTCCCGCGGTATTCCGGATGGTCCCGCTGCTCGACCGAAGCGAAAAAGGCGTCCAGATCGCAGAGAAGAATATCCTTCATGGGCCGCTGACCTCCCTCAATGTGCCGGGAAGAAACACCGATTTCTATTTCTACAGCTTCTACCGCAAATCCTCTTGCGGGTCTCGAGCCGGTCCAACACCTTTTGTTAAAGGCTCGGGCTGTTTTAAGTGACGGCGCAGATTGCGGGAACCCTCACGTGGAGTACCGCAGAGAAACCGCATTGGGAGGTTCGGTCGGATAAAGGGAGCTACGTGTTGCTGATTGACCCAGGAGGCAGGGCCGTGCTGGAGGGGGGCTACACCGTGAAGGAGGCCGGCACGGGCCGCGAGGCCCTGGTAAAAGCCGTCTCCACGGCGTACGCCGCCGTGGTGCTGAACCTCCGCCTCCGAGAGATAAGCGGCCCGGGCCTGCTGAAGGACATCAAGGCCCTCCCCGGTTACCGGACGGTGCCGGTCGTCGTCCTGGCCGTAGGGAGCGACGCCGCCCTGGGCAGGCGGGCCGCGGAGTGGGAGAATGCGAGCTGCTGCCTGTGCGAGCCCTTCGGGGCGGAGGACCTGGCGCTCCCGGTGGACGGGCTCATCGTTCCTCATTGCCACAATAATTGGGTATCTCTTTAACTTCCTTGTTTCGGCGAGGTGATGGTATGCCGTTATTGGAATTCCGGTGCAACGAGTGTGAGCCTCAAACGCTGTATGTCCGAAGTGCGGGTCCGGAAACCTAAAGCAGCTTATAACACCATTTTCTACCGGAAAAGGGTTTCTAGGCCGCTTACTTGGAGGTAGTCGCGGATCAGGATGTTGCGGTTAACATTTACGCTGGAGGATTGTTGAAATAAACCAAAGTGGGGGGTGTTTTTCATGGCAGAAAAGGAAGGGAAGAGCAAGAGAGGCTTTTTAGGCGGATTGTTGGGAGGTGGCTGTTGCTGCAACATTAAAGTATAAAAAGCATAAAGTAACGCCTCAAGGCAATGTCCCTTGCCCTTGATAAAAGGAAACCTGAAAAGGCGGGGAAAGGCCTGCGTGATGCCCGCTAAGACTGCAGAAGGTGCTCAAGGGAACATGGGAAGTTCCTAACAGCCACCTCGGCGGGGCCGGTGTCGCAAGCCTGAAGTTCTAGCTTTTTAAGGGAAGGGAAGAAGTCACTCTTCTGTCGAGCCCACAGTAATATCTGCATAAAATCCTTGCATGACGCAAAACATGTATGATACAATTATTCTGGGTGATAGAACATGCCAGATGAACTACCGGTAGTCCGTCTGCACCAGTTGCTAGCTGAACTAGCCCGGGCTATGCAGTTGCTGGAAAAAAGCGAAGTAGGTTGCTGTGGGATAACCCTTTCGCAGTGCCACCTGCTGCTGGAAATCTCCCGCCGAAAGGAAGGGGAAACCTCCTTGAGCGAACTGGCCGCAGCACTGGGGCTAGATTTAAGCACCGTCAGCCGGGTGGCCGACGGTCTGGTGCGGCGAGGGCTTTTAAAACGAGAAGCCGATCCCGGGGACCGCCGCCGGTTAGCACTGTTTTTAACGAACACCGGCCGGGAACTGGTGGAGGTTATCAACCGAGGCATGAACGAGTACGTCCATAGGATTTTAAGGCAGATACCCGCGGAAAAACGGCAGGTAGTCCTCGAGGGTTTAGACCTCCTTGTGGCAGCCGTAAAAAAACTAGAAGGGGGCTGTTGCCCGTGAGTGATTCTTTAAAAAAGACCGTAAAAGAAAGAGAGGAAACAAAAGGCCTGCCCCGCGAGCTGCTCAATGCTTCCCTTGGCTGCGGTAACTCCATCGCCCTGGCGGATTTAAATGAGGGTGAAGTGGTCTTGGACCTCGGTAGCGGAGCCGGGCTGGATGTTCTGCTGAGCGCACGGCGGGTGGGACCAAAGGGGGTAGCAGAGGGTTTTATTGCAGCAGCTCTGCGCTGCGCGGTTCTGCCGGCAAGAATTTGTGCTTACCGGCCAGAGGTAATGATGATGATGCTTCAGCCCGCAGCAGATAAGCTAGGAATAGCCCTGAAACCTACTAAACAGATGAAGGCCTTTGAGATGGCGAAACAAGCCATGATAAGAGACCTGGCCGGGCGAGGCTCATGAAATGCCCAGAGAATTTTGCTGTCAAATTGCTGTCAAATGGGCAAATTTTAAGGCCTCCCGCTCCCGGGAGGCCTTGATGCTGTTGGTGCGCCAGGTAGGATTTGAACCCACGACCCGCTGATTAAGAGTCAGCCTCCAGATGGCGTGAATACTAGCTTTCATTGCCCTTCTTCTCACAGTTGCCGCCCAATTGTCGCCCATCTTTCAACGCCCCTGCCAGCCTTTCTGCTGCTTCTTTATGCCACCGGGGCAATGCATGTGAATACATCCTAGCGGTGGTGTAGGCATCTTTGTGGCGCAATATTTCTTGAACTGTAGGCAACGGCACGCCGTGTGCCAGCATAATAGAGGCGCAGGTATGTCTGAGATCATGAGGCCGCAGTTCCGGTAAGCCTGCCTCCTGGGCAATCTTTTTAATGGCACGGTGGACATTTCTATGCTGTAGAGGTGTGCCGTTCGCTGTGGCAAAAACGTACTCTGTTTTTCTCCCATTCCGCAGTTTTTTGAGTTCCGTTACAAGCTCTTCCGGTATAGGGATAACTCCAAAACTCCCATCTTTGGGGTCTAGCTCCACCATCTCTTTTTCTTGACGCAAAAACTGCAACTGCCTCCGCACGTTTATTATCCCTTTTTCCAGGTCAACGTCTTCCCACTTCAGCCCTAATATCTCGCCTAACCTCATTCCCGTGTAAACAGCCGTGAGCACTATTGGGTAGTAGCGCGTTCCTTTTGCCCTGTCCAGTAGTTGCCCTACCTGCTCTTCTGAAAGCACCGTGAACCTGTTGGGCTTATATTTGGGCTTCTCTATGTAATCGGCAGGGTTTTCCCCGATAAGTTTGTACCGCACTGCTTTTTTTAGGGCTGCCGAAAGAATAGTGAGAGTATAGGCTACGGTGCGAAGAGACAAATCCTTTAACTGTTCGGCCTGGTAGGACGATATATGGGCTGGCGTCAGCTTTTGCAGTGGAATGCTGCCCAAAGCCGGCAGCAAATAGAGCCTTAACATCTGTTCATAACTCTCATAGGTGCGCGGGGCAAGCTTGGGTTTCTTTTCTTCTAACCACTGCAAAAGCCACTGCCCGACAGTTATATTAGTCGGCTCTATGAAAGTGCCGTGCTGTATTTCCGCAATGATGCGCAAGGCTTCAGCTTCTGCCTTTGCTTTGGTTCCTTCAAACGTGATATATTTCCGTTTTCTCTGCTTGGTAACTGGGTCTCTCCCCATATCTATGACAATGGTCCAGGAGCGCCTGGAGCGTTTTTCAAGATGGTAGCGCATTTATGGTACCTCCAAAACCTACCCGTAAAATTCGTAAAACCTAAGCCACTCTCTTCACCCACAATCTTATCAATCTTATCGGCACGCCTAATCTTGCTGCAAATTCATACTCTGTCTCACCCCCATAAGGTGTTTCCTGGATCAGCAATTCGGCGGCAAATCTATCAGCCAAAACCTCAAAGTAATTCCCAAAGAAGGTCTTCTTGACCCACCAAAACTCAGGATGCTCGTCCAGGTGGTGGAAGATTTCATGCGCCACTATGTATCTTGCCTCCTGGATGACCGTATCTATCGCCAGCAATATTACTTTAACCCCCCACAATTCCCAAACAGTGCCTAGGTAACCTGCTGGCAATTTTGTCCACCTAGTCACCAATCCTAGTTTGTCGGCCAGCTCAAACGGGTCTCTTGTGCCATGCTCCCGAATCAGCCTGTCCACTTCTGCTGCAATCCTGTCATCAACAGTAGAAGCCACAAGCCATTCCTCCTGTCGAAAGTCGTCGAATATTGCATATATAAAAGCTGCGGGCTACCTTTTGTTGGCGGTGGCCTGTATTATTTGCCGAGCTCTTCTTTGATTTTCCTCCTCTCTTCCCAAATTATCCTTGCAATTTGGAGTAACTTTTCTCTGTCATTCTGGGCCATAGGTTCGCCCATAAAGCGGATCTTAGCCGTCTTAAGCAGTTCTTCTAAATCCATTTCCGTAGGCTCATACGTGGGATCAAATACTTTATCCTTTAGGGTGCGGGGATCGTTGGTGCGGCCGAGGAGGTAGTCTATGGAAACCTCAAACAAATCGGCGATTTTACCTAGTACAAGCCGATCAGGCACGCGTTGATCAATTTCCCACATAGAAACGGCGCCACGGCTAACGTTTAGTATTTTGGCCAATTCCTCTTGCGTTAAGCCTTTTGATTTTCTAAGCTCTACTAACTTCTGCCCCAAAGTCATTTCATTCACCCGCCATTATTTTACCACATAAAGTGGCACTTTAAAATTTGAGTAACAGAAAGTTGCAAACCCTGTTGACAGCAACCTGTCGTGGCATTATAATAAAAACGTAAGCAACGCTAGGTTGCGAAGGGTGAGAATAATGCGTGCAAGGTTGATAGCTCTGCGTAAGGAAAAAGGACTAACCCAGCAGCAGGTAGCCGATATGCTAGGTATTACTCGTAGTTTTTATGGCATGATCGAAACCGGAGATAGAAATCCTACTCTAGATCTCGCTAAACGGATTGCTGAGATTTTCGGCACTGGGATTGAAGATTTATTTTTTACCAGCGATAGCAACACAACGTTGCTCTATTGCCAACCCACCGGCACTGATGGGTCTTAGTATGCCCATTTGGTGCTGGTTTTATTTTTTGTGGAACTAAAGGAGGTGAACAGATGGGCGAAACCCAGGAGAAACTTGCTTACACTGCGAAGGAGCTTGCTGGGCTACTCGGTGTAAGCAAAACGCAGGTCCTCGACTGGGCGCATAGGGGCATAATTCCCGCCAAGCAACCAGCAGGAAAAGGCGGTCGGGTGATATTCCCGAAGAAGCTGGTGGATAAATGGCTTGAGGAACTGGAAACCGACGTAAAGCCGCGATTGAGGCTTGCAAGGTAGTTTTGGTAGGCTTATTTCTCCCCGGACACCGGCGCCGGATGCCGGGGCGGTGGGTTTGACAGTTTGAGAATATCACGCGAGCGAGAAAAAAGGAAGAGTTTTTGCCTTACATGCAATTGCGGGAGGTGCAAGAGATGCCGAGCCTGTGCAGGGGCGGGATAGAAGTAATCACCAAAGCCGTCTGGCACGAAATAGGAGATTGCGGGAGCGATGTGCAGGTGTGCCTGCGGAAAGAGAAAAACGGCTACCTTGCCTGCATTGAGCGAACGGGAGGAGACGGCTGGTGTGATTGCCACGACCCAAAGTGGGAAAACAGCGTAACATGGGTGTTCGGTATGGAAGACAGCCGGATCGACATCCGCCGGAAGCTACAAGAGATGGCACAGGTAATCGACGAAGGAGAGGAGGTGAAAGCATGGGCTACGGACAGTGGCTAAAACTGGAGCGCATAAAGCGCGGCTGGCAGCAGCAGGAGCTTGCGAAGAAGCTGGCAGTATCGGCTTCGACGCTGTCTCGGTACGAGATGGAAACTGTCCGCGTGGTACCTGAGATAGCCGCGCTGGCCGTGGAGGCACTTGGTGTAGAAGCCGGTGAACAATACTGCAGTTTCTGCCCGGTGTCGCAAGCAATAAAAAAGGCTGCCTTGCAGGCTAAAAAGGCAGCGTAAGAAAGGGGGTCAAGAAATGATCGGTCTTGCAAAAATTGTAACCCATAAGCGGAAGCGCTGTCAAGTATTCGATATCGCCGAATATCGGAAGAAGAAGGAAGTGAGGCTTGAGGCGTTGCGCAAGTGCTTTCAAGGCTTGGGTAAAAACGATGCGGCCTGAAAGGTGGTTCCGATGGTGGTGGTGGAACTGACAGACTATCGGGCAGGTAGGGAGGCCGCGGAACTGGCGCTGAGGACCGCCGCGAAGACGCGGGACATCGAAGAGTTTATCACCATGATGGAATCCGTGGCAAGTACGTTGAAAGCGCACGGCGTGCGTCGGATGACCTTCCGCGATTGCGCGGTTATGGACGACGGCACGCCTGTCCCGCGCATAATTGCGCGGGCCTCGAAGGCTTGCCCTAACTGCGGCAGCAGGCGGAAGAGGTATATGCAGACGGGTTTTCAGGGCACCAAGCGGGACTATGTAGTGTGGGGTTGCCTTAAGTGCGGCAGCATATACGGAAGGTGGGAGGACAATGAGCCCCTTGGATAAATTGCTCCTCGCGGGAGAGAAATTCCTGCTCTCGAAGACGGCCCAGAATTGGGTATGGTTTATCGCTGGCATAGCCCTGCTTTGCTTCTTTAGTTGGGCTACTCAGGCGGTGTTCGTGGCGGCGAAGATGTTTGCCATGAAGGTAGGGCTGTACTGATGAAGACTTACTTTAACTGCTGATCATGAAGTTGCTCCCCGGTGCTTTTGGTGTTGGGTTCACCCAGATAGGCCGGGGTGAGAGCCGGTGGAGGAGGTGAAATAAGAATGAAGTGCCCGTTGAGTTTCATCGCCCAACATGGATTTGTTGATGTGTGTGATTGCTTGGAGGAAAACTGCGCCTGGTGGAATGACATGAACGAAGCATGCTCGATTTGGGTGATAGCGCGATATATTGACGCATTAACGGAAAGCAAATAAAAAGAGCTGCAAAGAATGCAGCCCCAAGAAAATACCCCTAAGGAAAGGATAAGGCAAATGGAGCGAAAAGTCAACGGGATTACGCTATAGAGGTGAAAAGAAATGAAAGAAGAAGGCATCCGTTGCATATGCGGAAACGGCAGTTTGCAGTTTACGTTGCGGCCTAAAAGCGCCTGGGTGTACTGCCCTAGGTGCGGCCGGAAGTGGAAGATGAGGATAAAATGATGGAACAACTGCAATGCTGGTGCAAGCGGGAATGCAAAGCATGTGAGGAGTTTAAATGTGGACGTTGCCTAGGTTGCCAGCAGCCGCCATGCAACGAGTGTTGGGCCAATAAACCCCCAATTGAATAGGATTTGCTGCCCTGTTCGTGACGGGTGTTAGAGAAGCACGCCGCTGATGGGAAGAGGAGGGATGCCGTTTGGGGCCAAAACGGCAAGACGGCAGGGCGGCCACAAATGGAGGAAGGAATTTATGAAGAAATTAATTTGGATATGTGACCGGTGCAAAAAAGAAATAGATGAAGCCACAGTGTATGGAATTACGGGATATAGGAAATCAGAGGAAGACGGTCTAGCATTCATGACAGAGCTTTGCGAGGAGTGTTTCAAAGAATTAAGGGCGTGGCTGAGAATATGTTAATTTCATCGGCTACCCTGCTCGTGGCGGGAGGCGAGCCTAAAGGCGCATTCATGGATGGGCGGAGCGTGATAGGGAAACGCAAGACGGCAGGGCGGCTTGAAGCAAACTCCAAATTGGGAGAGGAGAAGAAAATGAAACTGCTGGAACTTCGCCTGCGAAACTTCAAAGGGATAAGGGAATTTTGTCTTCAGGCAGACGGGCAAAACGTGGACATATACGGAGATAATGCTACTGGAAAGACGACCGTCTTTGATGCTTTCTGCTGGCTTCTCTTTGATAAGGACAGCTTAGACCGCAAGGATTTCGAGATCAAAACCCTCGATCCTTCCGGCCAGCCCTTGCACGGTTTTGAGCACGAAGTTGAGGCCGTGCTTGAGGTTGACGGAAAGCAGATTACTCTCCGCAAAGTCTTTTCTGAGAAGTGGCAGAAGAAGCGCGGGAGCGCGACTCCCGTGTTTACTGGCCATACCACCGACTACTTCATCAACGGTATCCCCGTAAAGAAAAATGAATATGAGGCAAAAATAGCCGAAATCTGCCCGGAACAGATCTTCAAACTGCTGACCAGTCCTTTATTTTTCAATGAGCAGCTCCACTGGCAGAAAAGGCGGGAGATTTTACTTGACATTTGCGGCGATATTTCCGACGAGGAGGTTATCGCCAGCGATAAAAGTCTTTCGCGCCTGGCAGAAATTTTAAAGGCACGCAAATTGGAAAAACATAGGAAACTGCTCCTGGCACGGCGGGCAGAGATAAACAAGGAGCTGGAGAAGATCCCCGTAAGAATTGACGAAGTGGAGCACTCCTTGCCCGACACAAGCAAAATCAATACCGCAGCGGTTGCCGCAGAGCTCGCAACTATACGCGAGAAAATGAGGGAAAAACAGGCGGAGCTTGTACGGATAGAGACAGGCGGTGAACTGGCGGAGCAGATGAAGCGCCTGCGGGAGCTGGAGAGCGAACTACTTGAGGCGCAGAACTCGCACCGCGCGGCAGTGGACGCGCAGATCCGGGAGAAGAGGGCGGAGTTCGACCGCTACTATGGTGAGGTCCTCCGCCTGCGGGCCGAGATAAAACAGGTGGAGCGCGACCTAGACTTCAACAAAAAGGCGGCCTCCGACTTGCAGGCGAAGATAGCTTCGCTCAGGCAGGCGTGGCAGGAGCTTAACAGGCGGGAATTTGTTTTCGAGCAGGATACCGTCTGCCCCACCTGTGGACAGCCCTTACCGGAAGAGAAGCTGGAAGAAGCTCGCGAGAAGGCATTGGCTGAATTTAACCACGATAAAGCCGAGCGCCTGGAAGCTATCGCAGCAGAAGGGAAAATGTTGAAAGAGAAGCTGGAGGAACTAACGGGCGAAATTTCCTCGCTTGAGGTTGCACTTGAGTGCAAAAAAGAGGAGCTTCTCGCGGCTGAGGATATGGCGGCGAAAGCGCAGGAGGAGATGACCCTGCTGCGGCAGCAAGCGGAGACGCCTGCGGGCGATACAGCTTTCGCGGAGAAGCTGGCCGAAAAGCGGCGGCTTGAGCAGGTTATAGCGAAGCTAAAGGGCGACCGGTTGCAGGAGACACAAAGAGTAAAAGACGAGCTTGCCGCGCTGGAAGAAGAGGCGCGGCGCTTCGAGGCGATACTCGCAAACGTGCAGCGGTACGCCGACGGGCAGAAGCGAATAGAGGAGCTTAAAAGGCAGGAGCGCGAGTTGGCCGCGGAGTACGAGCGGCTGGAGGAGGAGCTTTACCTCACAGAGCAGTTTATCCGAACGAAGGTGAAACTGTTGGAGGAAAAGATCAACAGCCGCTTCAAACTGGCGCGGTTCAAATTGTTCGACGTGCAAATCAACGGGGCCATAACAGAGTGCTGCGAGACGATGTATCAGGGTGTACCGTATTCATCGCTCAACCACGGGGCGCAAATTAATCTAGGACTTGACGTTATAAATACCCTGTCCGAGCACTACGGCTTTACGGCCCCCATCTTTGTGGACAATGCGGAGGCGGTGACGCAGCTTATCCCGACGCGCGGGCAGCTTATAAGGCTGATTGTGAGCGAGAAAGATAAATCTTTGCGCGTCGAAGTGGCAGAAGAAAAACGTGAGCTTAAGGAGGCAGTCTGATGGGATACATTAATTTCAACGCGTTGAACATGATGAAAGGACCTTTGCTAAAGTGCGCCTGTGGCAAAGCCGACTGTCGTTTGGGGATTGTGGTCGATGCTACAATTCCAGGACTGTGGCTGAGGGACCCGCACGGCAATGCTAGCCTCATGTACCTCGATGCGAATACCACTGTGGAGCTTATCCGTAGATTGAAAGCGCTGCTCCTATCGATGACGGGGGAGGGATTATAACATGGCGGAGCAGGCTGTCAAGCACCAAGCACAAAGCGGGGGAAATCAGCTTGCCCTGCTAAGGAAAGACACCGTAGATATTGTGGCGGCAAAGATTAGACAGTTCCAGCAAAGCGGGGAACTTCATCTGCCAGCAAATTACAGTGCAGAAAACGCCATGAAATCCGCCTGGCTTATCCTCCAGGGCACGGTGGACAAGGACGGCAAGCCCG
The DNA here is from genome assembly GCA_049701195.1 of Neomoorellaceae bacterium. Lineage (GTDB taxonomy): Bacteria > Bacillota > DSM-521 > Neomoorellales > Neomoorellaceae > JBNATU01. The sequence continues at coordinate 71,470 of JBNATU010000001.1, forward strand.
CACTGGAGGTATGTACCAGAGATAGCATAGCCAATGCATTGCTCGATATGGTGGTGCAGGGCTTAAATCCAGCAAAGAAGCAGTGTTACTTTATCGTCTACGGCAAGAAGCTGGTATGCCAGAGGAGCTATTTTGGTTCAATGTACTTAGCCAAGCAAATGGCAGGAGCCAAAAATATATATGCGCAGGTGGTGTACAAGGGTGATGATTTCCAGTACGAGATAGTGAAGGGCCGGAAAAAAGTGATAAGACACGTCCAAAAGATCGAGAACATCAACAACGATAACATTATAGCGGCCTACTGCATCATTGAATTTGAGGACGGCCGCCCCGATTACACAGAGGTTATGACAATTGACCAGATTAAAAAAGCCTGGCAGCAGTCGCAGCTTTACAAAGAGGGGGGGAACGGCACTCATCAGAAGTTCACCGACCAGATGGCCATGAAGACGGTGATAAACCGGGCATGCAAAGCTCTTATCAACAGCTCTAACGACAACTACCTCTTCCTCCGCAGCTTCAACCGCACCGATGAGGTGCATGTCGAGGACGACCTCGCACAGGAAATTGCCGAAAACGCCAACGTGGAGGTTATTGACGTAGAAGGAGTGCCTCTGACCGAAGAGGAAGAGGTTGCGGAAGTGGAAGAAAAGCCTCCGACAAAAGCAGAAAAAAGAGCAGAAACGCAGCAGGCCAGAGTGGAGGCGCAGGAGACGCTATTCCCGCCTGCGGGAGACGGAGAGGAAGTCCCATTTTGATAGAGATAAAGCCTCTCGCCAGCGGAAGCCGGGGTAATTGCTACTATGTGACGGACGGCGTTACTCCGCTCCTGCTGGAGTGCGGGATACCGTATAAGGACATCCAGCGCGGCCTCGATTTCCGGGTTTCGGAAGTAGCCGGATGCCTCGTAAGCCACGAGCACCAGGACCATGCAAAAGCGGTCAAGGACTTACTCAGGGCCGGGATAGACTGCTACATGAGCCAGGGCACCAAAGAGGCTCTAGGCGTTTCGGGCCATCGTATCAGGATTATCCGGGCGCGAGAACAGTTTACACTGGGGAGCTGGACCATTCTCCCTTTCGACACGATCCATGATGCGGCAGAGCCCTTGGGCTTCCTGTTAGCCAATCAGGCTGGAGAAAGGCTGTTGTTCGCGACGGATACGGCTTATATCAAGTACAGGTTCCGGGGCTTAACTCACATAATGATAGAAGCGAATTACGACGCAGAACTGAAGGATAACGTCGCAAAAGGGATTGTGAATGCGGAAGTGGAGAAGCGGATATACAAGTCACATTTCTCCCTGGCTAACGTGAAAGATTTTTTTAAGGCTAACGACTTGCGCTACGTGCAAGAGATATGGTTGCTCCACCTGAGTGACGGGAATTCCAATGCAGAACGCTTTAAGCGCGAAATACAGGAGCTTACGGGCAAAATGGTGTTTATAGCCTAGCCAGCCAGCCTAAAGCAAATCCAAAACAAATCCAAAAAGGAAAGGAGGAAATCCTCCAGGTTATTGACGCGGCTGGCTATCCACATTATCCACTGTAAACCCGCCGCTCCGGTTTGCGCCGGGCCGGGGCGGCGGGGAACCTACAAGAAAGGGGTATAGCAATGAAAGGCATGAAGAAAATCGTGTCTCCCTGGCCTGGTGAACTTGAGAAATTAAAAGTGGCATTAATGCTGCTTGATGATGTTTACACCAAAGGAGAACTTGCCCGTATAGGCATGGACGAGGAGAAGGTAAACAAGCTGGTATGTATCCTCCAAGAATTATATACCCTCTTATTTGCCTTGCTAAATCCCGATGGGGAGGCTCAATCATGCCTGAACGACGAGAAATAAAATGCCCGGTAATTCGGACACTCATAGAATCCCAATCTTGGCTTGAGGATGCACCGACATGGAGGTTTCTCGAGGAAATGCAGAGAGTAGTATGTCCGGTCTTAGAAGTGCTTTTTGAGGTCTTGCCTTGGCTTGAAGAGGCAGCAGAAGAAGTCCACTATGGTTCGCCTATGTGCGAAGACCCTAGAGACTTTACCCCTGACCCGGAATGTTGCACTGAAAAAGAAATAGCCGCATGGAAAGAAGCGTGCAGGCGGGCCGAGGCAGGAGAAAAAGTTGAAATACCGCACCATATATGGGAGAAAGACCCAGACGGTACTGTAAGGCACATTAGCTATAATCCTTGGGGTATCGGAACAAGCGTTATTCGCAATCCGGAACTCTGTGCCTTAAGAGACAAGGTTAAGGCATTGATTGGACAACTTTCCCAAGGCAGTTGTGAAAGACAAGATTAAATATTTACCCGCTGGCTCCGGGCCAGGCAAGCCTATCACCAGGCCCCTGGCGGTCGGATGCGCCAAAAGCGCGAGGGGGCAGTCGGAGACGGCGGAGATAAGAAGGAGGAAAAATGTATGGGCAAATTTAAGGTCAAATTTACTCCAGGACCATGGGAATGCTCGAATGACTTTGAAATTATAGATGCTCATGGTTTTCCGATAGCAAGCGTTCACTCAATTTGTATCAAAAGTGGTTGGCAACAATTAGGTATAACCCATTGGGTTGAAGCGCCAGACAGGGCTTATATAGAGCGCAGCGATGATGAGGTAAGGGCAAACCAAAAGTTAATTTCTGCAGCGCCTGAAATGTATGAGGCACTAAAAAAAGTATTAGAAGTATATGACCCTGATCCGGCTGTTGTACCTATCAGGAAGATCCTTCGTAAAGCTGGAGGGGAGTAGGTAGCAGTGTTAATAAGAATCGCTAATGGTTTTTAAGGGTGCTTTTACCTCTATAGGGCATTCGGGTACTATAGGGCATTCGGGTATTTGACAGGATGGTATCAATTAAACCGAATGGAGATATTTACCACAATGTTCCTTTTGGGTTTATGGTTTTTAGCATTTGCGATTGTTTCTTATCGCTAACTAACTCCATTATGGAAGCGGCACCGTGGTGGGAACACGGGGTGACGGCAAGGAGCAAGCAGCCCGTTCGATTCGGGAAAGTAGCCAGTAACGCTGGTGAAGTAGCCGCAAGGCGGTGCGCCTTGCAAAGCAGGTTCGAATCCTGCCCGCCTCCATTTTAGAGAGAAAAAAGGGAACAACAGGCGGGAAACCAGTGAGGGTTATGTGGCGTAGGGCTACTCTTTGGGGGAAAACCAAAGAGCGAACAGACAGGCCCGCTCTCGCCTTTAGCCGTTGGGATGATGAGAGGCCAACGGTGAGACGCCATGCACCCGTCCCATGAGGTACTGGCCGTAATTGGGGCTCCTATTGTTCCCTTGTAAGGAGGTTAACTAAAATGTATGAGCGCTTCTGGCTCTAGCTCCTCACCGGCTTGCGCGGGAAGATGGAGCTAGATCAAATGAAGTGGTATGACTGGGTAAGGTATTGGATTTGGCGCAGGTTGCCGTTGCCGAGATAACTAACTAATAAATAGTAGGTGGCAGCGCGAATATGAACTACATCCGTGAGCTTAACGCCTTTGTAAATACAAGGAGAGGGTAAATATGGGATATTTTGACGACAAATGGGAAATGCGTCCTATCGAAATGATTAAACATGTTGACCAACGTATATATGATTTTTTGCTAGAAATTATTAACGATTTTCTACTGGATTTTGTAATGGTTATGGATGAATGCGAATCTCCTATTGAGCAGTTACTTGCTTGTGCGCTGCTTGCAGTAGGCAAAGGGCGTAATTTAGATTTTTGGATACAACCGCAGTATGAAGTAGTTGTAGGAGGAGTTAGGTATCGAATAGATTTTTGTGTGCATCTTGCTGATAAAGAACCTAGCGAGTATAGCAAGAAACTCTTAATAGAATGCGATGGCCATGACTTTCATGAAAAAACTAAGGAGCAGGCAGCTAGAGATAAGCAAAAAGACCGCAAGCTGATGTTGGCAGGATACAAGGTAGTTCGCTTTACTGGACATGAAATATGGTCAGACCCATTTAAGTGTGCAAGAGAAGTATTTGATCTACTGATGGCTTAATAGAGGAGGTAGCCTAATAGATGGCTACATACCGCCAAATACACACCAAAATATGGAGAGATAGGAAGGTACAAAAATTAAGCCTTCCAGCAAAGATGCTATTCATCTACCTTTGGTCTAATGAACATCGAAATGAACTTTGCCTTTATGAAATAACCCTGAAAACCATTTCTGATGAGACGGGAATACCTTTGGAAAACCTTTCAGATACCATAGCAGAACTAATCCAATACGATTTAATAGATTACGATTTTGACAATGAAGTGGTTTGGGTACGAAATGCGATTAGGTATCAAACAGTAACGCCTAAGAGCTTCATTTCTGCTATCCGCAACTTTTCGCAGGTAAATTCTCCATTAACCGAAAAGGCCGCTAATACCTTAAAAGAAGTATTACAAAGGTATTCGGATACCTTAAGAATACCTTTGCAATACCTTTCCAATGGTATTCCCATAGTACCCAAATACCAAGCGGGTAATAATAATAGTAATAGTAATGGTAATGGTAATGGTAATGGTAATGGTAATGGTAAGGGTAAGGGTAAGGGTAAAAATAATAATACCCCTCCCTTTACCCCTCCCCAAAATGGGGAGGGGGAGAGTAAATCTACCCCCGAACTCCAAGAGCCTGAAACTGTAGAACAAACCGACTTATTTCAGCCTCTAGAAGCAGAACCTATCCAAGAACCTATCCAGAAGAACGACTATCCGCCTGAATTTGAAGAGTTTTGGCAGTTATACCCCAGGAAAATAGAGAAAAAAAGAGCCTTCAGGTGCTGGCAAGCTAGAAGGCGTGAGGGTGTACCTGCAAATCTCCTTATCCTAGCTGCAAAACATTATGCTCAAAAATGTGCGGCTGAGGGAACAGAAGAGCGGTATATCAAGCATCCTGCGACTTTTCTAGGGCCTTCTAAGCCTTACGAAGACTATATCCGTCCACCTACACTAGCAACAAAGAATGTGCCCAAGGCGTGGCACAAGCTCAAACGCTACTTCGAGGAGGACGAAAATGGTGACGAAGAAGGAAGTGGCGAAGCTACTGGCTTTCATTTCAGCGATTTATCCTAACGTGGATTTAAGGGACGGCACTGCCGAGGCGTGGTATGAGCTTCTGCAAGATCTCCCGTTTGATCTGGCACTAGCGGCTACTAAGAAAGTGCTGTCGGAGCAAGAGTTTCCCGGCTTGCCGGCAGTGGGTAAGATACGGCAGGCGGTTGCAACGATAATGACTTCGGACGTGCCTTCTGCGGCTCAGGCCTGGGGTATGGTGGTGCAGGCAATAAAGCGATACGGGTATTACAGGCAGGATGAAGCTCTAGAAACCTTGCCGGAACGAGTTAGAGAAGCTGTGCGGTGTATAGGCTGGCAGGAACTATGCCTCAGCACGGAGCCTGAGATAGTGCGAGCGCAGTTTATGCGGATTTATGAGCAGTATGCGGCAAGGGAGAAGCAGGAATACTCGGTTCCGGCTGAAGTGAGAGCATTAACTGCTAGGATAGCTCAGCAGAAGGCCTTGGGTGGTGGGAAAGTAGTAGCTCTGCCGAAAGCTGGTGAGAAATAATGCAGGCGGGTTTAGCGGAGGCCAAAGGGCTTGACCTCGATGAAGTAGAAGGTGTGATGAAGTTTCTTGCAGTGCGGGGGATTGATTTAAGCGACTACCCGTCCGAGGTACTACAGCGCAATGCGGTGCCCATCCTCATACTGCACCGGAGCTTCGAGGCATGCCAGAAGTGTCAAAAATTCGAGGACTGCGGGCTGTGGAGCCTTGGATGGGTGCCGGTGTACGACCCAGACGCATCAAAAAAATACGGCTGGCCCTACTTCCGGTGGCGGATGTGCCAGTATCGAAAGCAGTGGGAAGAGATGGAGGCAAAGAAGCAGAAGCGCAAAACACGTGCGCGGATTGAAGAGTTAGGTGCAGAAGTGCCGCTGGAGCAGGTTCCGCAGGAAGTGCGAGAGGAGTTCCGGTAGATGAGAGGACGCGCAGTAACAGCAGGCTTGTTTTTGATACTGCTCCTAGTTGCTTTTCCCAAAGCCGTTTTAGAGGACGTTGCTCTAGTTGTAGAAGCAGAATATAACATCTCTAGCAGTCAGCCGGTAATACGCCCTGGGGTTACCGCCAGCCGCCAGCTCAAATACCGCGAACTGGTCCTGGAGATCACCGCCTACACGGCACACGACCGCGGCATGGACGGCAAAGGGATGACATATACCGGCCTGCCGGTGGATAGAGGGGTGCTGGCGGTAGACCCACAAGTTATCCCGCTCGGCTCTATAGTCTGGATACCCGGAGTGGGCTATACCGTAGCCCTGGACACGGGCAGCGCGATAAAGGGGAATAGGGCGGACTTATTTATGCAAGATCGGCAGAAAGCTTTGGAGTGGGGCCGTAGGATGGTAAAGGTGAGAGTGCTGGAATAAGCGGCAAAAGAGGCGAGGTGATGGCTGCAATGCTGGCATACGACGAATTTTTACGGAGCAAGCTCTTCCTTGTGCCCGCGACCGGCATAGAGGTACGGAAAGACGAGTTAAATCCCCGGCTATTCGAGTTCCAGCGTGATATAGTGAAATGGGCGCTCAAGAAAGGCAAGGCGGCCATATTTGCTGGGACTGGTCTTGGCAAAACGGCCATGCAGCTCGAGTGGGCAGAGCATGTCCACAAGCATACCGGCGGGAATGTGCTCATACTTGCGCCGCTGGCGGTAAGCTACCAGACGGTGCGGGAAGGAGAGAAGTTCGGTATAACTGTTCACCACTGCCGCAACCAGGCGGATGTAAGACCGGGCATAAACATCACCAACTACGAGATGTTACACAAATTCGAGCCAGAGAAATTTGCTGGGGTGGTGCTGGATGAAAGTAGCATACTCAAAGCGTATGATGGCAAGACCAGGACGGCAATTATAAACGCCTTCTCCAGTACGCCTTTCCGGCTGGCCTGCACGGCGACACCGGCCCCCAACGATTATATGGAACTTGGCAATCATGCCGAATTCCTGGGCGTTATGACGCGCATGGAAATGCTCTCTATGTTCTTTGTCCATGATGGGGGCGACACCAGCAAGTGGAGGCTGAAGGGGCACGCCAGAAAGAGATTTTGGGAGTGGGTGGCCTCATGGGCGGTTATGCTGGAAAAGCCTTCGGACCTGGGCTACGACGATAACGGCTTTATCCTGCCGCCGCTGAACATCCAGCAGGTGACGGTGAAAATTGATAGCCCGCTCGGGGATCGCCTGTTTGTAGTGGAGGCCCGGACCTTAGAAGAGCAAAGGCAGGCCAAAAGAGAGAGCCTGCGGGAGCGTGTGGCCGAGTGTGCCAGGATAGCTAACAGTACCGATGAGCCGTGTATTGTGTGGTGTTACCTCAACGAGGAGTCGCGGCTTCTGGCGCAGTCTATACCGGATGCGGTGGAGATAAGGGGAGACCACCCGCTGGAGTACAAGGAAAAGGCCATGCTGGATTTTGCGGAAGGTCGGGTAAAGAAGATAATTACCAAGCCTAGCATTGCGGGGTTCGGCATGAACTGGCAGCATTGCGCGAAGATGGTCTTCTGCGGTATGGATCACAGCTTTGAGACCTACTTCCAAGCTATCCGCCGGTGCTGGCGGTTCGGCCAGACTAGGCCGGTGGAAGTATATGTGGTAGTGTCTGAGGCTGAGGGCGCTATCGTAGAAAATATCAAGCGCAAGGAAAGGGAATTCCGGGAGATGCTGGAGAGCATGATAGAGAACACTCAGGAAATCACCAAAGCGAATGTACGCAGCACATCCAGGGTGAAGACGGAATACAAGACGGCCGTGGCTGAAGGCGAGGGCTGGACCATGTACCTGGGCGATTGTGTGGAGGTAATGAAGCAACTGAAAGATGACTCTATTCATTATTCCGTGTTCAGTCCGCCATTTGCGAGTTTATACACGTATTCCGACTCCGAGCGCGACATGGGCAATTGCCGCACCAATGAGGAATTCTTGCAGCACTTCCGCTACTTTGTGCGGGAGATGTACAGGGTGCTCAAGCCCGGCAGGCTGGTGTCCATACACTGCATGGTGCTGCCGCTTATGAAAGAGCGGCACGGGGTTATCGGATTATACGACTTCCGGGGCGATATTATCCGGGTGTTCCAGGAAGCGGGGTTTATCTTCCACAGCGAAACAGTAATCTGGAAGAATCCGGTCACCGAAATGCAGCGGACAAAGGCTCTTGGCCTTTTGTGGAAGCAGCTAAAGAAGGACAGCGCTATGTGCAGGATGGGCCTGCCTGACTATCTGGTTACAATGCGCAAGCCGGGCGAAAATCCAGAGCCTATATCCCATACTGCGGAAGAAATCCCGGTGGAACTGTGGCAGAAATACGCTTCTCCCGTGTGGATGGACATAAACCAATCCAACACTTTGCAAAAAGAATCGGCGCGAGAGCATGAGGACGAAAAGCACATCTGCCCCCTGCAACTGGACGTGATAGAGAGGGCGCTACTGTTGTGGAGCAATCCAAACGACTTGGTGCTTTCTCCTTTTGCCGGTATCGGTAGTGAGGGGTACGTAGCGATAAAGATGGGCCGCAGGTTTATCGGAATTGAGCTTAAAGAGAGCTACTGGCGGCAGGCGGTAGAAAACCTCAAGCGAGCGGAGCTGGAGAACAGGCAGTATTCCTTGTTCGCAGGCATCACAGATGAGCAGGCAGGGGAAGGGGTTAGCGCATGATAACTTTCACCGTACCCGGCCGTCCGGTGCCGGCACAGAGGATGACGCGGCGCACAAAGTGGACGGACAGGGCGCAGCGGAGCCTAGCGTATCAGCAGCTTGTAGCGTGGAGCGCGAGACAGGCGAAGGTGCCGGAGTTTGTCGGGGAGGTAGTGCTAACGGCGAGGTTTTACGTAAAAGGGAGAAGACACGGGGATTTATCGAACCTTGTGAAGAGCATCGAGGACGGCCTCCAGTACGCGGGGGTGATCAGGAATGATAAGCAGGTAGTGCGGTACGGCGAAGGCACGGGGATATATTATGTCAGCACTGCTGGAGAAGAACGGGCGGAGATAAGCCTGCAAGCGGTGGATTAAGCAATGTATTGCGGGGCGTGGCATGGCAGGGCTTGGCGGGGCGAGGCGTGGCGAGGCGGGGGTTTACAATGCTGTGGTGTGGGAGGGATTACATGCGAAAGCTTTGGCGCGCTGAACAAGTTGGCTACCATCGGGCAAAGGCGATTGATTTAGCTAACCGTCGCAGGAAACAGAAGAAGCAGCGGGGTGTGAGTAGGGAGGAATTTCGGGCAGCGATGTTGGAGCTTGCGGCAAGGAGGCAGAAAGATGTTTGCGCGCATAGCTGATACACGTTGGTTCTCAACGAAGAAGGAAGCCGAACAATATGCCAAACAGAGGCTAGGCAAAGTTTGGCGGAATTGGTGCAGTGTTGAGCCAGCGGGATATCATAGGAAGGCAGGATGGAGAGTAACAATTTATGAACCTCGGCGAGAGGAGGTTAAATCATAAGACATGCGTTGCCCAGTCTGTGGAAAAGAGTTGAAACTTGACCTGATGCCCGGCGAGACATATTCCAGGTTTATTCCCGGTTTTAGGCTGGATTTGCTATGGCTTGACGATGATGAGATAGCATTCGCCAAACCGCCTTGCGGTTGGGTTGTCCTGAAGAAAGGAGGAGGATAGCATTGGAAGACCTTGCGCACAAATGCATCCCGGACTGGCCCTTCCAGGTGGGCGACTATGTTTCGGTAACCGAGAGGACAGGCTGCGACGACAGGCCGCGGCACTACCGAGGCAAGGTTATCGCTGTGACACCCGCCATGCTGGTTGTGGATACGGGCAAATACAAGACTACGGTTCACAAAGGAGCGTGGTACTGCAAAATGGCGACGGTGAAAAAGCTGTGAAAGAGAAACCGCTGGGCAGTCCGAAGGAGGCGCTCGGCATAGTGCTTAAAATGGCCGAAAAAGGGGTAAAGATATACGGCATCCCATGGGAGAAAGCATTTACGACAGCTTTGAGGTGGGCCAACAGGTGCCAGGCGTGCGGCTATATTATCGACATCAATAGGTACTATGCGAGAAAGAAGAGCTTGGGCCTGTGTGTTGATTGCGGGGGGCCTGTTATACCCGGAAAAGTAAGGTGCGAGGAGTGCAGTGAGCGACAGAGAAAGCAATACAGGGAACATCGTCAGCGGAAACTGGCTGCTATGGCACATTAAACTTACTGGCTGGAGGTTGAGTAGCATGAAGATAAAGATTGACCGCATGGGAGTTAGGGTTACCTTCACCGAGGACGTACTCGGGAGCTGGCCTGCGGACGAAAACTTGTTCACCCGGTATGTGAGCAGTAAGGCTCCGTCTCCGTGGCTAGGGGAAGAAGAGCAGAAGAGCCTACGTGAGAGAAGCGAAGAAACCGGATTGACCGTTTTCCCGCAGGATGAAAAAGGAGTGCATTTTTATAATTACCATCTCAAGGGGTTTATCAAAGAAGCGGGCAATGTGCTGAAAGGAGCTGAGGCCGTAGGCATCAAGAACCTGCGGAGCAAGATAGACAACTATGTTTTTGTCCAGCCGCGGCGGATATATTTCTACCGCGACGGCGCTGTAGTGAAAGAGCCGGACGATATTTTAGAGAGGCCGCTCCGGGCGCAGACGGCGCAGGGGCCGAGGGTAACGCTGGCGGCCTCGGAGAGAGTCAAAGCGCCGGTAACGCTGGAGTTTGTAATCGAGGTCATTGAGAACAAAGAGGTCACGCTCGATATATTGCGCACGCTGCTGGACTACGGCTCTTACAAGGGCCTTGGCCAATGGCGGAACGGCGGATGGGGCAGCTTCGAGTGGGAGGAGGTAGATCTGGAGCGTTTTACGCTGGCAAAGCTTAGTGTGGCTTAGGCTTGGCATTGCGGGGACCCGTGAAGGTTATGCAGTTTATTGCATGGTAATGGCATTGCGCAGTGGTGCTGAGGCAAAGCATATCACTGCCTTGGTGCGGTTTTGCAGGGCGCAGGTCTAGTTTAGTAAAGAAAGGGCAAAGCCGAGCCGAGCATAGCATAGCAACGGAACGGCTGCGAAGAGCATTGGCAGGGTGAAGCACTGCAAGTTGAAGGCAAAGCAACGCAATGCACCGCCCCGTAAAGTGGCGCAATGCATTGGCTTGGTATGGCTTGGTCGAGCAAAGTAAAAGTGTTGCTAAAGGGAGGAGAAAACTACGAGAAAATATGCACTGCAAAGCATAGTAATGGCTACGCCCTGTATGGTAAAGAAATGTTCTGCATAGGTGCCGCCTCGTTTGGAGCTGCAATGGCAATGCACAGGATGCATGGCATTGGCGCTGTAGCGAATTGTTAAGCCTTGGCAATGCACCGCCTTGGCAAAGGCGATGTAACGCAAGGTGCAGTGCTGGCACAGTTAGGCAAGGTCCGGTTGGGGCAATGCAGGCAAAGGGGAGGGGGAAAGTATGCATTCGTATAGGCACCAAGTGTTTTTCGATTTGGGTCTGTCTCACCAAGGGTAAAACAAAGTGGCACAGTGGAAATTATACTATTACTCTGGCTAAAGGGCATTACTTGGACGGTGTTGGGTAGGTATGGCATGATTGGAGGTTTATACCGTTGGGGAGAAGAGTGAAGTGAGCAATCTGTTTATTATACGACATAAGCAAATTGTTGAGATAGGGGGTTTATAAAGTGAAACTGCAACAGGAGAATATTAAGCATTTATTAGAACTAATACAGGCTAACCCTGAGTTAAGAATTGTTCCATTGGTAGATACTGAGTGTGTTCCTTCTGATGATTTTAATTCTTGGGTAGCTGATTGGGGCAAAGCAGATATAGAGTATATTTGGTCAAACATTAACCGAGAAAGAATCTATATCAAATCTGAGGATTTTGACGAGTTGGTGGAAGAAATCTTGGATGAAGCAGAATCCGAAATTAGTGAAGAGGAAGCTCGTAAAATCGTTGATAACTATGATTGGGAAAAAGTGATAGTTGTTCGCATACATGCGCCATAGTTACACATTTCAAAGATAATGCGAAGGAGGCTTAAAACATGGCCGAGGGATGGGTAACCTGTCATTACTGCGGTGGGACGGGAAAAGTGCGGTATACTTGTCGCGAATGGAATCTGCGCCTGCTCAGAATGATTTGGGAAAGCCGCCATCCTTGCAGCGAGGAAGGACTTGGCATCTACCGCTGTAAGGTGTGCGGCCAATTTTCGTTGGTAGTGGGATGCTACGGGCTCGGACGACATATAGCTTCGACCGGGCGAAAGCGAGCGGGGATATGAGTTTACACACGACGAAGCGGAGGAGGCATTGAGGGAGGTAACGGGCAATGCCTGAGCGTGATTGGGCTAAGGATATGGAGATTGCATTAAGTATACCCGCAAATGTACGAGTTGTGGATACGGGCAAAGATTTAGAAGTAATTGGTATAGATGATCGGGATGATAGGCAACGGCAATTAGTAGCTATGTGGTTCATGTGGGCCAAAAGTCGTTGGCCTGCGGCGCTGGAGGAACGGGCGAGGCTGGAGAAGCGGACGCGGAAGCTGGAAGAAGAAAATCGTCGCCTTAGGGTTGTGGTGGAGGCGGCGCGAAAGATTGCAGATCCGCTACCCGATGATCCACACACGTGGTGGCTGGAAATCTTCGACCTAAAGTTGCAACGGCTTCGTGAGGCTTTGGTCGCACTGGAGGAGGCGAAGGACTGATGCATGACTTGCTTGAACGCCTTGCCGAGCTAGAACATGAGCAATGGATGGCGTGGGCCAAGCGCATAATGGAGACCGAGCCTATTTCCGAAGAGCGGCGACAGCGGTGGCAAAGGTATATGGTGCCGTATGCGGAGCTACCAGAGGAAGTGAAGGAGCAGGATAGGGAATGGGCTAGGAAGGTGTTAAAAGTGATTGAAGACTATACCGAACCAACAAAGGAAGTTGTCGTGGAAATGACGCGGAAAGCTAAGGAGCTTGGTCAATTAGGAGCGCAACTTGGCTGGCTTGGTGCGGCTTTAGCGGCGAAGGGATTGGAATCAGGAAGTACGCTGCTGGTAAGCGAAAATGGAATCGTGAGGATTATTAACTACTGCAACATCAAGGGCCACGAAGAATGAGAAAGGAGGATACACATGCAGAAGCGCATTTGCCCCGCCTGCGGCTTCCCCTGCTATTCAGCCGCAGCGGAACAAGTGTGGAAGTGTCCTAGGTGTGGGAGCACGATACCGGTGGAGGAGGGAAGCAACGATGAAATGGAATGAAACAACAGCGAGCCAGTGCAGGTATGGTGATATTGCAGCCCGGATTTGGGGTGATGCCGAAATACTATGGGAAGATAGCGACGCTGGCTATCAGGGGCATGCCACTATTGTAGCGCGAATGCCGGACGGCAGGTATTGCTTTTACGAGTGGTGGTACGGCTCCTGCGCCTGCTGTGATGATTGGGAGGCCCGCGATTTGAGTGATGATGAGATCGAGCAAGAAATGAGGGAAACAGCAGTATGGTTTGACAATGAAAAGGAATTCTCGAAATTTCTAGACATGATCGCAAGTGGCAGGTATGACTATTATAGGGCATCGAGAAGGCCAGACATGGAAGTTTTGCAGATGATAGATTTATTATGTGGAGGCACTGTAGATAGGTTAAACCGCATGGTAAAAGACATAAAAGAAAGGAGGCAGAATAATGCGAACCGTATCCCTTGAAATGGCGAAGAAGCTTAAAGAGGCAGGGTTACAGTGGGAGCCGACAGAAGGTGATGTTTTTGTTGCCTTGGGCGATCAAAATGATGTGTTAGCGTATACTATTACACCGCCGCGAGTTATCTATATGGACAAAGAGCGCAACCTATGGCTTCCCACCCTCTCCGACTTGCTGGAGTGGCTGGAGGGGCGGGGGTATTATGTAGATATGTATGCAGAAAAGTGGGGATCAAAAAGAATATATGGGTGTGAATTAGGGCGGCCGGACTCTATCATGGACGCAGTTTGCCTAGTAGCAGAATTTACTGGAGACAGCTATGAAGACGTCGCCGCTAAAGCAGTGCTTTGGGTGCTGGAACAGAAAGCAGGTAAGGGGGATTAAGAATGCATACAGTCTCGTTATTGTTGGCGCAGGAGCTACAGGCGGCAGGGTTAGAATGGAAACCCAAGCCAGGCGATTGGTACGAGGACGCATGGGGAACGCGTACTCTTGTAGTTGTTCCCGAGAGAATAGAAGTGAAGAAGGATTTGGTCTGGCTTCCTACCTTAGCGGATTTGCTGGAGTGGCTGGAGAGAAAAGGTTACGGTTGGACACTACAGAGCCCGATTACACCTGGGAAAGAAATTGGCAATGAATATACATGCGACGTGGACAGAGCAGGCTACGGGTACGTAGCTTTTACGAGAGCGCAGACGGCCGAGGATGCTGTGGCTAAAGCCGTGCTTGAGGTGCTTACTAAGGAAAAGAAGGGGCTAATCATCAACAGGCAGAGACAGGAGGCGAAGAAGAATGGATAAAAGCAGTATGCTCTATTGGTGGCCGAAGGTGAAGGATATTAGCGTACCCAAACCTGAAACGATTATTATCAGAATTGGCTACAGGCCATTGTTGGGGATGTTAGACGGAGAGCCTTTGCGGCCAGACCTACACGCGAAGATTATGGCGGCCACCCGTCAGTTGGATTACCCGTTATTTGTGCGTACCGATCAAGCCTCCGGCAAGCACGATTGGGAGCGTACCTGCTATGTTGATTACTCAGGCACCCTATGGAAGAACATATACAGACTGATAGAGTTCAACGAGATTGCTGGCGTGTTCGGCCTCCAGCCGGAAGCATTGGTGTTCCGCAAATATATCCCTCTTGAAGCGCCTTTTAAAGCTTTCTACGGCCAGATGCCGGTAGCAAGGGAAAGAAGGTATTTCGTTAGAGACGGCGGGGTGGAGTGTCACCATCCCTATTGGATTGAGGACGCCATAAGTGAGTGGTGGGAGAGGGTAGCGGAACTGGGCGCTGCTGGCGTGCTGAAAGCATGGGACCAGGACAAGCTGGAGCCTTTGCCGACAAACTGGAGGGAGGTTCTGGCGGAACTGAATAATGAAACTCAGGAAGAAATAAAGTTACTGACAGCTTATGCCGAGGAGATCGGCAGGGCTATAGGGAAAGGCTACTGGAGCGTAGATTTTGCGAAAGGGCAGGACGGCGTATGGTACTTCATAGACATGGCCGAAGGCGAAAAGTCGTGGCATCCGGAGCATGAAAAATAAGGAGAAACAGTGAAGGGAGGGCCTGTCATGCCGAAGGTGTACTGCTGTATTTGTCAACAGCCTATAGAATTAACTCGCCAGGAGATCCCTGCGGCTTTGTTTCCGGGCCTGCACGAGATTTGTCAACGGTGCAAGCTCAATCATATATATTTTGAAAAGTTCTGCCCGGGGATAAAGGATAGCGAGGAGTGGACTATTCATAACTGTGAGCAGGCGCGTAAGAAGGCGCAGGGAAATTACGCGCGATATGAGAGCGGGAGGGGTATAGCTATGGGGAAGCGTTGAAGTGCCCTCAATGCGGTTGTGAGATGCATGAGATATTCTTCGGGGACAAACTGCATCGCTGGCGCTGTATGAACTGCGAGAGAATTTATGTGCTGTGGGAATACCGCACTTGGAGGCGAGAGCATGATATGCAGGTGCGGGAAAAGGATGGTGCGGGCCAGGTGGAGAGGGAAGTGGTGGGGTAGGCTCTGCACCAGTTGCGGCAGGTTGGTTAGGCTGGACTGGCGGACAGGCCTGTTGTTAGAAATATGGCCTGGAAAGCGCGATATAAAGAAGGCGGCAGGGTGAAAGAGAAAAATGCAAGAAAAAGGAGGCGGGATAATGGCGAAAAGAATAAGTGACAACACTGAGCCTCCAGAGTTCGTGAAGATACTGCGGCCTTATGCGGAACTATATGCGCGGTATCAGACGCGGCGCAAGGTTGCCTTGCTGGAGATAGAGCGGCATCTCCAGCAGTTACCGCAGGCGCAACGGGATAGGATAATTGCGGCGGCAAGGGAATGCACGCCGGGCAACTGCTGGTGGGCAACGTATGAGGTGGCGAGGTGGATTTTGGCGCGGTTAGGGAAGGGGGATAAAAAGTTATGATTATTACCAGGGATGGAAGCGCTAGGGTTGCTAAGGTTTCCGAGAAGGAGGTATCTATTTTCCATGAAAAGCTGTAATTTTTGTGGAAGAACTGAAGAACAAGTAAAACTGATAATAACGAGCCCAAAAGCGGATATATGCGCGGGATGCGCATTGATTTGTATGGAAATACTTATCAACAATCTGACGGAATATAAAGAGGTCAGCTTTGAAGGATGTAAGGGGGATATTGGTGTGAGATTTATTAATAACCCATTCGACATTGTTATCCAGGCAGTAAAGGAACTCTATCCAGATACTCAGGCATTAATACAATTTAACCCTAATTTAAGAGGCAAGGAATATAGAGAATGTGGGCGTACCATCTTTCCTGACGATGGTGGTATTCCATTAATTGATATTTCTACAAACATTCCATTTGAAGCGATGGTAGAGATTTTGGCCCACGAGATCGCCCATGTTGTAGTAGGGCCAGATGTAGAGCCAGAAGAAGAACATGGGAAGAAATGGGAAGAAGTCTTTGAGGCTATCCATAAAAAATATATGGAATTAGCGGGTGTGGTCGAAGCCCAAGAACAATAGGTAAAGAATGTTGAGAATACGAAGGAGGTTATTACCGTGATTGATATAGATTTTTTATACGGTCTAAATGATCAAGTAGTCTACCATCGGCAAAAATGGAACGAATATGGCAACATTGATGAGTTGAAGGACTTTGCCGAATGGGCACTTATCTTGGGGGAGCAGGCTGGAAAACTACAATATGCCTGTTTGCAAAAAGACATATTGGAAATTAAAGAACGAATTTTTAAGACTGCTGCGGTCTTGTATAAGCTGTTCTGTTTACACAAAAAGAAGTTCAAAGAAATGTGGTAGTCACCTATTACAAATTACAAAGAAGATCGGCGATAACGAGGGGGATGGAAATATGGAGAGACCCATATTGTTTTCAGCTGAGATGGTAAGGGCAATACTTGGGGGCAGGAAAACTCAAACGAGACGGGTAATAAACCCGCAACCGCCTGAAGGCATAGAAGACACCATGCGCGGCCCTGAATTCTATGAGCCTATAAGAATCAAGAATGGAGAAGCAATACCTGGTGATCCTGTTTACGGCATATATGATAGTTGGGGCGAATGGGGTGCTGTATGTCCTTATGGTTTACCTGGAAGCATTCTTTGGGTGCGCGAAGCTTGGAGTATTCCTGCTACTACGACTGCTAGTAAAGTGATCTATAAGGCCGACTATCCAGATGGAGATGCTCCGTTGGCAAGCGGAGAAAAATGGCGTTCTCCAATTTATATGCCTCGTGAAGTAGCCAGGTTGTTTTTAGTGGTGAAAAATGTACGAGTAGAACGACTACACAATATTACAGAAGAGGATGCAAGAGCGGAAGGGATACTGGCTATTAACAGCTTTCTGTTAGATCATTCTAGCGAATGGTGTAAATATACAGTCATGGCAGCGGCGATGCAAGGAAGAGAAAGACCTAAAGTGGCAGATAGTATTGGCGGTTTCGCTTACATTTGGGATCGTATTAATGCGAAACGTGGCTATGGCTGGCGAGTTAATCCTTGGGTATGGGTTATTGAGTTTGATAAAGTTTCGTAATGCACATCTCAAAGATGATGTGCTCTAAAATATAAAAAATAACCCCCACCGGGGTTGAAAAAGCGCTTTGCCAATACAAAATATACCATACTCCGGTGGGGGTGGCAACGGGGTTGAAGCTGAAAAGGGCTACATACAGGCATATAGAAGCCGAAATATATGCGTATGAGGAGACAGTAAAGCAGATAGAGCAAATGGAGCAGGACATCATATTCGAGGGCAACGCGGAAATTAAACCAGTAGCCGTGAACGAAGGATGGAGAAATTCGCCAGTAGAAAGTAGAGGTACAAAACTGGCAGATTATTGTCTCTTGCAGGAAATGAAACGGATTACGAAGGCTATACGCGAGACTTACATGCGCTGCAAAGAAGAGGCCAAAAGGGTTATATGGGTGAAGTACGGGCTAGCAATAGATTGGCAGCCTCCTGAATGGTTGCGGGCAGCAATGGCGGGACGGAACAGGTTTGATATGACGCCCGACGGTATGGCAATGGTGCTTAATATGGATAGGGCTACGTTTTACCGTTATAAAAACGGCTTTATTTACGGTATAGCTGTAAGACTTGGCTGGTATTAAATGAGCTGCGACTTTTTTGCGACTTTTATAGCGCAATAAGTTTATAATGCTAATTAGGTAAAAATATGCTTGAACAGAGCCCACCACGCCTCTTGACGCATTATGCGTCAATGCGGACCAGGGTGGGACGTTTGAATTAGATAGCAGGAGATTGCTCTTCCAATTGAGCTACGGGGGCATCCATGAGTGGATGTCCCTGTAGTCACTTTGGGCATAACGGGATTACCCCGTACTATATACTAAGGGCCATCTGAAACAGGGCTGTCCCTGCGTAAGATGGCCGTCATTTTAGAGGGTAGTCTTCATGTGTGGCGAGAATTAACGGGCATTTGCCCGTTGGCCGCCACTATGCCTAGCGCTGTAACTCATGTTACAGGCAATGATGTGCAGGGCGGCTTTCGTAAACGAAACCGCAGTTTGTATGGTGGAGCAAACTGCGGTTTGTTATTTGGTGTTGGCGGTTGCGGCGGTCGCAGTAACCCGCCTAAAAACAAAACAAGGGGGATATTACATGCAGAAAGTCTATTTTTCGCCAATCTATGTTGTCCTAGCAGTTTTCTTCGTCGTTTGTCTGCTTCTTTCAAACATTGTAGCGGGAAAGCTTATAGATGTTTTTGGTTTGGTTTTACCGGCAGCGGTAGTGCTATTTCCTGTAACATACATCTTTGGGGATGTGCTGACTGAAGTATACGGTTTTAAAAAGTCAAGGCTGGTTATCTGGCTCGGTTTTACGGCCAACTTGTTTATGGCTCTTTTATTCATGCTGGTGCTGGCCTTACCTCACCCAGTATTTTGGAATGGGCAAGAAGCATACAAAGCCGTGTTGGGTATGACACCCAGGGTCGTGATAGCTTCACTACTGGGATATTTTTGCGGTGAGTTCGCCAACTCGACGGTACTATCGCGCATGAAGATTCTTACTCAAGGTCGGTGGCTCTGGACACGGACGGTTGGCTCTACAGTGGTAGGAGAAGGAGTAGATACAGTAATTTTTATTACCTTAGTTTTCTGGGGTACTGTGCCCAGAGCAGTACTGGTGCAAATGATGATCGCCCAATATCTCTGGAAAGTGTTCTATGAAGTTGCAGCCACACCTCTAACTTATTTAATTGTGGGCTGGATTAAGAAAGTTGAAGGGCTGGATACTTACGACTATGGCGTGAAGTATAACCCCTTCAGTCTGGAGGTTGATTAATATGGACTTTGAAGCCCTTGGCAAACAAATCAGGTATCCAAGGAAAAAGCTCGAGGTTTTCCCGAAGCCTCCAGGGGTTGTGAAGGTGATAATGAGCTCAGACGAGGTTACTAGCCTCTGCCCTGTAACTGGCCAGCCGGACTGGGAAACGGTGATTATAGAATACGAACCGGATGATTACTGCATAGAAAGCAAAAGCCTCAAACTTTATTTGTGGAGCTTCCGGGAAGAAGGGCATTTCTGCGAAGCTTTGGCAGCAAAAATAGCTCAGGATATACAGGAGGCCGCCAAGCCTAAATATTGCAGAGTGATTGTCATACAAAAGCCCCGTGGTGGAATCAAAATCGAAGCTACGGCGGTAGCAGGAAACCCGCCTCACCAAAACTGTGGGGTAATGGATGGAAATAATTAGGTTGCCGATAAAAGAGATTAAACCGGCGGAATATAATCCCCGGAAAGATCTGAAGCCAGGCGATCCGGAATATGAAAAACTTAAACGTTCAATTGAAGAATTTAATTTAGTAGAGCCTCTTGTTTGGAACAAGCGCACCGGGAATTTAGTGGGCGGTCACCAGCGACTTAAAGTACTGAAAGAGCTGGGGATAACAGAAGTAGAAGTGTCTGTTGTGGATTTGCCGCTGGAGAAAGAGAAGGCTTTAAACATAGCCTTAAACAACATTCAGGGCGACTGGGATGAGACTTTACTGGTGGAATTACTACAAGAACTGGAGGCAGAAGGCCAGCTTAGCTTGACAGGCTTTTCAAAAGCAGATTTGCAGAAGCTCCAGGCCGAACTTGAGCGGGAGGTTTTGAAGAAAGAGAAGGAGTTGAAACCCAAAGGCAACAGGGAGTATGAAATAGACCTGATATATACTTTTGCTAATGATGGCACCTGTTGCATAGCAGTGAGGGCCGGTTTTTTTTATGGTATTCAATCTGGAGCAAATGTTTGTCCAGCAGCTCACCGGGTGGGGTATGTAGAAAATATCTTACGGGATGAAGCGTGGGAACGCCATGCTGTGCATTTCATAGATAACGAGTACCGTAAATATGACCATAAAAAGCATTTGGACGTAGTGGCACAATTTTGCCCGAAGTATGCTACTGTCCGGGACATTATGACCAAAGAACAATGCGAAGAGGCAGGGATTGAGTATTATCCTCTCGACCAGATCCTTAAGTGGGCAGAAGACTTAGAGCGCTACGCCGAAAATGTGATACTTATTCCAAAATATGATTGCATTGACGAAATACCGCAGAAGTATGTCCTGGGCTACAGCGTGCCGACAAGCTATGGAGGAACATCATTACCTATAGAGAGATTTAAAGGCCGAAGGATACACCTCCTTGGTGGATCGCCCATGCTACAATACCGGTATTTCCAGGCAGCTTATGAGGACGTGGTATCGCTAGATACAAATTATATCCACAAGCTCTCTACCTGGGGACATATTTGGGGGCCGGAGGGGAAGGAGATGCAAGTTAAGGATTTGCCGATATACGATGCGGGGGAGATAACCAACCCCCTCTATGTGGCCTTCGCTATCAATATCGGTAAGTTGGGGGCCTTATACCGACGCAAGCCAGCAAGTGATGGTGAGAGGAATGACCGAATTGCGAGAAAGACAACAGAAAAAGAGGAGCAAAGCATGTGATACTAAAACTATAAAAACAACGGCAAAAGATTATCGAGTATCGCATCAGGAAATATTAGAGTGTATGCGCCATGATGCCTACAAGAGGATTAACGGGAGGATCAGGCAGGTAAAGTGGGGATAGATTTGTTATGGCGCAAACGGCGGCGGGATAGAAAGGCGGTTCAGTTAGCTCGCCGCGACAGGTGCGAGGTATGCGGTTCTACCTGGGGATTGCAGGTGCACCACATAAAGAGCAGGGGGTCTGGTGGTGAGGACACGCCGGACAACCTGATCTGCCTGTGCGTAGAGTGCCACACCAAAGCCCACAATGGACAAATTCCGAAGGAAGTGTTGAAGAGGTATGCAGATTATCACCAAGAAAATCGATGACCTTATTCCGGCCTTATACAATCCACGTAAGGATTTGCAGCCGGGTGACCCGGAATACGAGAAGCTAAAAAAATCAATTTTGGAGTTCGGCTATGTTGATCCCGTTATCTGGAACAGGAGGACGGGAAGAATTATCGGTGGTCACCAGCGCATCAAGGTATTGCGGGAGTTGGGCTATCAGGAAGTCGAAGTTTCAGTGGTGGACTTGCCGGAAGACAAAGAGAAGGCCTTAAATTTAGCGCTCAATAAAATCCAGGGCGAGTGGGACTATGTTAAACTGAAAGATCTGCTGGAAGAACTGGATACAGGGGCGTTTGATATAGAAATTACGGGGTTCGATGAAAAGGAAATAGAGAAGCTTATGACGCAGTTTTATGTAGGGGATTTGGTGGAGGTAGACCAAACTGACGAGGAAGCAAAGTCGGCAAAAGAGATAGTTTGCCCTAAGTGCGGCTATAAGTGGCAAGAGAGTTGATGGGTTGTGGCAGAAGTGTGGGAAAGGCGAGAGGATTTAGGAGAAACTGCTAAAGCATATGCAGCTTTTTGTATATACAGAGATCTGGGGCCGCAGAGATCGCTTGAGGGTGTTAGAAGGAAGTTTGCAGAAAATGGGAAAAGGATTTCAATAAAGTTTTTGGGGCGGTGGTCTTCTAAGTACAACTGGGTTGAGAGGGCTACAGCTTACGATGAATATTTGGACCGTAAGAAACGCGAAGAAAGAGAGAAGGCCATTCTCGAAATGGCCGAACGCCACGCAAGGCTGGCTCTGGCCTTCCAGCAAAAAATCGTAGAAAGGATGCGCCAGATCGACCCAGACGAACTTTCCCCTCTCGACCTGGCAAAATGGTTCGACGTAGCGGTAAAGATAGAACGCCTTAGCCGGGGTGAGCCTACGGAAAAAGTGGAGCACCAGGGGGAAATGACGCAGGTGGTAAAACATGCTGCCGTTGACAAAATCCTGGAGCGAATTAGAGCCGCAATTGAGACCTCTTCTACTGGAACTGGCGGAACATGTAGGAGTGGAGACAGCAGGCAGGCTCCTGAGGCGGGAACTGGCGAAGGCCAATCGTGAATTTTTCGCTCGCTACTATTTTCCACATTACTTTGAAGCGCCTACACCCGAGTGGCACTTTGAATTAGACAAGATAGTTGACGAGGCTATGGCTACAGCAGGCCAGGGCAGGAAAGGGGCCGTTATCCTAGCGCCCAGGGGCCACGCTAAGAGTACACGGCTTACTTTTTTGAGGGTAATTCATGAGGCGCTTTTTAACGACAGCATACAGTTTATTCTTGTTATTTCTGATACCGGCACTCAGACAGAAAAAATGATAACTGCCATAAAGACCGAGTTCGAGTTGAACGAAAAACTACGTGAAGATTTCGGTGACTTGGTAGGGGAAAGGTACTGGCCCGTACAGCAATGGAACAACACCAATCTCACACTGTGCTGGCCGCTGGAGAGCGGCAAAGCCACCAGGACGGGCAGGCCTATTATAGGCCGGACTAAGCTCATAGCGGGCCGGTCTGCCGGTTCTTCTTTGCGCGGTCTAAAACACCGGGCAGCCAGGCCTAACTTGATAATACTTGATGACGTCGAAAACCGGGAGGCAGTCGAAAGTCCTACCCAGAGAGAAAAGCTCAGAACGTGGTTCTGGTCAGATGTGGTGCCGATGCTTGCCCCCGGCGGTGTGATAGTGGTTATAGGAACGGTCCTTCACTACGACTGCCTGCTAGAGCACCTGGCGAAATCAGATATGTTCCGCTGTGTCCGCTTCCAGGCCATAAAAGAAGACGGCAGCCCGTTGTGGCCGGAGAGGTTTCCGTTGGAGGAACTGGAGAACTTACGGCAGAGTATGGGAACCTTGCTTTTCAACCAAGAGTTTATGAATATACCCATCTCCGGAGAGGTACAGGTCTTTCCTCCTGAAAACTTCTCGTGGTATACGGGCCGCGAAGTGGCCTATGACGAAGAAAAAGGCTGGCTTTTCCGTGGTGAACCTTTGACTGTTTACCTGGGTGTTGACCCGGCTATAGGCAGCAAGGAGCAGAACGATGAAACGGCTTTGGTAACGATAGGCGTTACACCCAGTCATGATGTAGTGGTGCTGGAAGCAGTAGCCGGGCGCTGGCCTTTCCCGGAGCAAATAAAGCGTATACTCGACTGCTACTACGATTGGCTGCCGTCTATGGTAGGCATTGAGACCAACGCCTACCAGAAAGCGCTGAAGCAGGCTATACAAGAAAAAGAAATTATCCCAGTAAGGTCCTTGGTCCACACCGGCGACAAATACATGAGGCTTTTGCGGATTTCCCCGGTGCAAGAGGCGGGGAAAATTTATTTACGCGAGGCATTAACGGGTGAACCCGGAAGACCATGCCCTATGAACCGCATACCTAGGCGTGTACATGAGAGCTGTTATGTACTGTATGAGCAAATGATACAGTATCCAAAGAGTGCACGGGATGATGTGGTGGATGCTTTAGAAAATGCGATAAGCATAAGTTCGGCAAGGAAATTTTTTGAAAGGAGAGGTCAGGAAAATGTTCCTTAAGCGCAGTCAAAAACGGGAAATAGCCAGGCAGCTAACGAAGGAAGCTATGGAACTTATTATTAGCCACGATCGGCAGATCATTGAATGCGGCTTCTGGCTTGACGTTGTTATTACAGCACTGAAGGATGCTGGTATGCTGGACGACGAAAAGATAGAAGCGGCGAAAAAGAAGGTTCTTGAAAAGCTGCAAGAAGCGCAGAAGGCGGTGGCAACGGGTCGGCAGGAGGAACAATAATGCCCCGTTTCTTCGAAGGTATATCCAACAAGCCACAATTCCCTTTTGTTTTGTGGCAGGAATACGAAGATTATACTCCTTTTACCTGCAATCGGTGTGGCAAAGAATTTCCCGGAGGGAAGCGCTACTTAGGAAATCTATACACTGGTATGCACCAGACAGCGGCGGTAATTTGCCCTGAATGTAGGTGGAAGGTGAACAAACCCGAGGAAAAACCGAAGAAAATACCGAGAAAGGCGGTGCAACTAGATGGCTGAAGAGTACCGTTTTGCCGCTTGCAAGCTTCCAATCCGCCAGAGGCAGGAAAGAGGATGTCGGCTGACCATAAAGGGCTGCGAGGGTTGTCCCTACTTGATTTTGGTGGAAGAAAGGTTGGGCAAAAGTAAAAGCTATGTAGACCAGTATGGCAATGATGTGCCAGCGGCAGCAATTGATGAGATGTGGAAATAGGCAGTACAGGCGGTGGTAGTGGTGGTCCTTTCCGAAACGTCTCTTCCTTCCGGTTTCGGTTTGTGGCCGGGCAGCGACAAGCTGCTAGTACCCAGGGAAAGAATTGAAGAAGAGCTTGAGCGGTTACAGAAAGCGCGTGAACTTGCCAGGGAAAGACGCCGGACTATGTACGGCCAGTTCTTTTCGGATTGGAACCGGCTTACCGGCCTTAGCATGTCCGGCGCTATGGATAAACCGGCCAATGAAGTGAGTTATTCCTTTCTGCGTGATGCGTATGCTAGGAGCGCCATAGACCAGATTATCGTTAATGCTCGGCTTATGCAGGTGCGGCGTGTAGCGGACAGGTGCGAGGACCCCCATACCCAGGTAGGCTTTCAGGTTGTGCATGAGAGACACTTTGACCCTGATTTTAAGGAGACCGAAGATATAAAAAGGCGGTGTCGTGAGTGTGAGGAAATAATCTTGCGTCCTAATCCTTATATACATCCCAACGGCTTCAGAGACTTCCTTATTTGTGCTACAGAAGAAGAACTTATTATAGACCGGAAAGTCATGATTATTTTCCGAGACAGGGCAGGTAGACCCGCAGGATACCACTTGATTCCTGGTGATACAGTCAAACCCCGCATAACCGTCCTCTATCCCTGGCTGGAAGGGCATCTGGAGGAATACAACAAAGACAAGGGGAAACGGCTCACTTTTGAAGACCTGCGGTATAACCCGTACGCTACAATTGAGGCTATGGATTGGGCGGCGCTTAGGGCTAGCGAGGACCGTGTATTTAACCCGGCAGGGGTAGATTTAACCCAGGCTGCTTACGTGCAGGAAGTGGACGGGAAGCTGGTTGCAGGGTGGCGCGAAGATGAAATATCTGTCAATATTACTAACCCGTCTATCGCCATAAACAAACTTCCCTACGGAGGGGGTAGCCTATTCCAGAAGAGCCTAGAAATAACTGCTGCTTGGATCAACGCATGGCAGTACAACCAGGAGCTTTTCCGCACGAATTACCCAGAATCAATACTGTTGCTTTTCGGCGATTATGACCCTGTAGGGTTAGAGGCTTTTAAACGTGAGATGTACGGTGAGGCGGGGCAGTCTTCCTGGCAGCGGCTGGCGGTGATCCCAGCAGATCCGGAGTTTAAGGCTGAAGTTAAAAAACTGCGGGACACACCCAGAGATATGCTCTTCTCGGACATGCTGAGATTTATTATTTTACTAAAGACAGCGTGCTACCGTATGAACCCGACCACCATCAACTTTTCTATCGACCGGGGTACGGGCAGCTACCTTTTCGAGGCCAGCCAAGGCGACATAATTTCCCAAGCCCAAGAAGAAGGGTTTTACTCTATTCTTGAGAACATGGCGGACTGGCTGACCAGGACATTAATTAAACCGCGTTATCCGGATTTGATGCTGGTATGGAAAGGCCTCGAAAAAGAAGATGAGAAACAGAAAGTAGAACTTTTACACAAGAAGGCGACCACCTGGCTTACTATTGACGAAGCCAGGGCTGCGGAAAATCTTGACCCGCTCCCTGCAGGGGCGGGCAAGCTCCCTGCTAATCCTACAGTCTTGCAAGCTATGCAGATACTCGCAACATTTGCAGCTAATGCGCCACAGGCAAGGGGAAAAGAACAGGAAGAAGAGAAACGGGAAATGAATAAGTCGAGGAAGAGGCTGGTCATATGGAAGAAATAGTAATCGAATATGAAAACCTTGACCCGGAAGATTTGCTAGATGCCCTGAAAAAAGTCGCCGAGCATGAAGCGCTATGGGAAGAAATGCAGAAAGCGAAGGGCAGTGAAAAGAATATCTGGGAGCCGTCGAGTATACCTTCTTTGGCGAAACTGGAAAACTGGATAACGAGAAAGATCATTACACCGCTTGAGGCCTTCAGGCGGTATTTTTATTCGTTGCTGGGGTTAAAACCGGGGAGACCGGGCGAATGGGAGAAATATGTTGAAGAACCGGTACGACCTGCAAAAGAATTAAATTTTCCCGCCGAAGCCGGGCAATACTTGGGAGTAACGCCTTTCTTTGTGGCAAAGTTAGATGCAGCGACAAAAGGGAAGGTCAGGATAGAGGTAGAAAAACTGCCTAAACACATAGACGAGGCATTGAAGCTTCCTGAGAAGATTAAAATAGGTGTTTCTTTCACGCGGCGGATTGAGCTTACTCCTGCTGAGAAAGAAGCGGCTGAATGGGCTGCAAGAGCCGCAGCTCTGAAAATAACTCAGTGGGCTAATGCTATCCGGGACGAGATCAGGTGGGAAGTTGCCCAGGCTATCAGGAAGAGGCTGACACCAAAACAGCTTGAGCAGGTGCTCCACGACCGCTTCGGGCAGTATGCTGCCGACTTGAGGCGAGTGGCGATAACTGAACTGAATGATGCCTACCATACGGGTTATTTGTTGAACATACCAGAAGGCACGGTAGTCAGGGGGGTATCCGCGCCAGACGCCTGTTCCTTCTGCCTAGAAAATATAAACGGCAAAGAATATATTGTCTCGCATAAGCCGGAAGAGGACGCATGGAAGTATATATGGCCGGGCAAGACAAACTTTGGGAGAAAAAGACAGGATTGGGTGCCGACAATCCCAGTACATCCTAATTGCAGATGTCTTTGGGTTGAAATAGCACAAAAGAAAGGGGATTAAAGGAATTATGGCTCAAACAGCAGGCAGACTTATCTACAGAGTATCCAGGCGCACTCACCCTAATAAATTGGCAGCTGCTATAATCGGGGCTGTTAAAGATGGAAGAGAGATAGATTGTTTAGCTATTGGAGGGCGGGCGCTGGATAATTTGATTTTTGCACTTTGTATCGCTGATAGGGTTCTAAAGGGGGATGTTTTCTGCCGGTTTGCTTTCAGTGATCCCGAAAAGCGGGACAGCAACTTCAGAGTTAAGGCCACTGTTGGCATTGGCTAAAAAGGGGGTATTGCCATATGCCTCCGAATGCCGTCAAAACACAACGTGAAGAACACTTGTGGGACCGCGCCAAGGAAATTGTGCAGGAAGAATACGGGTTAGACAAAGAAGATGGCTCCCGGTTTTATCGCCTGGTTATGGGTATTTTCCAGCGAATGAAGGGCGAGAAAAAGAGCCGCGCTCGCGACCCGCAAGGAAAGTTCGCTAGGGATGGGAGCAGGCCGCACTGGATGCGGATGATAAAGCTCTACAAGCTGGCAAAGGACATCGGCCTGCATGACGGTTCCCTAGCGGCCTGGCTGGCCCACGTCAAACACTGGAACGAGGCCAGGACGGAAAAGCTGGAGAAAATGCTGAGGCTGATGCGGGAAATCAGAAATTCCTCCCTGCCGAATAAGGAAAGGATACTGCAATTTTATCGGAAGTTAGCGGCCAGGTTGTTTGGATTGGAAAAGGGTAAAAGTGAAGGGGAACATTGGATTACTCTCCCTACTTTAGCCCAGAATCCTGACCCCAATGCCGACCGGCGGCATATTTTATTGGATGCGGAAGGAAGAATTTTGGGCGGGGACCTGCCGAAGGAAGCACAGGGCAAAAACATCCGGGGCTGGTGGAAGGAAAAAGAGAAGCCAGCTGAGGCAACTCAAGAAGCGACAACGAAGAAAACACCTGTATCGCCAAAGGTTGGACGGGCTTATACCGCCAAGGTAATCCGCACCACTGGAGGCCTCAAGGAAGGACAAGAATATACAGGCACTGTCCGGCGTATTTACCGGGTGAGGTCCGGTGCAGTACTGGCAGAGATGGAACTGCCTGACGGCACCACGAAGAATATACCCGTCAGCAAATATGCAGAGTGGTATCCTACTGAGGAGAAGGCCGAGGAGAAGAAGGAAACCCGGATAACAAGAGACGTTGCTGCACCGAAAGAAGCCGAGAAAAAGCAAGGATTGGCCGCTGAACTGATCAGCAAATACCGTATAGACGATGGCGCGAAGTACGGCCGTCCAGGGGCGCTTTACGTGCCGCAGGGCAACAGGTTGCCTAAAGCGGTTATAGAACAAATACGAGCCCACAAAGAAGAAATATTGGCCGAACTTGCGCGGCAGGAGAAAGAGAGGCAACGGCGATACGAGGAAGAACAGGCTCGCATAAAAAGGCAGCGGGAAGCAGAACTAGCCGCTATCGAAGCAGGGGAAAAGCCTATAGAACTGCACTGGCATGAAGGCGAATATTTGTCTGGCTGGCAAGTATTTGGCTCAGCGATTGACGTTTTGGAAAAGCTTGGCTTTAAAAAGCTTGGTCTAATGGAATATGTACAGGGATGGGGTTGGTATGTAGAAAGTGAAGTTGCCCGGACGTTGGGCAAAGAATTTACTTATCAAGACGCGGCAAAATTTATTCAACCACGTTTGGAGGCTGAAGCGGAAAAGAAACGACAGGAAGAGACCGCTCGACGGGCTAAATTTGAAGAGGCTGCCCGTACAGGGAAACCAGTATTGCTGCGACATTGGCCTACAACATGCGATCGGTCAGTACCCGATTGTGACGTGGATATTATTGAGGAGTATGCAATGCCAGATGGCACAGTTGCCAGAAAGAGGTTTCATACACATTAGACTGGGGTGAGGATTCAACATGGTTGGATATAAGATCCAATCAATGCTTCAGGACGCCCTTGCCGACGAGGAAAAGGGCGTTTCTTTTTACCGAAAGATGTTAGCTCTACCTGGGCTATCGGACGAAGACAGGCAGGTTATACGCAATATTATCGCTGACGAAAAGCGGCATTACCAGGCGCTATCCGATATGGCTCAAGAGATGGAGAAAACCCGCAGCCGGGAAGAGTGGGAAGAAGTTACCGAACGCAAAAAGCAGAAGTACAAGGGAATTCCCAGAAGCAAATTTGCCGATCCGGAACATCATTCTTACCCTATTGACACCGAAAAACACGTCCGGGCAGCCTGGAGCTACATCAACATGCCAAAGAACGCCCGCAAGTACAGTAAGGAGAAGCTGGAAGAAGTAAAGCGGCGTATTAAACGGGCTGCCAAGAAGTTTGGCATTGAGATAGCTGAGGACAAAAAGAAAGAGAAAAAGCGGGGCGATAACTGATGGCCGTCTATTCTCAGGGCGCTTCTCCCGTTCTTCCTATCGGCAATAATGCACTGGTGGGCAACTTTCAGGCTAGCTTTACGGCAGGTGCAGCGGCGGGGACCTCGGTGACAATAAGCGTACCGTTGCCAACTAATCCTCACCCGGAAGGGCTGTATTGGATAGCAGTAGTGAATCCAGCAGCCTTAGGTGCGGCAGTAACAGTGCAGGCGAAAAACGTTTGCACTATGGCGGACAACAATAGCTATCCTGTGAATGTTGGGAGTGCCTTGACAGTTTCAAGTGGCTCTAGCGGTTCTATGGTGGTTCAAGGTTTCCTTTTAGGCGATAGTGCTTCGCAGATCCAGGTTACTTTACAGGCTGCCGCTGCCGCTGCTGGCAATGTTTTGATCCAGGTGAGAGAAGTATGACTGGCCTTACCGTGCAGGTTGACCGGACCGAATACAGCAAATTCCACCCAGATATGGCCGTGGTAAACGCTAATCTTACTTTTCAGGAAGCCGTTGCGGGAGATACCGTAACGGCTTCTTTAGTGCGCCTAGACGGGTATGGCGTAGTAACCTCCAAAACCCTGACTCTGGCCGCTAATCAAAACGCTGCCCTGGTGCAGTTTGACCTGCGCACAATAAACGGTCCCGAGGGCTTCAACATTTGCCGCCAGGGGTACTACCAGGTACAGGCTACTTCTGGTAGCCTTATGGCCACCAGCCAGACCTTTTGGGTGGGCGTGGTGCCGGTAAAGGAATTAAAAGAGCGCTGGTGCTACGGCGTGCCTTTGACGGCCATGGAGGTTCTGGCTCCTAAACTCCAGCCACAACAGGTTTCTGGTGTAACGGTTAAAAAAGTGCCAAATACCCACCCGAAAGGGATCTTTAGTTTAGCTTATAATGCCACCTCCCGGACGCTTTCCTGGGCTGGCGGACCTGCGGTGCCAGTCCAGGAAGGAGTGATAAGAGATTATATTTTGGTGAACCAAGCCGGAACTGATTATATCGTGGTAACGATAAACCCTTCTGCTCTGCCAGCGGCTAACGTGACAGAGCAACTAGTTATAGACAACGCTGAAGTGGATGACCAGGTGCTGCGCCAGGACATAGAGCAGGCTTATAACGAGATCTATCAAAAGTGCTATTTTTACCCGGAACCTACTTATGTAGCTACCGACCCCAACACCACGGCCAGCGGACCACAGGTTAGCGTTACCACCGGCTGGGCGGATGTGCGGGGTATTCCGGTGACTTATTACCGGATGCGGGATTTCATGCGGTGGATGACGGTAAAGTTGCCCTACAACCGCATCCTCAAGGTGCTGAGCCTGACGGGATGGTTTAACGAGACCCTGACCCTAACCGTTACTCCGGACTGGATTGTTTGGAACGAAATGAATGGCGAACTGGAGCTGGTGCCTAAAAGCGGGGCAGTGGTGAGCTGGCAGTTCTATCAGAGCGCTATGTTGCAGTTCTTATATATCTATAATAGTATCCCGTCATTCTGGCATTATTGGATACTTTGCGGGCTGCCCACGCTGGAAGGTGAATTCTCGATTGTGCGGGAAGCCATAGCGAAGCTGGCAGCGGTAAATGCGCTTACTAGAGCAGGGGCAGCTTTCAGCGGAGGGCACGATAGCCTTTCGACTTCCCGGGATGGCGTTTCTATGAACCGCAGTTTTGGCAAGAAATATCCTTGGCAGCCTTTAGTGGAAGAATACCAGCTATGGCTCTACGGGGATAAAGGAAAGACAGGCAACCTAAAGCGGATCAAAGACCGGCTTGTAGGGCCGCAATTTGTGGTGATCTAATATGCCTTTCAATAATAGCACTTTTGATGTAGCGGCAGAACGTCGCTTTTTTGAGGCTAAAAGCGATATAGTTAACCATTACCGTTCTATGCTCTGCCCGTGCGGCTCCGACCCGTCGATGGCGCTAAATACCTGTGCCTTATGTGGAGGTATGGGCAGGATATATCCCGGAATACCAATCCAGAAGCGGGTAATTCTCTCTCGCGTGGAGCAATCCGATCCAGAGCTCGTTGCGCAGGGCTTAGCTATTGCCGGCGACCTTGTTATGAGCGAGCCGATAGGCGATCCGGTTCCGGCGGAGGAGTTCGACATTATCATTCCGCAGTGGGGAGGCGTACCCTTTGCGGGCCAACTGGTAACCCGGAGTAGTGGCAGCACTGATACCTTATTTTACCAGGCTGTAACGGTTGACAAATGTATAACTGTTGACCCGGCTACTGGAGCTATTACCGATTATGTTCCTGGGGTAGACTTCACCTGGCAGGACAAGACGATTACTTGGTTAACTTCGCATGCGCCGCCTACGGGAGCTGTTTACAGCATACGGTACACTGCCATATTTGAGTACGTAGTCTTTGCTCCTGCCCTACTGCGACGTGAGAGGGGTACTGATCTTGGTGCAAGAGTATTGTTACGCAAGAGACACTTGGTACTACCCAACCTGCCGGACATTCTGGCAGGTTAATTCTTTATAAGCAAGATAAGCAAGGGGAGGGGGTGAAGTAGTTTGGCGACTGCAATAGGTATTGACCTTAGTCTTTGCGACCAGAGGATTGGTGCGGCAGCGACAAGGCTCAAAGCAGCGGCTTTGGCATTCGGCACTGTTTCTACTACCACGAGCGCCACGGCGGGGACTACTAGCACCGTTACGGTGGACATACCCAGGCAGCCGTTGCTTTATGGGGTTATGGCCGGAAACGGGTACATCGTCAGCATGTCTTACTCTGACGGCGTAGCTACGTTTACTGTAGCCAGTTCCGCAGCGAGCCAGAATTTGACGCTGTTCTACCTCTACTAACGCTAAAAAGAAGGTGGTGATATGCAAGAGCAGGACCGCTTCAGAATATGGATTCCGTTGCAGAAGGGCGGAGAGGAAACGGTCAAAGGGCAGAAAGTACCTATAGTGCAGGGAATAGCTTCAACGGAAGATCCCGACCTGCAAAATGAAATCGTAGTGCAGGAAGGCATGGACTTAACGCCTCTGCTGGAGGAAGGCTATATTAACTGGAACCATATGCCCGGCCCGGAGAACATAATAGGCGAACCCTTAGAAGCTCGGATTCAGAAAGGGCCTTCTCTCTGGATCAAGGGCTTTCTCTATCCCCATGTGGAGCGGGCTAAAGCAGTCGTAAAGTTGCTGGAATCTCAGGAAATACCAGTTTCTAATCGTAGATTAGGATGGTCGGTTGAAGGAAGAGTAGTTGAGCGGGAAGGTAACAGGGTGGTAAAAAGCATTGTCCAGCATTTGGCTATTACACACGAACCCGTAAACCCCTATACATGGGCCGAGCTGGTCAAATCGATGACTACAGGGACGGCGGCTCCGTTGAGGTTGCAAAACCTGGACGTGGGGTTAGCTAACCTGCTTTTTTCTCCCTGCAAGAAGGGATGTTATGACGGCAAGAGATTTCGAGAGGGGGTGAAGGGCGCATACGAGCACTTAACAAAATGTCACGGCGTCAAAGAGAAAGACGCATATGACTTTCTCTTGAAGCTTTATCGTATTTTTCACCCATAACCCAATAGTCAGGAGGGGAGCGGTATATGGATTTCCTAAAGAAGCTACTCAAAAAGACAGCCAGCAGCGAAGATATAGACCGCTTGCTGGCCGAATCTGTGCATGAGCTTATTAAGGCTAGACATAGTAGGGCGGAAGAAGAGGAAGAAGACGAAGAGGATTTAGAAGAAAAGGCCCGCCGTGCTAAGAAGGCTAAAGACATGCCCAAAGAAATCGAAGTGGAAGTCGAACTGGAGGATGAAGACGAGGAAGAAGAAAAGGAAGAAGAGAAGGCTCGCAAGTCGCGCAGTAAAAAGGCGAAAAAGGAGATAAAGGAGTTTATAGGTGATAAGGAAGACGAAGGCATTGACGAGACGGAAATTGACTACGAGGAGCCAATAGACGAGGAAGACTTAAAGGAGGAAGAAAAGGCGGCCGAAAAGCAGAAGCGTATAGCTCAAAGATCTCAGAAGGCTAAGAAGAAGGAACACGCAGAAGACGATATAGAAGAGGCAATTGAGGAAGACCAGGAAGACGCTTATTTTGAGGAGGAAGATGACGAGGACTTACCCGGAGAAGCATTTGAATTGCCTGAAGAGCAGGGCCATGGAAAAGGTATCATTACGAATTACGGCAGGCGCATAGAGGCCAAAGGGCGCAAGACTAAAAAGTCGATGTACGATGACCCGTTAGAAGATATGGTGGAGATTATGGGTTATACCACCTTAGTATTAGATCGCATTGCCAACCAGCAGGCGAAACTCATGAAGGCTACTGCGGCGCTTATGAAAGCTATGCAGAAGATCAATGCCGATCAAGAGCTTATTAAGGCCCAGACCCCAGGCTATCCGATGGCTCCATTAATGTATATGCCACCTAAAAAAGTTGAGAACAAGAAAGAACAATACACTGTTGAGCAGGTTAGGGGAGCCCTCTACAAAGCTCTAGAGGCAGGCAGGATAGAACCCAGTCTACTCCAGGACTTTGATGCCTGGATGGGGCGTCCCGGCGCTTCTCCGACTGAGTGGGTAAATGATACTTTGGATGAACCTTTGCGTAAAGCTATAGGCCTGTAAGGAGGGTGGAGACATGAGTCTAGCTATACCAACCAATCGTGATAACATCCCTTTAAACGCCTACGCACCTATTCCCCATAGCCCCGCGGAAGACGCCGCCGTGGTTTACCGTATGCAGAAGGCTATGGGCGTGGACGCGGACCGCATTACCAGCGATGGCAGGGTAATGCCGAGGTCGTATGATGCCCTGTTAAGAAAAGGTAGTCGCCTTACACGAAAGCTCAATGGCGATGCTCATTTGGCCTTGTTCGAGGCAGCAATAGAGATGGGAGCCGAATCTATGGGGTTACCTCACCCCTGGATAAGCTATGATCTGGCCCGTTACGGTAAACCCGTATCTTTGCGGAAATCGTTCTTTAACAATCTGGGACGCTATTACTTCGGGCCTACCTTCTACGGCGACCAGGTAATGGCCGATCTCGCCAAGGCTATGGCTACCACCAATCTCGGGGGTAGCTTTGGCGATATGACACCCTTGCGCCTCCAGAACCTAGACGCCACAATGACCAGTATCCTTTACGAAGAGCAGCACTTTGTGTTATGGAACTGGCTGGAGCGTGTACCTTCTATCCAGCCTTACTACGAATGGAATACCCGTGTAAGTTACGGCGATGACCGCTCCTTCCCGGCTTTTGTGGAGGGCGGTACGCCTCCTGGAGCTACCGCACAGTTTCAGCGTAACGGTGTCTACATCCGCTACTTTGGTACCAGGCGGGGCATTACGCACCAGATGGCCCTGACCGGGCAACTGGGCGGCTCCATGGTGGACCCTGTAGCGGAGGAAAACCGGGACGGTGCTATGGCGCTGCTGGCCCGCTGTGAGCACAATTTTATCTGGGGCGACCACAATATAACCGATAACTACGGCAACATCGTGAACTTCGACGGTATAGTAAAAGCTTTGGAAAACGGTACCCAGTATGTCGGCCCAAGCCAGGTAACTACACTGGCTAACTATACTCCTGGGCAGAATATCTTGGACATGGAGGGCAAATACATTGACTTCAGCATTCTGGAAGAGGTAGCCCGTAATCTGGCGGAAGCAGGTTATGTCACCAACTTCCGTAACGTGCGGGCTTTTATGTCGCCGTCAGTGCTGGCCGACCTGTCCAACATTAAGATGGTCTCCGAGTTTAAACTCCTGCCGCAACTACAGCCTTATGGGTACTATCCCGGCGCACCGCTGGCGGGTTACCAGTCCAACTTCGGTTTTATCCCGTTCACTTTCAGCCTGTTCCTGAAGCGGGCGGGTATGACCGACCAGCCGCCGAGGCAGGCCGGTATGCTGTCTCCAGCCACTCCAAGCCTGACTGCGGCTGCTGGAGCTCCCGGCACTGGAGTGACCAGCTACTTTAAGAGCACCAATAAAGCTGGTGGTACTGACGCGGGCACGTACTACTACTGGGTAACGGCTGGTAACGATGCTAGCGAGTCTGCGCCTTCGGCCAGTGCAAGTGTTACGGTGCAGGCAGGGCAGGTAGTTACCATTACCATTACGCCTGGCGCTTCCAACGGCCAGCCGCAAACCTATTACCGGGTCTATCGCGGTACGGTCAACGACCCCTATGACAAGAACACCGGTTGTATCGCTAATGTTCCAGCTAACGGCTCTAACCCTGTGACCTTCACCGATACCAACTCCTGGAGGCCGCAGACGGGCATGCTCCTCCTGCTGGAGCGCAGCCCCGAGAACCTGTGCGTTGCCCAGATGTGCCCGATGATGAAGTGGCCGCTGGCTATTACCAGCACCACGGTAGAATGGCTGATTTTGCTCTACCATACGCTGGTAGTTAAGGCACCGCAGCGCGCATTTCTGATCAAAAACATCGGTAGGCTGAATTTATAAGGGGGATGACATATGGCTAAAGTAAAACTTATTTCGGATAAATATACCTCCTTTGGCGGTTCGCTTTCTTACGGCGCGCCGTTCTCCTTCACCCTGGAGAACGGCGCTGCCGTTATTGAAGAAGAAATAGCAAGGCATATAAAGGCAGTATTCCCTGATGTGGAAATCGTACCGCTAGAAGAGCCTACTATAGAAGCTGTTGTAACTGAGCAGAGTGCATCGGACGGGGAAAAGCCTGCATCCGAAAATGCACCAACTGGGGGAGGTAAAGCCGAGCGGCCTACGCCGAGAAAGGCGGTGAAGTAGTATGCCGGAACTCAATATATCCTTACTCCGCATGGCGGAGCGCTATGAACCTATCGACAATGCTATGGTGGTCCCAGCAGCAGTAGGTCAGGGTACGCCCGTCTACAACGTAAGAGGGCGTACCCTTCATACTGTTTTTGTAAGTGGTCTTGGTACGGCTACGCTGCAAGTCATGGCCTCTGTTGACAATGTCAACTTTTTCCCGGTGGGGCAGCAGATAACCGCTAATGGAGTTTATACTATCCAGGGTTCTTTTGAGGCTCTGCGTGTAGATGTTACTGCCTACACGAGCGGTACCCCTCAGGTGATAATCCGCAGCCAGCTTGCATAGGGCGGTGGTGTTTCTGATTACCCCAGGCATACTTATCGTTACCGCCACGCTCCAGCAGGCTTTGAATACTTTCCGCAGTAACCTTGCTTCTCTTGTTCCAGATATCTATGGTGGCTTGTCTTCCCAACAGCAAGCGGAAATCCAACAATGGTTTTCCAACACTCAGAACAAGCTAGGGATCTTCGCTGGCTATCCTGAAAGGCCGCAACAGCTTCCCTGCATAGCAGTTACGGTAGAGAGTATGGAAGAAACGGAAGATTACGAGGGCCTAGCCCTCCAGCTGGCGAAGCAGGCGGGTTCTTCCTATAACCTGAGCCTGGGAGCCGCTTTTACGAGCACCTTTTCTTGCTTATGTCTGGCCTTCAACTATAACTTCGCCCTTTACCTCTCCATGTTTACTCGCTGGGCGCTTCTCTGGGGCAGGCAGGCTATGTCAGCAGCAGGCCTCTATAACCAGCGCATATCGGCGCAAGAGATAGAACCGGCCGAAATTTATCTTAACCGTGGCGGGCAGCAAGAAGCGGTCTTTGTCTATCAGTATCTAGTTACCTTAAGAACGGAACATATTGATACTCTTACGGCTGATGTAGCCGCTATTACTTCTGTCAAGAGCGAGGTAAGCACACCCTGATGTGGGAAGTGTTAAAAGATGTGGGAAGTGCTAAAAGATGTGGGAAGCGCTAAAAGAAGCGGTTGCCAGATCCACAAAGCTGATTGAGGCAACATGGAAGCAAAACGGTATGGCTATAGCTAAGACGGGCAATTATGCCCGTTCTATTATTTCTGTTTATCCTGCCGACGATGAGGGCTTTGCTGGGACGGTAATCAATACTGCTCCTTATGCTGCTGCTCTTGAGTTCGGCAGGCCGCCGTTTGATATGAAGCCATACCTGCTAGCCTCCAAGAAAGCCCGTCTGGGACGTTACGGCAGCAAATACCTCCGTGTTCCTTTTCGTCACGGTATTCCAGAGGCTGTTACTCTTCCCCCTATGCCTAAAGAGATATACCAGGAAGTCCGCAGGAAAGGAAGGATAGGGGAACGGCTAGAAGGGTGGCGCAGCAAGCTTACCCCGAAAGGCCCTTATACCTGGACAACTGGGCCTTACAGCGGTATGCAGCGCCTGGGCAGGGAGAGGCACAGCCAGTATATGACTTTCCGTACAGTTAGCGACAGGTCTCCGGCCTCGTCTTGGTGGCACCCTGGAATAAAAGCAAGGCGGATAGCCGAACGCACCGTAGAACAGGTGGTACCGCAAATTGAACGGCTGTTAGCAGAGGCGGTAGACCGGGACCTGCAAGATATTCTCGGAAAGGTGGTGCGAGCTGAATGAGCAGTGTCTACTTCGCCGGACAGCAAATAATCAAGCCCGGCGTTTACTCCCGCGTAGATCCTACTTCGCTTACCCCTATAGAGTACGGGGCTACCGGGAGAATCGCTTTGATAGGTACCTCAGTTGGAGGGCCTCCAGTTTCGGCAACTCTTAACAGCCCCTCCAATACTCCCGGTCCGGTATTTTGGCTGAACGATCCGCTACAGGCCAAACAAATACTGAAAGGTGGAGACCTGCTTGATGCGGCCCGCTTTGCGTGGAACCCTTCTCCCGACGGCAACGGGGCCGACCTTATAGCTTTTGTACGGGTGAACCCTGCTACGCAGGCTAGCCTAACTTTGAAGGATACCCAGGGCAACCCCTGCCTTATATTGACTTCAAAGGACTGGGGGGCTTGGACCAACAATATACAGGTCTCCATCCAAAATGGCACCAATAGCGGCAAGGTAGTTTCGCTCCAGTGCTACCAGTACAATATTCAGGAAGGCGGGCCGGGTACTTCCGCGGACAACTTAGGGAACGCATTTACCCTGCAATATAAGGGGAACGCAACTTCAGCGGTACTTAATATTACCAACTCTTTGCCTGCACCCGCAGCCCCAACTCTGGCCGCCTCTACTACTGGTGGCAACCTGGCAACTGGCACCATATATGTGAAGGTAACAGCCCTTAATGCTTCCGGAGAATCTGCTGCTTCTCCAGAGGCCAACGTGGCCGTAACTGGACCTACCGGCAGCGTAACGGTATCCTGGCAGGCCGTTCCCGGTGCCACGAAGTATAACGTTTATGCATCAAATACCTCTGGTACCGAAATTTTTGTGGCCCAGGTGACAGGTACCAGCTATACCATCACCAGCCTACCCACTTCCGGTGCAGCAGCTCCTACAACCAATACGACCAGCAAAAACCTTACTATTACTCTTACTGGGCAAACCGACGGTAGCCAGAGCATAGATATTTGTCTCGACCCGGCCAAAGACAACCGCTATTCTACTTTGCAGGCGCTGGTTAACTACCTGGCTGGCCAGAGCGGTTATACGGCTTCTCTGATGGGTAACGGGTCTATGCCGAGCACTTACCTGGACCCCGTGACAAGCCAGAATATCACCACCGCCTACACGGTGACGGCACAGCTCGGCAGCATCATCTACTGGATCAACACTTATTCCCAGCTAGTCACAGCTAAGCAGGCCAACTCGAACAATTATAATCCGCCAGCCAACATAGATTACACCAACTTAGCTGGAGGCTCGGATGGCAATCCCACAAATACGGATTGGCAGAATGCTATATCCGCCCTGCGTAAACAAGACGTGCAGTTTGTAGTGCCGCTGACGAACGATGCTTCTATTCACGCCATGTTCGACGCCGAAAATAAATACTTAGCCCAGAACGGCATAGCTTACCGGCGAGGCTTTTACGGTGGAGCCCTTGGTGAGACCGATACCCAAGTACAAACCAGGGCGCAGAACCTTAACTCCGACCGGGCAGTGCTGGCTCCGGTGGGCTTTTACCAGTACGACTCGCAGGGTAATTATAAGCTGTTCCCGCCGTACATGCTGGCAGCTATATTTGCCGGTATAGCGGCCGGACTAGACAGCGTAACTACCCCTCTTACCAATAAAAACTTGAACGTGTTGGGGCTGGAGCGGTTACTGCCGCAGTCCACTATTTTAACTTTCCTGCAGAACGGCGTGGCAGCGGTGGATGCACGCAAAAAAGGCGGATATTACATTGTCCAGGGTATTACCACTTCGATAAGCCAGACCAATGAGTACTATCAGGAATTTTCCGTTGGTCGGGCGGTGGACTACGTGCGCCAGATGTTGGATGAGGCTCTGGCGATTTATCCTGGCCAGCCCAGCGATGGAGCAACTACCGTAGCCAGCATGATCGCCACGGCTACGGCAGTATTACAGGCCGCAAAAGATAACGGTATCATTGCTGGCTTTGACAAAGTCACTGGAGTGGTGCAGTCCACCAGCACGCCCACGGCCTTCCTGGTGCCCGTTAATATCTATGTACGCGACCCGATTAACTATGTCCTGGTGACGATCAACCTAGCTTCCGGTGCGGTGCTGGGCGTCACCAAGGCGGCTTAAAGCAGAGGAGGTGCGATAAAATATGCCCGTTTTGCCTCCTACTGAACCTATAGTACCGAACCCCAACCCCGGGATTATCTCGGGGCCTTTATTTTATATAGTGGTCAACGGGCGCATTGTGGGAGCTTGTTCTGACTTCAGCGACGACCACAATTTTCGCCTTGCTGTAGCGCCTCAAATAGGGGATATATTGTACGCCGAGCAGGCTATTGTACAGTATTATGGCACCCTGACTTTAGTGCGTTTTGCTGTTTATGGAGCCAGATTGACCGATATAAACGTGGTTGCGCTGGGCCGAGATTCCTTGACGCTAGGTTACCTTACTTTCAGTATCTACGATAAAAAGACCCAATCTAACCTGCGCACCTACTATAACTGTCTACCCACTACTTTGCGCGGCAGTTGGAGGGCCAACGATTTCGTGACGGAGACCGCAACCTTCCAATTCCTGAATGCCGAATAAATCATAAAAACAAAGGAGGAATTCATTTATGCCGCTTTCCCAGGAAGATATAGTGGCCGAGGCTATCATATCGGGAAGGCACACCTATCAGGTCGAAACAGCAGCGGGTGTGTTCACCTGCCATCTTCGTACATTCAAGGATGAGCGCCTTATAGCTATAAAACGGGACCAGTTGATCATGAAAGACGGGGGAGACCCGAGACTCGCTTCTACGGATACCTTAAATATTTACCACATTCAAGCTACTATCGAGGTATTGGTTGATAAATTCCCGCCGGGCTTTGTATTAGAGGCAGCCCAGCCTGAGGAAATAGCAGAGCTTTACCTGAAAATCCAACAATACGAGGACTCTTTTCGCAAGAACAGTAGTGCAGCTCTTGCCGAAGGTAGCCAAAAGGGAGGAACACCGCCTGCTGTGGGCAGCATGCAAGCTGTTCAACCGACCGCCTAGCGATCCGGTGATTTTGAATATGTCGCCTATACAAGTGTTATGGGCGCTGGAGCAGGCTAAGATTGACGCTGAAGAAAGGGAAGGGGAGGGACGTAGCGAGTGGCCGAAGTTACCATCCAGATAAACGCTAGTTTAGAAGCGGCTAAACAACAGGTAGAAGAGCTACGGCGGCAGCTTGCCGATCTTGCGAAAGGTGTACAACCTCAGGCCATGCAGCTCCCTCCCGCTATTTCCCATTCTTTAACGCAGTATATGCAACAGGTGAGACAGCTCAGCGATCAGGTAAGGCAACTGCAAGCAGAAGTGGCTCGGCTGGCTGGCGGCCTAACTCAAGGAGCGGCGGGCGGCATACAAGGAATAGGTAGCATTTTCAGTAGGATAAAAGCAGCTTTTATACCTTCTGCTCCAGCAAGTATACAGCCTGCTTCCGTAGTTAGTTCTAGCCGCGCCTCACTGCTGTTGTTTGATACCCCAGACCAAGTGGCCCAGTTCTTGCGAAGCGCAGGTTTTACTTTTACCGGCAGGGAAACCCGCACGCTAGCGGATATAAGCGCTAGGCTACTCGAAGGGAAACCGATTACCGAGCGCAGTTTAAGCGCATTGAGCCAAATAGTAGAGAAGTTTGAAGCCCAGGCTGAAGTGATCGCAGAAGATTTACGCCAGGCGAGAAAGTTTTACCAGGAAGTAGGCTATACCGAAAGCGGGCGGGAACTAATCAAAGATATCGACCGCAAATTTGCGTCCCTTGACACCGTGGCCGAGTACTTCCGCACCTTAGAGGAAGATGCTAGGAAAGCGGTCCTTGCAAGGCAGGCGGGAGCGACAGGAGAACCGCCTGCTGGAGGAGGACGCGGCGGGTTCTCTTGGTTGTCTACCATATGGGGCGGCATTCGCTCCGCTTTAGGACCCTTGGCGGTCATGACCGGCGTGGGTGCCCTGGGATATGGTACGCACGAGTACATGCAGACCATGGGCACATTAGGTGAGTTCGGTGCGCTAACAGGAGCATTTGGCCGCTATAGCGCCGAGGATATTCGCCGGATAATGCAGCAGGCTGGCGAAAGAGCAGGATACTTCACCCCTGCCCAGTTCGCCCAGGGCCTAAGCACTTACCGCTTATTTGGCGCTTATATTGGGCCCTTTGAACAATTAGTTCGGGCGGGAGAGACGGCTATAGGTCCCTTTGCCCGTGCCTTTGGTTTGGATCTCACCCAGGCTGCTCAAGTCTTTGGTGTAGCTCGGCAGCTAGGGGGCTTCCAGCCCGGCCAAGAAGAGCGTTTTGCCGATGCTATAGCAGCAGCCATACAGCGCAGCGGCATTGACCCGCGCCAGTTCCTCCAGGCCAATCAAATGCTGGTGCAGGCCGTAGCGCGGCAGGTCGGCAATGTGGACGTGACGCAGCTAGCGAACCTCCAGGCTACCCTGGACAGGCTGGGCGTGCAGTACGGGTTAACCGCTATTACCGGAACCAGAGGGGCTGAAATGCTGGTCCAGCTCAACCAGGGAATAACCGCTCCTGGTGGTGGCGCATTCGGCGAATTTACAGTATTGCAGGCGTTGAGGCAGGCTGTGCCCGGTCTATCACTACCGCAGGCACTACTGCTACAGCGGAAAGGGCTTGGCGAATTAGCTAAACAGCCGGAACAATTCCTCGGTTTTCTCCAGAACATCTGGCAGAGAGCGCTAAGAATGGGCGGGGGCGATGAGACTTACGCTGAACTGTTCATGCAGGATATACTGCACCTCCAGCCGGGACAGATCGAAGCCCTCAGGCAGGCAACAGGAGGATTCAGGAGGCTACCAACGCCTGCTGAAATTGAAAAAATAACTGGCGGACAATACAAATCGCTTCAGGAAATGGTAACCGAAATAGAGAAGGCAGGGGGGCTGGCAATACCTAAAGTTATAGATAAGCTAACGATTACAGCTTTGGATATAGGAAGCATCACCTTTAAGGCAGTAGAGCCCTTGTCGGAGTTTATGGCAGCGCATCCCTATGCTACTGGCCTGGGTGGTACTCTCATGGGTGTAC
Organism: Neomoorellaceae bacterium; assembly: GCA_049701195.1. Lineage (GTDB taxonomy): Bacteria > Bacillota > DSM-521 > Neomoorellales > Neomoorellaceae > JBNATU01. The sequence goes on from JBNATU010000001.1 coordinate 114,720, forward strand.
TCGGTATAGGTGGGATAGCCAAGCTTTTCGGCAATATCTTCAAAGGCGGAGACCCTGGAGCAGGAGCATTAGGAGAAATACTGCCTGAAGCAGGAGGCTGGCTATCTCGTATCCTGCGGATAGGAGGTAAATGGCTGGGACCGCTGGGAAGCGCAGGAGTCGGTATATGGGACATTCTTCGCGGAGACCGCAGCAAAGCAGAAACGTGGGGACAAGGTGTGGGTGAAGCAGGCGGGGGTATTATTGGTGGCATTTTAGGGTTTATGGCTGGTGGCCCTGTAGGTGGCCTAGTCGGTTCATTTTTAGGGCAAATAGTAGGCCGCTGGGGCGGGGAAAAGGTAGGAGAAGAAATCGATAAAAGCAATGTGCTTAAGAAAATTGAAGAAGGCATATCAAAACTGAATGAAAAAATGTTCTCCGGCCCTTATTCCAGCATACCGGGCCTCAATCCCATTATGCCTATGGCTTATACGATGACCACCAGCCAGGCTGGCTATATGCTGGCTGGCGTAAGCTTTGCCCTTAGGTATGCGGGCATTTTAAGCCAGCAGACAAGCTACAGGAGGGCAACTTTTTCTACCGGTGGTGGCCCTGTAACAGCCGGTGAGAAGCCGAGCTGGATGCCAGAGTCTGATTGGGTTTTAGTAAAACAAGTGGCTGCGCAATACGGTATAGACCCTTATTTGCTAGCCGCTATAGGCTGGCATGAAACGCATTGGGGCCAGTCGGGATGGGGACGGTATGGCTATACACTGGGCGTAGGAGCTTATTCTGAAGACTATGCGGACCCCAAGTACAAGGGGCTGTACGCTCAGCTTATGGAAGGCGCAAGAATTATCTCTCGTTACATTAAAGGTAGCGCTACTCCTGAACAGTTACGACAGCTGGCTTATGAAGGTTGGCGTCCTGAAGATCCGGAGAGCTGGGCGGGATCGGTAGGGAGGATATATACACAGCTTAGAAAAGAATTAGGACAGCGCAATATAGCGCTCCAGAGTGATGACGGCACGCTTTCTGATTATGAGTTCCGTGTTGTTATCGTGCCCAAGTCTAAAAGCCCCGCCTATGCACCAGGAGTGGCACACGCATGAGGCAGGACATTAGCAGACCATACAGCAGAGCAAGAAGTCACACCTATCAAGGTATATTTTACCGCCCTCGTTGCCGAGTATCTTTTCACACGGACGAGGGCCTTTTTAGTTTTGAGAGCGGCTTCCCCGATCCTACTTCTGAACTGCTGGCGGTGAGAACGGAAAAGAGCTTAAACCAGCCAACGGGCACCATGACTATAACTCTTGCGCCCAGACCTGTAGGCACCAGCTATGATACCGGGGCACAGGACTGGGCGCACCGCATAAACCCTATGGACCTGGTAGTAGTGGAAATGAAGGCAGACCTTTCCGACCCTTGGACGGCGGTAATGGTAGGCTTCGTAGACCAAGTGCGCGAAAACTTTATCGGCGGCGAAAAGCCACAGCGAGTGATCACCATCTTAGCCAGCGACTTTGGTAAGGTGCTTACCCGGTGCAATGCGGACTTCTTTGCTGCGGTAGATAACATCCAGGAAAAACAGCGGTTCATAAGGACCAACGGCGTAACAAATCTTTACCAAGAGCCGGATGTAAACAGTCCCATTGTGGGTACTCTTGCTCCCGGTATGGAGCATGAAGTGGTAACCCAGGTAGGTAACTTCTATTACATCGCTGCCCAACGTTATGGTTATGGCTACGTAAGGGCAGAAGACGTAACTTTCTTCAAAAAGGATACCGCTTCTTCTGCTAAGGCAGCGGAATTAGCCAAGTTAATGCAACAGCTTTCTGGTTCACTTTCGGCAGGCGGTTTTACCATCCAGGGTTTGTTATGGGAGATATTTTTTAACGGTTCTCCCCAGGACCCTGCTCTCTGCCAAGCGACTATATTTACCGAATGGGTATATAAGGTATTCAATGTGGCGGCAACAGTGTACGGGCCTAATGGGCCGCAGCAAGCAGACCTTCCTTCTCTACTGCGGTTCATCATAAGTAAACCGCCCGAAATAGGCAGCGTGGAGTGGTTTGCGGGGGCAGGCAGTCCTTATATGGGCTCGATCTGGACTCTCCTCCAATCTATGGCCTGTCTTCCTTTGGGTGAAATATTTGTGGATACACGGGACGACATCATGCACCCGCTGGTGCCTTGGGAAAGAGTGGCTTACTCCTCTCAGATGTTTGATCAGCAGGTAGGAACCGCTATTCAGGGAGGATTAACCTTCGGCGAGAAAAAAGACGCCAAAGTAGTTTATGTGTTCCGCCAAGTGCCTTTCGATGATGCGGATTGGCAAAACCTAGTCATGCACCGTATTAATTACAATATGATCCGAGAATACGACCTGGGCAAAAGTGATTCTGAAGTGATTAACTGCTATTGGGTGACTTCTTTAATACCTCTGGACACCCAGCAGCAGCTTATCAGTGCCATACCCGCTTATTTGGATGGACAAAGTGCGGTTAAATACGGGCTCCAGTCTCTTCGGGTTTCCCTTAACGCTACGCTGGTAGATGCTCAGGTAGCTAGCTCAGTTGCGCTAAAACTTTATGACTGGTTTAAGCTGAACCCTCAATTCCGAGAGGGGACGATAACTTTTAAGGGACTGCCTAGCGTGAGAATAGGGCAGCGGCTTTATATTGAGGATACCGGCGAAAGCTTTTACATTACCTCAGTGCGGCATGATTGGCGGAATTACGAGGAATACGTTACCAGCGTAACGGTAACAAGGGGGTTGGTCCGGGGTGATTAAACCAGAAACTCCTAATCTAAAAAACTACGCCGAACGGGCAGCCATGTGGTACGGCTGGGCTTTAAACGTCCTGGCCGAAGTGAGGAATGTTTATACCGGTACCATACCGCCCACATGCGATGTTTACGTTCTCAGATGGCAGACCGCCTACTCCCGTGTGCCGCTAATGTCGGTAGGGGGCTTCTACTGGTGCCCACAAGTGGGCGACCTAGTATTACTGGCCTTCCTGGACGGGCGAAAAGATGCACCTTATATCGTTGGTGAATTGCTAACACCGAAGACGGGAAAGCAACTGGACGACCCCAAGCAGGTGCTGGTTCAGAACGCAGCCGGGGTAATAATCAACCTCGACGCCCAGGGCGGGATAACAATAAAAACCCCTGCGGGGGCCACCGTGGGGGTAGACCCGCAGGGGAATATCACGGTGAGCGGAAATAACCTGACTATAAACGCTTCGGGGAATATTATTATCGCCACGGATACGACTACTCATACCGTGACGATAAAGGGAAAGACGGTTGCTCTCCAGGGGCAGACTTCGAGTTATGTGGTGAGCTAATTTAGATTTTGAACTCTTAGCGAATCAAAAATCTGATTAAAAATGTTCTCGTATTGAGAGTAAATATCTTGTGGAGCTTTAGCAACTATACTGACATGTGCGCCTAACGATGAACCACTTACTACTAATGTGGTTTCCTTCCTATTTTCTTTATTTTGGCTATATACTACGGCAGGATAGAGATCGACTTTGATCTTACGATACGTTTGCACTGAAGGCGGTATTAATGATTCCAGCACTGTTTCGGCTGGCGCATAACGCAACGAAGAATTATTATCCTCTCCGAACGATACTGCAATATTATCGTTAGCAGGATCGGAGAATGAATACCCTTTTCCGTCAACTGCGATACTTGTAATTTTCCAACCTCGGATTACGTTATTAAGCTTGATTTCTGGTAAAACAATAGAAGCATCCCACGTTTTTATTTCGCCAGTATACCAGGTGTTACCATCACTTGTGTATTCTATAGGAATATTTTTTTTGATCTCTTGCCCGTCTCGTTTAATAAGTAGATAAAGATTGCCTCCAGAGGGCACATTGTGCACTATAGATATAAACTTCAAGGTATAGAAAGCGTCATGCTGGATACCTTCTAGGTCTGGAGCATTGCTCGCTTTTGTAATATAATCGCCTATTTGAATGCCTGCTTTGCTCGCTGGACTATCCGGCATTACCTTTACTACTTGTAATCCATTGGGAGTTTCTCTAAGTGCTACACCTATGTAAGGAGAGGGCAAAAACTGCGGCTGGTTGGACTTTACTATGCTAGCAGTTTCGCTTTCGCCAGTGGAAGGTAATGTGGAATTTGGCGTACTGTCGTTGGTATTAGTTGTAGTAGCGTCGGAACCTTTCTTATGCAATGTCATAAAACCGACTTTCGGTAAATATACTCCTGCTATAAAGGAAAACCCAGCTATAAAGAGACACAATAACAAAACGTAAATTAACGGCATTTTTCTGTGTAATAATTTCTCTGCCAATGGTTTTTGGGGTTCAGGCTCGAATGAAGTTAACATCATAAGTCGCCTCCTTATTTGCTTTTTCTTCCAACATAGCATTGGGAACTACCTTGAGGCAATAGTTTTTGCGAAAGAAGGGATAGCCTTGCCGAATTTGCAAGTGACCGACGCCACGGCACAACAGATGTCTTATATCCTTCTGACCTTCCGTCTCTTACAGGACGGAAAAGATTTATGGCGCTGGACTTTCCTCATTAACCCAGATACGTACATTCAGACCGAACCCGTCCGCGCCAACGTCATCCAGACCATAGGAGGAGCCTACGTCGATGCCTTCGGACGGGGGCTTGCCACCATTCGCATATCAGGTGTGTCCGGCTGGAGATTGAGAGCAGTCACCAACGCGGGGGTGACCGACGGATGGCAGCACTGGCAAGGCTTCCTGGAGAAAATATACCGCTATTTTTTGGATAAAACGAATGAAGACGATAAGCATACTTACGAGCTTCGGTTTTATAATTGGATGGACAAAGAATACTATGCCGTCTACTTTATCGATAATCTCCGGTGGCAGCGGCAGGCCCCGCAGGATAGCCTCTGGAGACGGTATGACTTTACTCTGATCTGCCTTTATCCGGTGCCACCGCCGGATAAACCTGAGGACTATCAGATAATAGGACAGACGGTGATAAACCGCGATGATCCCGTCCTGGCTAAGGTCTATGACGTGAAGAGCAACCTGCTCGATATAGAGAATAACTTATGGACCAGAGTAGCCATTATCAAGCAGCTGGTTGGCCTGAACAATCCTGCTTACCTAGATTCCGGCGACCAGGCTGCAGTAAAGGCGCATGGGTATTATGGCCGCATAGAGCCGAGCGAGGAATTAACCGAGCAGAACTTTCCCGGCATATATCAGTACACAGGCAGGTTTGGCGAAGCGGAGCACCCGCAGGGATCTGCCCTTTCTTTGGTGGATAATGCCTTGGTCCCCTTGGCCTGGGCTATAGATCAGTATCGCATAGGCAAGACCGATAAAATCAATGTAAACTATGGCGCTGTACAGTTTTGGAAGGAGAAGCTAGTGAAGCTAGCTAATACGCTTTCTACTGTCTACAATCCTCCACCAAAGTATTTGATCAGGGAACTTCTGCTGGCAGCTTGCACCTTGGGAAAGTTTGCGGGGCACCAGGATATGTTCGCTAGCAGTGGGGTGGGCTTGAGTTGATAGTCACTTATGTGGTCAAAGACAACGATACCTTAGAAGCAATTGCCGCCCAGTTCGGCGTTAACTGGCAAGACATAGTTACCTACAATCATTTACATTTTCCTTATATCGCCCCTAACCCGCAGGATTACCAAGTAGCCGCTTCGGGCAGCGTGGTCTTTACTCTCCCTTTCGCCGAAAGCGTTCCAGTTGTAATCCCGCAAGGCACTCTGGTGGCGGCCCCAGGAATTAATACACAACTAACTAGGTATTACAAGACAACACAGGCGGTAACGATCAATCCCGGCAGTTTATCGGCCACAGTTACGGTCCAATGCACCCAGACCGGGCCGGTAGGCAATATAGGCGCAAACCGGATTACTCAAATAGTGGGGAACAATCCTTATAATCTAGCCGTGACTAACCCCCAGCCTTTCACCAATGGCAAGTCTCTCAATATTGCCACTACAGGGACAGTGCTGTATATACCCCTTCGGGCCGATATGACAGCACCTTCGCAACCTATAATCGACTTTTATGCTGAATTCTGCAAGACAGACATTTGCTTGGGGCCGGACGGAGAATTCCAGGTGGGCAACGATGGTGATCTATTAGTAGTGAGTGGCCTCGACAACCTGGCTCAGGACCTGAAACTCCGGCTGGAGACGGATAAAAGAGACTATATACCTAACCCCAACTACGGGAGCAATTTGCTAGCGATAGCGACCTCTGGAGAGCCTTATCGAGAGAAACTGCTGGAACTAGAAGTAACTGAAGTCTTAAAGCAGGACCCCCGGATCAAAGATGTGGTAAACGTTCAGGTCTCGATAGTTTATCCAGTGGCGCGGATCACCGCAGACGTGACCTTGGTAAGCGAACCCGAAAGGGTACACAGGCTAAGCCTGCCTTTGCCCTTAAAGGAGCGTGCAGCAATTGGAAGTTAAGACTTTCTTTGACTTGGTGACGGACGGCCTGAATTACCTGAAAGCTAACACCAGCCAGATAACCTCTCTCTACGCTGGCGGAAGGGCGCGGACGCTCATCGAGGTCTACGCCCTTTTATTATCCGAGCTCTATCTCTACGTAAACGACCGCCTGAAAGCCAGCGCCGCAGAGGGACTGTATGCTGCTTTAGATTTCCCTCCGCTCCCTGCTACCCAGGCCGTATGCCAGTTAACCTTCACTGGTACGGCAGGCACAGTAATACCGGCGGGAACTATAGTGCAGACTGCTCCCGGTGTTTATAGCCCTCCTGTGCAGTTCACTACTGATTCGCAGGCCCAAATTCCAACTGGAAGCACTTCGGTGACGGTTAATGCTACTGCCGTGGTGCCGGGTGCAGCAGGGAATGTAGCGGCTAATACTTTGACGGTCCTGGTATCACAAGTGCAGGGGATCCAATCGGTTACCAATCCCAATCCGGCTTACGGCGGTAAAGATGCAGAAACGGAGCCGGAGAGGGCTTACCGGTTTTCGCAGTATATAGCTTCGTTAACCCAGGGGACTGTGGCGGCCTTGAATTATGCAGCACAGCAGGTAACTGGTGTGGCTAAAACAGCCGTAGTGGAACCACCGCTAGTAGTTTGTCATACCCAGGCAGGGACGACCTATACTGACCAGAGCGCAGAGGCTAACATACCTTGGGGCGTGCCTTTCCCGGCTTTTAATTCTATGCCTGCCGTAGGAGACAGCATTTATATAGGCGCGGGGGTGATGTTTAACAGCCTTTATATCAATTTTTTTACTCCTGGAGCCGGGATAAGCGGATCCTGGCAGTACTATAACGGCTCCTCCTGGGTAACCCTGGCGGCCACCGACAACACTTCAGGCCTCACCAAAAGCGGCAGCGTTACCTTTACTGCGCCTTCCGACTGGCAGGCCACAACAGTGAACGGCAAGACGGCTTTTTATATCCGGTTTACTTTGTCGTCAGCCACTATAACCACGGTCCCGCAAATATACCATATTTTGGCCCTGAACCCGCCGCCCGGGTGGGTTAACCTAATAGTTTACGGGACTAACGGGCTGACGACCTCCAGCCTCTTGCAGCAGGTCCAACAGGCGGTTTACAGGGCTAAGGCGGCGGGAATCCAGGTAAACGTCTACCCGGCTACGGTTAAGACATTGAATGTCACGGTAACAGCCAAGGTGCCACAGGCCTACAATAATGCTACCACACAGCAAAGCATTGCTAATGCCATTATCGCCTATATCAATAACCTGGCTATCGGCCAGCCGCTTTATTTGGCTCAGTTAACAGCGGTAATTATAGGCGTGAACGGCGGTTCTACAGTAGCCCAAGTGACGTATACTACGCCTACTGGAGACGTGATCGTCCCGGCCGATACTCTGATCGTTCCGGGTACAATTACCGTTAACCTGCAGACCGGGAGCTGATTTAGATGGCTTCTTACGACCGGCTTGCCAGCTTTCTCCCGCCTGCTTATAACCCCCGGACAGGGAAGCCTTTATATGCCCTGCTCCGGTCGGGCGGATCTATGATAGATGACTTGCTGGCCCAATTAGATACGGCGGCTCAAGAGGTAGGGTTAAACGGCGCTACTGGATTTATGTTAAACTTTTACGCCCGCCGGGTGGGATTAGTAAGGTTTCCTAATGAGCCGGACGCCTCTCTTCTCCAGCGGATTATCGCCCAGCTCAACTACCGCTTGGACCCGGCTTCTTTGGCCAGTTATTTAAGGCTGTATAATTCCCAGGTCTACGGGGTTTACGAACTGGGCGGCAACAGCGTGGCGATAAGCAAAACTTTCCAGACCTATAATTATACTCGCCAGCCGGTTACGGCTTCTTTTTCGCGGCCCACAGCCGCCTATAGTTATGACGGGCAGCAAATAGCCGCCAATACTCCGGTTTTTACCCCAACTACGAAGGGGCAGGCTGTATTTGTTTGGCAGGGGACCGCAAACGTTCTCACTGCCAACCAGTCCAGCGCGGAAACGGATTTAACGGGCTATGTTGCAGGGAAGGGGGCAACATTAGCCCAAGATACGTCCTACGCCTGGCACGGGACGAAAAGCGTCAAGGTTACTACGCCCGGCTTGGTAGCCGGGGAAGGCGTAAGGGTTTCTTTCACCGGCAGTGCTAATACCGTTTATGCCGGGCAGGTTCGCATAAGGGGCAGCGGAACGGTCCAGGTGCAGCTTATAGATACAGCCAATAAAATTTACGGCACGGTAAAAACTATAGCCCTAACTAATAACGCCTGGCAAGAAATCAATAATGTGGTGGTTTACTGCGGCGGCGGCAATGTGGATTTTTTAATAACTACCACAACGGCGCAGGCGGTAACTTTTTGGGTGGACGGGTTGCAGGTTGAGGCGGGGAGCTATTCTACTCCCTGGACTTTAGGGGGCGGTAGCAGGGCTGCGGAAACTCTAGTCTATCCTACCACCAATACTTTTTACCCTAAGCAGGGCTGCCTACGGGTGGCCCTGTTGCAGCACCAGGGCACCTATGACCCGCAAGGCTACCGCTATGTGTTCGCTCATAGCACCGACGGCGTGAACAATGTTTTAGCCATACGCCACACTCCTGATAATTTCTGGCAGGTATGGATATCGGATAATCTGGGTAATAGCCTTTACCTCAGCGTGCCGGACAGAGCCGTTCAGCCCTATCCAGCGGGCAGCATGTACGCTTTTATGCCAAATCTTATCCAGTTTGCCGTTAACTGGTCGGGCAATGCTCTGGAATTCTACATTAACGGGGTATTGATGGTTTCTGCTTCAACACCGCCCATACCACAGGTAGCCGCCAGCAATTTCTATATTGGCTCCTGGATAGACGGCACCGGCCAGATTAATGGCGAGGTCTTTAAGGTGGATATTTCACCCAAGCCTCGCCAGAAAGAATATATCAGTACGTATGACGCTGTAGTAGACGATACCCTTCTAATGGACGGGTTAAGCTGGTTCAAGGCGGGATACGTCACTAATGACCTAACGGCCTATATTCCTTCTAATTATGAAGGAGCAGCTTTTTACTTAGCTTTATTGGGTTCGGGGCAGGGAACAAGCGGGCCCTGGTACGACCAGGCTTATTTTGATAACCTTTACTATTTCGCCAGCGGTGGAACGACCTTGCAACAGTATATCAACCGCAGTGTGTTGGACCAATGCAAGGCGGCGGGAATAATCCCGCTGTTCTTATAGAAGGGGGTGTATGCGGTTTGAACATTCCACTTTGGCCTGCTAATATGGAAATCTTAAGCCAGGATATGCAGAATGCGTTCAACCTTATAAATTCCGACTTCCAAACCTTTATCAACACTCTCTTTTTTTCCAGCAACACCACTGTAATCCTCTCCGGTCTCCAAGTGCAGGCTAATGCTACACCTGATGGGGGAATAACGGTAACAGCGGGCGTGGCGGTGCAAAACGGCCAAATAATTAATATCGCTACCAACCAGCAGGTCAATGTTATCTCTGGAACCTATACGTGGGGTACGCCTCTGGGCGCAGACACAACTAACCCAAGGATAGACCTGATCGTTTGCCAGTACCAGACCCAAGCCACTAACGTCCAGTCCAGGCCGTTCAAAGATCCAACGACTGGAACGGTAACCAACCAAAACGTGGCTCTGACCCAGCAGGACTACTTTGCCCTAAATGTTATCCACGGCACGCCTTCTGCCAATCCTGTAGCCCCTGCGGTGCCTTCTGGCTGGTTCGCCCTAGCGCAGGTATACGTTGCGGCAGGGGCCACTGTTATCCAGCAGGCGAATATAACGGATCTTACGGCTCAGTACCGCACCTCTGGAGGCTGGCTGAAAAAGGTCTCGGGAGGCAGGATTTGGATAAATGACAGCGCGGCGGCGGAAATCGACACTATGCCGGGAATTAAGTTTTTCCTCGGCAGTACGGCCTACTTGCTGGATAACACAGCGGCGGGGTATCTGGATATTTTGGGTAACTCGAACGGGGTAAGGCTTCTTTCTACGTTGACGGCCAATGCGGGGATTGTGCTGCCTTCCGGCCAGATGTTTACCAACAATGGCACCATACAGGGCGGCACTATACAGCCTAATTCTCTGGGCAGTTTTGTGGTACCGGCAGCGAACCTGCCGCTGTCAAATACTACCCCGGCGTCGGAATCAGCAGGGGCGACGGGAACAGCGGGTACAAGCACCAGCGTGGCAAGAGCGGATCACGTGCATCCAATGCCTGCGACGTACCCGCCTTCTGCTCACAAGAGCACCCATGCTATAGGTGGAGCAGATGCTTTGACACCAGCGGATATAGGAGCAGTAAAGAATACTTCTGGAGTGCCTGAACTTTTGGCGGACGTGCTGGCTAACCGCCCAGCGGCTGGCGTTGTCGGCAGGTTGTTCTTGGCTACTGATAAAGGGGAAATATATCGTGATAATGGTACTGGCTGGGACTTGGCGGCGGCAAGTAGGGATGGTTTAGCTGCGCATTTGGCCGAAACTGTGATAACAGACAATAAGAATATAAATGTTCCAGCAGATTACCCTACCATTCAGGCGGCTTTAGATAGCCTCAAAAAAGCCTGGATACCCCATGATGTTACTGTCACGATTCAGGTTGCTGCGGGAACTTATAATCATACTTCCCCTATTATCGTTGATCACCCTTGTGGCTTGCATATAGAGATCATTGGTGCAACTCCTGTTACTACCACCATAACAGGAGTGGGCACTATTACAGGTGCGGCGGGCAATTGGAGCGTGCCCATTCAGGTGCAGTCCACTGCTAGCATTGCGGCTGGTGATTATGTAATTATCAAAAATACCACGGGTACGGGAGATCACTATGCCTTCTGGGGAATTTGGAAGGTCATTAGCGTTGACAGCACAACTCAAATCACCGTACAGAATACCCACCGCAAGAGTACGTTCCCAAGTGCTACTTTGAATGGTGGTACTGTAATAGCGCTTAAAACTATACTTTGGTTTGCAAACTCTTGTGGAGTATTAGTACCGCCAGGTAGTGGTCTTGGGCTAATAAACAATATTGCGCTAGTTGGAGATGGTTCTGCTAATAATTATGGTTTATGGGTGGGATATAATCCGACAAATCAAAATGCTGGAGCGGGTGCTTTCGTACTTTGTGGGACTAATTTTGGTGTTAATGGTTTTGGGCAAGGGGGGTTAGTTGCGGCTTATAGTGGAAGCATTTGGGCTAAATATGTGGCTAGTTCGGGTAATGGTTTACATGGTTATTATGCCTATATGAATGGTGTTATTAGGGGCGATTTTAGTGTAGCCAGCGGCAATGGGCAACGAGGTTTTTCCGCGGAGAGAGGCGGTGCTTTTTGGGTATCTTCCGCCACGGCCTGTGGTAACGGGAATGTGGGATTCTGGGCAACGATAGGTGGCTTCATTGCGGCAGATTCTAGCGTAGCCTCGAACAATACTAACCTTGATTACTATGCTTGGTTAGAGAGTGGCATACTGGTTACTGGTTATATAGGCACACCAACCTTTTCACCTGCCGTGAATACTGTGGGCAATGCGAATGCTATTATTTCAACGTAGGGGGGGGCTAATTTTGATACTAGTGATTAAGGCGGGCAAAGTTATAGCCATACACACAGATGAGCAGGAGTACGTTATAAATCGCTACCCTGCCGAATGTGAAGTAATCAAAATAGCGGATAGTGCCGTGGAGTTTCCACGGAATGAAGAAGGCAGGCCGACAGGCTTACCCGAAGATCCACGGCCCAAGGGAATGCCTTACATTGATTTAAAAAAGCAGGGCACTACTGAGCAACGGTTGGCCGACCTTGAAGCAGCTATTGCAGCATTAATTGGAGGTGTATTATAATGCCTATATGGAAAAAGAACATTTTTGTGCGGGTAATCACTCGTAGAATGCAAGAAGAGAACCGCACAGCCGAACAGATTTTAACGGAGTATCCAGCCTTAAGTGAGGAGGAACGAATTGAAATTTTAGCGGCGGTTTCTTTAAACCAAGTTTCAATGTAAAGAAGGAGAGAAAACCTTGAAAATGTTTAGGACTTTTTGGGGCATTGTAAAACGAGATGGTAAAACGGTTAATTTAAGCAGAGAAGACTCACGGAACCTTTATGATTTAGGGGAGTTGTACCATGATTTTTCAATTTTTGGGTTCAAGACTAAACAGCCTCCAGGTATTTTCGGCCCCAATCAGCGTTGTAAAGCTCCTATAATCAATGCTTATATTCAATTGGCTATTGCTAAATCAAAAAGTTCGATGAGTGATACTGTAACTTTTGCAGAACTCTTCTGTGCTGATGGGTATTATGCAATGGTGGCAAGACTTTTTGGCGCTATGAAAAGCTATGGTATAGACAGAGATGAACAATGGTTAGAGAAGGCAAGAAAAATAGCTGATAAAATAGGATTAACAAATATTGAGTTCGTTAAAGAAGATGTGAATAACATTGATCGTTTAGAGAGAGTGGATGTCGTTGCAAACGTTGGAGGATTATATCATGTGCCTAACCCCGAGGAAATTTTAACCAAATCATACAATATGGCTAAAAAATATTTAATAGTACAATCTGTTGTTTCTATGGCTAACGATTCACCGGATTATTTTGAAACCCCCGCACCTGGTTGGACATGGGGATGTCGATTTAACAAAGTGTCTTTTCAAAAAATGATCGAAAGACTTGGGTATGAAGTAGTTGATTATCACTTTAATGAATTAGAGGGAAATGATAGATTAGAAGATCGCGGAAGCGTATATTATCTAATTAAGGTAAAGTAATATAACACAGTGTAGCATATTTGGACTTTAATGTGCAACATTGACCTAGGCTTAGGGGGCATGATATGATTAAGCCAGCAGGCTAGGGTAAGGCAGGCCACCTTACCCGAAAGGCGTTCCTGGAGGCGCTTGCCTGCTTCCACTATCTCCAGGACTAAAATACCTTGCTCCAGGGAGGTATCCTGCCATGTCCTATCCTGCCCAGGTCTCGGCGGGTGAGCGCTTGCTTGCCCAGCTTGTAGATGAGCTTACCCAGTTATGCCCTAACGTAGACCCCTTACAGTTGCGAATGAAGATTGCTGGTATTTTGTCTCTCTATGAGGTTAAGCCAGCAAGGCTACCAGGCACCCACCCAGATATCCGAGAAAAGATAGAACAGTTCTTGGCAGCAAAGAAGCTCGAAGGATTAAGCCCGTTAACGCTGGAAGGATATGAAATCGAACTAAGGATTTTTGCCAATTCAGTGCAGAAGCCAGTTGTGGAAATTACTACAGCAGATATTCGCCAGTTTCTAAGCCAGTTCCCTCACTTAAAGCTCAGCTCACTTGGCAGAAGGCTGTCAGTGTTAAAGAGTTTCTTTGGCTGGCTTACAGAAGAAGAAATTATTCTAGGAGACCCCACAAGACGGATTAAGCCGCCGAAGACTGAAAAGACGCTGCCAAAGGCTTTGACTATAGAAGAGCTGGAGATGATGCGGGAGGCCTGCAGAACGCCTAGGGAAAGGGCGCTGGTTGAGGTTTTCTACGCTACCGGCTGCCGGTTAGGTGAAATTCAGCCGCTAAACCGCGAGGACATAAACTGGCAAACGGCCAGCGCGAAAGTGATAGGGAAAGGTAATAAGGAGCGCGAAGTTTACCTCAGCTTTCGGGCCATGCACCACCTTAAGAAGTACCTCATGACCCGGTTAGACGATTGCCCAGCACTATTCGTAACCGAAAGGAAACCTATGCGCAGACTTTCCAGAAGAGCTATACAGCGAGAGATAAAACTAATAGCACAACGAGCCGGTATAAAGAAAAATGTTCACCCGCATACTATGCGTCACACTTTCGCTACCTTAACCTTAAACAATGGTGCCGACTTAGCGACAGTTCAAGCTTTACTTGGCCATACCAACCCGGCTACTACACAGGTTTATGCTCAGGTAAGCGATGAAAGAAAGAGGGAGCAGTACAGAAAGCACTTAGTTCAATAGCCTGCAAAGCCGCCATGATCTGGCGGCTTTAGTTTTGTTTGAAAGGCGGTGGTTTAATTCAATGGAACAGCTGGAAGTCCTCAATAAACGTGTTGATGCTGTTGAGCGCAGGGTAGACCGCTTAGAAGACCGCTTAGATGCGGTCCAACAGGCATTACAAAGGGATATTGAAGAGCTTCGGGCAGAACTCAATAGTAAACTCGATAACATTAATGACGCCCTGCGAGAGACCACCATTAACGCTCTGCGCTCCTGGCCGCCTAGTGCTGCTTGGCTGCTCAGTTTAGCTGCCACAGTGATTGGAGCGCTAGTCTCGTGGATACTCTGGCACGTTATCAGGTAGCTTCAAAAGGCAGGTGTTCTTTATGCAGCAACCTGCCCTTGATAAGCCCACCTTAGGACAATTACTAGCGGAAAAAATGGCCCGGTTTATTGGATCATGGGCTTTTTTAATTACACAGACAATTTTTTTGGCTGGCTGGATGTTTCTTAACGTTACCGCATATGTGAAGCACTGGGACCCTTACCCCTTCATTCTCTTGAACCTTTTCTTAAGCCTCCAGGCAGCGTATACCGGCCCCCTTCTGTTAATAGCGGCCAACAGGCAGGAAGAAATAGACCGCAGGCGAGTAGAGAAGATCCTGCACTTGACCGAAGCCATTTCGGTCATGATCGAGGCGCAAAAAGAAATGCTTATTGCACAGCGGGAACAGGCGAAGGAGCAACAGGATTGACTTTTTTCTTGGAAAGGGTGTGCTTATGCCAAGACAAAGTGCAAGAGCGAGGTGGTTGAAAAAGGTTGAGAAGGTCAATGATTGGATAGCCGTTAAAGCGACTCTGTTGTTTGGTACCATGTGGACGACTTATTTGTTCTTCCTTTACGGCTTTCTACCGCTAATCTGGCCACAGTACATGGTCCAGATCATGTACTGGTCCTCCACAGTACAGCTATGGGCCTTGCCTCTCCTTATGGTAGGTACCAACTTATTAGGAAAATCTTCGGAGAGACGGGCGCAAAAGGACCATGAGATGATCATGGCGCAATTCAAGCAGATCAACGAACTGATAGCGGCGGTAAAGCAGGACCTGCAAATGCAGCAGGACGAGATGCAAGAAATCAAAGCTATAATCGAGAGCCTAACCCAGATACAGCAACAGTTAGAGAAAGCGGAAGGGACGGATTGAAGGGAGGGGAAAGTAGCTATGCCTTACCCTTGGGAAGGCAAACATATGTGGATTTGGTTGTTGAATGAATGCGAAGGAGGTAATATCAACGCCATTATCAATAAAGCCCTGGACCTAGGCCTTACTGGACTGATTGTTAAAGCCTGGGATGGTAGCAAATACTGGTCGCAGCTTGACTATATTGCAGGCCCGGCTAAAGAAGCTGGCCTTACGGTAGGAGCCTGGGGTTATAGCTATGGCAACAATGTTAGCGGTGAAGTGGCCGCCATGGAACGGGCCGTAGAGGCCGGGGCGGATTGGCTGGTGATTGACGCAGAAGGAGAGTATGAAAGCCAGGCTGGGAGAGCTAATGCGATAGCCTTGTTTAAGGCGATTTTGGCTTCACCGGTAAGCAGCAAATATATCGGCTACAGCAGTTTTGCTTTTCCCGATTACCATTCCGCTTTCCCTTATGACGTATTCTCTAACTTTTGCAATGTGGCCCTGCCGCAGGTCTACTGGGGAGACTTCGGTATGGCTGCAGACAAGGCTTTATACCGCTGCCTGGCTAAATACCAGGCCTTTAATTTGCCCGTGGTTCCTGTAGGGCAAGCTTATGGGGACATTAGCCCGGAAGAGATAACAACATTTGGCAACTTAGCAGCAAGCATGGGAGTGCCAGGAGTTAGCTTCTGGAGCTGGCAGCATGCCACAGACGGCATGTTTGCAGCAATAAAAAATCTGCCCTTCGGAAGGAGGCAAGAGAAAAATGGGGTAAGCGATTGGGCTAAATCGTCCTGGGATAAAGCCGTAGCAAAGGGGGTGCTGGATGGGAGCGACCCACAGGGGGCAGTAAGCCGGGAGATACTTGCGGTT
The DNA here is from genome assembly GCA_049701195.1 of Neomoorellaceae bacterium. Lineage (GTDB taxonomy): Bacteria > Bacillota > DSM-521 > Neomoorellales > Neomoorellaceae > JBNATU01. The sequence continues at coordinate 131,192 of JBNATU010000001.1, forward strand.
GCGCTAGATAAAGCTGGACTGCTAGAGCCAGAAGTGGAAGCGCCGGAAGCATTGAGACTGTTAGCACAGAAAGCCGGATTTACTGCAGAGCACAACGGCAAGGAAATGGTCGATCTAAATTTGCTTGCTGAGATTCTAAGACGGTTAGGAGTGATATAATGCCTGAACGTATTCATTTATTACGAAAAGTAATAGAAGATTCGCCGCGCCAGATTGGTGATATAAAATTACCAGTCATACCTTCCCGGTGGGACCCTAGAGATTACCGTTACGAAAGATTATTGTATACTGCAGATCTGCAACCATTGCCACGGAAAACCAATTACCGGGCTAACCTTCCACCAATATACAAGCAAAAATTCGGAACCTGCACAGCGGCCTCCACCTGCTGGGGTATGAAGGCTTTCCAGGAAATAAGCCAGGGCGACTTCCCTGCTGAAGGGCTATCAGTCGCCTTCCTTTATGCCATTGAAAAGAACTTGGATGGCATGCCAAATCAGCCTGGGAGCCAGCCACGCTATACTTTTGAAGCCCTGCAAAAATACGGCGTCTGCCCGGCAGCTATTTACCCGGACGATGTTTTAACCAGTGATGTAAATGTGCCCATGCCGCCCGTAACAGCAATAAAAGCGGCAGCGCAGTATCGCATTCAAACTTATGCACAACTTGCAAGTCCAACCGATAATGATCTGCAAGCCAGGGTAAATATTATCCGGCAGGCTATTGCCAGAGAAGGACCTATTGAGGCAGCCATACTTGTCGTAGACAATTTCATGGACATTAATGGTCCAGACTACATTATTCCAGAACCCAAAGGTTATCTACTAGGCGGCCATATGGTTTGTTTATGTGACTATGACGACGATAAACAGGCATTCTTGCTTCGCAATACTTGGGGCAAAGAATGGGGCAATGAAGGTTATGCCTGGCTGCCCTACCACTGGCTTACTTTGACTTTTGACCCTATCGGCGACGGCCAGCACTATGTGCCTTACTTTATGGAGGCCTGGACAGCTACGGACATCACAGTACCCCGAGCAGCAAGCCGGATCGAAATTATACCAGGAGCCGATACCATGCTGGTTGACGGCCAAGCTGTCAGGCTGGACCAGCCTGCTTTTGTTACTCAGGATACCAACCGCCTTATGCTACCTTTAAGGGCTGTGGCTGGCAACATGGGTTATCTAGTCCAATGGGACGGCCAGAAGGCCATTTTAACAAAACCCAACTAAAACTTTAGAAGGGAGTGTAGTTTTTATGGAACAACTGATTACAAAGACTCTCACCGACTTAATCCAATTAATTATTGTGGTCTTGGGTGGCATGCTAATTAATTACCTACGCAAGAAATTTACCCAACAGCAGATCGATCAGGCTCTCCAGATAGCAGAAATAGCAGTAAAAGCTGCGGAAGCTATCGGTGCTGCCAATGGCTTTGACGGCAAAGCTAAGTTCCAACAGGCTTTAGTTTTTGTAAAACAGCTTGCGGCAAAGCATGGGATTAATCTGACTGATGAGCAATGGCAAGGAATTATTGAGGCTGCGGTCCACCAGTTAAAGGCCTTGGGTGAGGAACTGAAGAGCAATGCAGATAGCACACAAAATTCAACAGCCGCCACTGGGCAGTAAATGCCCTGTGTGCGGTAGCGAATGGGAAGGCCCTGGCGGGGAAGTGTGTCCTGATTGCCAGTTGGACGCAGCCCTAGCGGAGGTGCTAGCCGATGCTGGTGGAAATACTGAAGGGTAAAGACCTATACCAAGAGGGAGAAATCGTAGACTTTGCAGATGATGTGGCGCAATACCTAATTAAAGAAAGGATAGTAAGAGCCGTAACTTGCCCCGACTGCGGGGCGCAAATGGAGGCTAACTGCTGCGCAATATACTGCCCTGACTGCGGGTACCGCAGGTGGAAAGAATAAACAAGCCCCTGGGCCAGAGAGGCCTAGGGGCTTTTATTTTTTTTGTCTTCAAGCCTAGTTTTTTTGAAATACCTATTGACAATCTAATCCTGGGGGCTGGGATGGATTTGAAGAGCAGGGGCAGGATATGGATGTTCTGCTTACTGCTTTGGAATCTCCCGTCACAGGAGACCCAATTCTGGGTTGGCTTGAGGTGCAGGTTCGCACCTCTGATGGAGGGTTCGATATCTGCTACTTTGATGCTCAAGGACGGGCTACCCACATTCGAAATTGGGTACCCCGGGAACTGTACCCAATCGCCCCAGACCGCGAAGGGATTGCGGTTCCGGTGGCGGTGCTGGGGTATATTGCACCCGAATAATATTTTTTCAGGTTACCCCTCCCTCCCCGGTGATAAGCTGGGGGCTTTTGTTTAATTATCGCCAGTCTCCTCTCCCCTACCCTACCAACCTTTTACAGCAACTTCCGGACAAAAAATTTTAGGAAAATCTGCTAAAAACCCTATTGACAGAATTAATTATTGCATGTATACTATAATTAGAAAATGGTCATTGACAACTCAATATAGAGGCCGCAAGTACCGGATACACTCGCGGGGACCCTGACGAGGCCCGGAAGGGCCGGGGTAACAGGGGAACAAGGAAGGCGGGAGCTGCCGGATCTGGAACCGCCGGAGGTCGGAATGAAGCCGAGAGGCTGACAGGGGCCGACGGTTGAAGGCGAAAAGGGAAGGAACCCAATGAGCACCCGCCAGAGTGAACCAACAACCTGGCTAAAGACAGAAGGAGCCAGCAGGTGAGCGGGCAGGGAGACGAAGAGAAAGCGGCGAAGAGAAATAAGCAAAAAGGAGGTAAAAAGGTAATGAAGGTCACTTTCTCTGATTGCGAAGTTTGGACCACACCTTCTGGCCAGCGCCGGAAGTGGGCTCGCAATAACTTCGAGGAAATAAAAACAGAACAACAGTTTTTTGCTTGCGTCAGGCACATGGCCCGCAGGCTCAATTGGGTGCCGGAAGAATTCGAGGCGGAGGTCAGACAGCGTGGACCATCGTACTGTTACTCAGATGGTTCACTAGAGTGGAATTTCTTCTGGTGGGCAGATGGGACCGTTGATGCTTATATAGAAGGTTTATATTAGTAAAAGTAGAAGAATATACATACCTTCCTCATCTACCGAAGGGAGGATAAAAAAAATAAAAAGAAGGAGGGTTTAAAATGGGATATAGCAAGCTCGAAATCGAAAGGGACCCATTTTTGGGCGAAGTGTTGGTAGCGGGCGGCGAAAGCCGCAAGGGAGGCGCTTATATCGCCCGGATCACGGGGCTTGATCAGAAGTATGGCTACGCTCGTGAGTTCCTGGGGCAGAAAGAATACCCTAGGGATAACAAGGGTGTAGTACTGGTAAAGGTTCAGACTAAGGATTTGCACGAAGGGGACCTGCTGGAAATCAGGTGCGGCGGCTCCTGGAAAAACGACTACCGTGATTTTTATATCTGGGAGAACAATGATGTAAGGATTATCTCGGAAAAAGAACTCCGGCAGCGCCTTGCCGAGAGGCAACGAAAAGCCCAGGAGGGCATAGACAAAATCGAAGCCCTCCAGAAACGGCGGGAAGAGTTGCTAAAGGAGCTGGCCCTTATTGAGGAGGAGCTGGCTCTTCTAACTCAGATCAAGGAGAGTGTGCAAGATGGCGCTGATTTGGGATGACGAGTACCAGGGGCCGCGCTACCGATACGGGTTGCAGTACCGTCCGCCTTCACTGGGGGCGGTCCCGTCAGGCTACATCCTTGGATCCGAAAGGCCACACCCAAAATTTCACTTCGGAACCCTGGATTATCCCAGGAAGTTAACCGAAGACGAAGTGCTGAATTACCAGCTCGTATATTTAGACCAGTTTTGATTACACCTCCTATTGGAAGGGAGGTGATAAAAGAAGGGGGGGGCGATTGAAATGCTCCTGCGATTTGAGGATACTCGGTTAGAAAGGCTGGCAGCCATCAGCGTTGCCCAGTTTCGCTGGTGGGATGCCAGCCTTAAGGAAGTGTTGCGGGAAAGAGGCCTGATAGAAGATGTCTATCAGGCCCTTTACTTCTCGGCCTTCCTGGCTTGGACAGACGGGTTAGACCCGGACAGTCCGGAGAATGTAAAGGAGGTACGCCGCCGGGCCTACCGGGCTATATACCGGTGCCTGGTGGATTACGGGTTCCGGCGACCGAAAGGCGCGAAAGGCTTTATTTGGACCGATATTCCGTACGCGGCTCTATCCGAGCCGCGTATAGGCTATGTTGAGGAGGGGAAATAAATGCTCAAACGGTTTGTCTGTATTCTCGATCCTTCCTTGGAGCGGTCGAAGCTCCGGGAAGTCAAGGGCGGATATAGTTTCCAGGCCGGCCACCTCCCGGCCGGAGTACCGATAATCAAGTTTAAGGCTGAAGTCGGCCCAGGCGATCCGGTAGTGGCGGTCTTCTACCAAGACTACCGGGAAGCCTACAAAGACACTGAAAACCCGCCGGACTGGGCGCAGAGGAATGTTATCCACCTACACGCGCCTAAACCGGAAGATGGCGACCCACCCTACCGCCTGCTGGCGCGGGTGATCTCCAAAACCGGTGCCAGAACAGGGCTGGCCCAGACCAAACCCGTATGGTGGGCAGTGGGGGAAACAGTGGAGAATTTAGTTATCGTGGCCGTGGTGCCACGGGAAAAGGAGGTAATCTAAATGGGTAAGAAAGTTGTGTGGTTTAGCCGTCACGATCCATTGCCGTCGCAGGTAACAGAGTTGCGGCGGTTGTTTGGGCCGGACGTGCAGATTGTTCAGGACCCGAAGCCGTTTAGCAATGCCGAAGATATTGTAACTCGTTTCAAAGCTGCAGGCGGGGATGAAATGGTAGTCGTTGCCCCTCTCTCGGTCCTAGGGCGGCTGGTAGACCTGGACATCAAGCCTCTCTGGGCGGAGATGGAGCAGGTTCCGCCAGAGCAGGCGGAGGTTTCGGCAGCCGGGCGGCACTACCGGTTTGTCAGGTTCCGTCGCGTAAAGCGGCTGACTCTTGAGTTCGAGGAGGTATAACCCATGCGAGACAAATTTACCGCTATTGAAAGTGAACTAAATCAGACATATTTAGAGCGGCGTGAGGTTATCCGTGGCCTGCTGGTGGGCCTTCTAGCCCGCCAGCATGTTCTTTTGCTGGGGCCTCCTGGTACGGCTAAATCGGCCTTAGCGGAGGATATTTGCTCCCGGATTGGTGGGAGGTACTTCCGGTGGCTCCTAGCCCGGACAAGTACCCCAGAGGAGTTGTTCGGACCGATCTCCTTAAAAGCGTTGGAGAATGACTCTTATCGGCGTGTAACAGCAGGCAAGTTACCAGAAGCAACAGTGGCTTTTGTGGACGAGATATTTAAGTGCAACTCGGCAGTGCTAAATTCTCTTCTTTCCATCTTGAATGAACGTTTATTTTTCAATGACGGGCAACCGACACAGGTGCCTTTGGAGATGGTTGTCGGGGCCTCAAACGAACTCCCAGAGGACCGGGAGGAACTAGGGGCACTTTGGGACCGCTTCCTCCTGCGCTACGTGGTGTCTTACGTTAAGGACCCGCGCAGTTTTGAAAAACTCCTAGCAGGTGCAGGCGCAATCGGACGCAAAACGTTGACCGCTCAGGAATTAGCCCAGGCTCAGGCTGAGGTTAGGCAAGTGGACGTGAAGCGGGTAATCCCCCATATTGCCACTCTGCGGCAGAAGATGATGGAACTTAACATCCCGGTTTCCGACCGTAGGTGGAAGCAAAGTCTTGATCTCGTCCGCGCCCACGCCTGGCTGGAAGGCCGGGCACAGGCACAAGAGGACGACCTGGAAATCCTGGCCGCCGCACTCTGGCAGGAACCGGAGCAGATAACCCAGGTGCGGCAGGCAATCATGGCCCTCGCCAACCCGCTTGACCAGGAGGCTCAGGACTTGCTTGACCAAGCAATGGAGGTCTGGCAGCAAGCTATGCAGGCATCTGACGAGAAGGCCACGGCTGCCGGGGCCGAGGCCAATGCCAAGTTGAAGAAGATCGCCAAGCGCCTAGAGGAGCTGCAACGGGAGGCCCAGGCGAAGGGCAAATCGGATGCCCGGATTGCAGAGGCGCTTTTCCAGGTAGTGGCATGGAACAGGGAGGTTGTGGCAAAGTGTCTAGGCATAGCGATCTAGCCGAACTGCTTGGGGTTTCACCTAGGCAGTTGGCAAAGACCAATGCCATCGAGCAGGACCGGTACGATGCCCGGCTGTACCGGGACTTGCTTAATGCCAGCCGTGAACTGCAAGATTTGGCGGGCCGTGGTACCGCCACCTGGCCCGCCCTGCTCCAGGATATTTGGGCGGCTTTCTACAAGGCGGCGCCCGAGCTGGTGCCGGAAGAGCAAATGGATTTGGCGCATAGGACCAATAGGCCGTTTGCCGAGCGTCTACTGGAAGATAAGACCACAGCAGAAACCCGGCTTATCACCATGCTCGACGAGCTTTCCGCCGGGATAGCCACTGTGGAGGCCGGGAAAAGGCTGCTGGAGGAAATACAGAAGCGTCCGGAGCTCCAGCAGGCTATGGAGCAGGCCGAGCAGACCCTCCAGGCCCAGGATCAAGGCGACGAGGAGCAAGCCCAAGTCCTTCTCCAGCAGGCCACGCAGGGATTGCAGCAGGCGGCCAGGGAGTTACGCCGGGCCGTGAGGCAGGCAGTAGAGGCAGGGCGGGAGAAGGCCCAGGAAGTACAGCAAGTTCTTGGGGGATGGGGCCTGGAGCCCGCCGACCTCCAGAGGGTACCCCTAGCTGAGCGGCTAAAACTGGTGGAACGGCTAACAAGCTATGATATGAAGCGTCTAGCCGACCTTATTGGCCGGTTCCGCAACCTGGCAAAGACTAGGCAGAAGGAGAAGCTGAAGAAGGAACGAGATGAGCTACACGGTATTACCATTGGGGCAGACCTAGGCCGGGTGCTACCAGCGGAACTCGCAATGCTCAGGCACCCGCTGCGCCGCCTGGACTTCTACCGACGTTTCACAGAAAAGCAGTTGCTTCAGTACGAACTGCGAACCCGTGAGCCGCAGGGACGAGGCCCCATGATTGTATTGGTGGACGCCTCAGGTAGCATGTACGGACATAAGATGGATTGGGCCTCGGCGGTTGCTCTAGCCCTAGTGGACACCGCCATTCGCCAAAAGCGCCGAGCTGCAGTTATCCATTTTAATACTCAGATAATCCAAGAGGTGGAATTCGAGCTAGGGAAGAAGGAGTTAGAGAAATTCATCTCAGTCGCCACAGTAGGAAGCTCAGGCGGAACCGACTATACTCCTCCCTTACTCAGGGCCGTCGAGCTAATTTTGAATGTGGGCTACGAAAAGGCCGACATCTGTATGATTACAGACGGCGAATGCAAGCTGGATCATGAAATCCTAAAGGAGTTCCTAGAAGTAAAGAAACGACACAATTTCCGCTGCTGGTCGGTGCTGATCGGCGCCAGAACCTCCCAGGAACTCCAAAAGTGGTCCGACAGGGTATGGGCCATTCCGAATCTGTCGGATGAGGTCGCTGGAGAACTTTTCGAGGCAGTGTATTGACGAGAAAATATTTGCAAGCATACAATAAAAGGAGGCGGGCAAGGATGGTCCAAGTGGAACGGCTTATCGCAGTTGACGGCAAGGAATACAACATTAAATTCCTTGGACAGTTACTCTGGTTTACAATTACCGATCTTAGGGTTACACTAGAACAACTAAAAGGGGCTTTTAGGCGGACAGGTATAGATGAATCCTACCTGCCCAAACCGATCAACCCCAGGGACGCCTTCCGCAAGGCCAGTACAATGGCCGAAGTGAAGGGGTATCCCTTGGGGGAAGGTAAGAAGCTTAACCTGCTGGTGCGGGAAGTTAAGCAAGAAAAGGATCTTATCATCCGCCAGCTTGTGCGGGAGGTGGTGGACGCCAAAAACGTCCGCCTGGAGTATTTACCGGTGGCAAAGTTGGAACTTAGCGGCGAGAAAGGAGAACACCTTGAGATCCGCGACATGATTAACGGCAAGAATTTGTATCCTATCGAGAGAAAAACCTTGGATAATATCTGTGTTAATTACGAGCGCGAGAAAGAGAACTACAATGGCCAGAACGTGCGAGATATTATCATGCGCGTTCTTCGCAATTGCAATCCGGTAGCAGTAAGGCCAAGTGGCGGTGTCTATTTCGTACCCAAACAGTACAGGCCGACAGTGGATAGTCTAAAAGAGCTAGTTCGGCTCCTTAATACTCACAAGGTTACAACCTACAACTGCGAAATGTGGTCGGTTCCGGTGGTGGACGCCGAGGAGCAGCGGGCAATGGTGCGCCAGAATTTGGAGGAACAAGTGATGGCCGAAAGCAAAGCGCTATTGGAGGAACTGGCAGACTTGCTTAAGGCCGAACATATCAAGATACGGACCAAAACTGCACAGAAGTACATCGAGCAGGTTCGTACCCTGGCCCAGATGGTCAGGGAGTACGAAGACCTGCTAGACACCAAGATAACTACAGTAAAGGCCAATCTGGACCTGGTGAAGGCCCAGGCAATGGCTTTGCTGGAAAAGGCAGAAACGGAGGCAGCATAATGGTAGAGAGTAAAAGGAAGATCGGGCGGCCCAGGCGGGCCGCCCTACCCCAGACGCAAATAGTAGTCTACCTGGACATTCCGACGATGGAAGCAATGGACCAAGCAGCAGATAAGGCTGCCATGTCCAGGTCGGAATGGATCAGAGAGGCCATCAGGGAAAAATTAGAAAGAGAACAATCACACCAAGAAAAATAATTTTTCCTTTGAACAAGCAGGAAAAACTGATTTTATGGCGAATATAAATACCGAGCAAGTTCAGAGCGGAGTTGCGGTATAGGGATTGTTACTAACTTATCATTTAAGTTATTACCAATCGAGCCTGCCGCAACTCCGCAATCTATTAAACCTCATAAACCCCAAAAAGGCCCGGCTCAATTGCGGAGCCGGGCCTTTTTTTGTTGGTTTTTTGGTTTAGCGCGATAGGCCTACTTTCATAAAAGGTTACACCTACGGAAAGCAAAATAGAAAGTTATTTTTCACCCCCCCCCATTCCGCGCCGGAAGCCCCGACCTTCAGGCCTGGGGAGGAAGTCAGCAGGAAGTTGAGCTAAACCAATGTAAAGAAAAAAAAGAAAGTCCTTAGATCCTGCATCTAAGGACCTTCTTTTTTAAAAGTTGTCGCCCAGTTGTCGCCCAACTTGGCGATTTTAAGGGGTTTTACCGTACATATTTAACATATCGTACATTGGCCGAAGCCTTGATTTTATTAGGTTTCTTGGTGCGCCAGGTAGGATTTGAACCCACGACCCGCTGATTAAGAGTCAGCTGCTCTACCAGCTGAGCTACTGGCGCATGGCTTCGTGGCGCGCCCGGCAGGATTCGAACCTGCGACCTCCGGACTCGGATTCCGTTACTCTATCCGCCTGAGCTACGGGCGCTCGCTCAACGCAATAAAAATTATAGCCCAAGAGCCACCCAAAGTCAAGCTTGAAATCTTCCGGCGACCGTGGTATGCTATACTTAACAGCACACTGTATACAAGGTACAGGGAGGCGCGGGCGGTGGAATATCTGGTAACCTGGATTGAAGGCGAAGAGGTGGACTACCGTATCTTGAAGGAAGAAGAGCTGGAAATATACCTGGAAGAAGAGAAGGAAAAGAACTGCATCACCGTTCCTCTGGCGTAAAGACAGTGTGAGCCGGCCCGGAAGGCTGGCTTTTTTATTAAACTCGTTTAAAATTAAACTTGGAATTAAACTCCTCTAGAAAGCGGGTAGGCCATGGAAAGATTGCCCTACAACCTGAACGTCGCTCTGGAATTGGCCGGCAAAAAGCTGCAAGCCAAAACCCCCGGAGACCTGGCCAGAGCCAAGAAGGTGATCTGGAAGGAAGAGCGCCGGGAGATTCATTGCCCCTCTTTGGGAGACCTCTACTGCATAAACTATCCTTCCGGCGAAATCCGCGAAAAAAACGGTCAAGACGTGGACCCTCGTTTCCAGGTCTTGCTCCTGCATTATCTTACCGGTCCCGGCACTTCCGTCCATGGGGAATGGATCTCCTTCAAGGAGTTACCCGGAGGAGCCCTTTACCGGCAGCCCTTCTACGGCAGAGCCATAGGACCCTTAATAAAAACTTTCGGCAGCTCCCCGGATCGTTTTCTGAAGGCCGGCTTGGCCCTCGGCGGGCAGACGGCCGGGGTGGGGGATGCCGGCATTATATTATACCCCTTTCCTTTGGTCCCGGTGTGTATAGCCTTATGGGCCGGCGATGAGGAAATACCGCCCAACGGCACCATCCTCTTCGATGCTTCCGTAACCGAACACCTTCCCACAGAAGATTGCGCAGTCCTGGCCGAATACCTGGTGCGCCGGCTGAGAAAGGCGGTTCCCCGGTGATATGCTCCGCGTGGTCAGCGTCAGCCTGGGCACGCCGCGGCGCGATTACCAATACCAACTATCCCTATCCGGCCGCACTTTAAGCGTAGCCCGCCTCGGCTGCCACGGTGACTTCTCGCGGGCGGCGCAACTTCTCTCCTCACTGGACGGGAAAGTAACCGCCCTGGGGTTGGGGGGCGTCAATTTATTTTATCACCTCGGCCGTCGCCGGATACCCTGCCCGGCCGGGCAATATCTGGCCTCCGGCGTGCAAAGCACGCCCCTGGTGGACGGCTCGGGCTGGAAAGAAGCAGTCGAGCCCTTAGCCGTAAACACTCTGCTACAGGCGGGAATCGACCTGGCGGGCAAGAGGGCCCTGGTGGTCTCCGTGCTGGACCGCTACTGGCTGGCGGAAGCCCTGGCCCGGGCCGGCTGCCGGGTATGGGCCGGAGACGCAGCCTTCGGTTTAAAATTGCCGGTGCTCTTGCCCTTCCGCTTCTTCCTCCGCGCAGCCCCTCCTGCGCTGCCTTTTCTAGCGCGCCTCCCCCTGAACTATCTCTACCCCTTGGGCCCTCGCCAGGAGCGCATAACCCGGGGTTTAGCCTTTTTATACCGGCGAGCGGACATAATCGCCGGCAACTGGCACTTCATCAGGCGGTATCTACCCTCCGACCTAAAGGGCAAAATCATCATCACTGCCGGTACTACCCCGGAAGACCGCCGGCTCCTGCAACAGCGCGGGGTCGGCTATCTAGTAAGTCTCTCGCCCCTCTGGGGAGAAATCTCCCCCTCCGCCAACGTCCTGGAGGCCGTCCTGACGGCCTTGGGAGCAACACAGGTCGGGAGCGAACACCTTAAGCACCTGGTCGCCACCCTGGGCTGGCAGCCCAGACTGATAAAACTACATTAACCGACCATGCCGGGCCATACTACCGGCACCACCATACATGAAAATTGGGTTACTTCCGTACCAAATTTAGCGCCAATTTCACCTTATTTGCACCCGAGTTCTCGCTTTCTCGGCCCGCGTTCGCCCCCAGATTTCTATCTCCTAAAGAGTCATGTCGCACCCCCTTCCGCCATAAAATGTATCTAGCGGCAGGAGGGAGCGCGGCATGAAAGTCCGGATAGGCGAAGCTCTGTTTGAGCGCAGCTTCCTGGAAGACCAGGCCCGGCTCTTGGAATACCTGAGGCGGGCGGCGGCCAACCCCGCAGACCTGGAAGCCCACCTGGCTCTGGGGGTAATCCACGAATATCACGGCCGCTTAGCCCGGGCCATTAGCTATTACTGGGACGCCTACCGGCTCGACCCCACAGACACCTTTATTCAGAAACGCTTGAGAGCGCTTCTGACCCACCTGCAACAGCTTATAGCGGATAAAGTATGCTAGGCCGGCAACGGTATCCGGCGTATCCCCACTTTTTGCAGGGGAGGCCTGTTTGGGCTTAAAAGCGGGCGAGCAAGCTTTCGCGGCAGCTAATGGCTTTAAGCGTGGCGAAAGGCGAAAAGCGAAAAGATTGGCCCGAGGCTTTGGAGAGGCCCAGGCCGGCAACTGAGACAGGATGTTTAAATTCTGCCGGGAAGCCTGCCTTAAGCCTATATACCAAGCCCAAGTCCTGCCCGCGAGGGAAGCCATAAGCGAGCGCAAGCTAAGCAGGCCTAGAGGCAAAACTGGAGACAACTCAGCAGCGGGAGCCCTTGCGCCCTTCTCTTTCTTATGGCATTATAGGAAGGGAAGTTCAGCAAAGGAAGGGTTCCCCTTTGTATATTACCCAACTGGGCGAATTCGGGCTTATCGACCGTATCCGGGAAGGGTGCGTAATAAAGCCGGAAAGAGTAATCCAGGGCATCGGTGACGATGCCGCGGTCCTTTTATCGCCTTCGGGTTACCTCCTCCTGGCTTCCACCGATATGCTGGTAGAAGGTATCCATTTCACCTTGGATACGGTCACCCCCTTTGAACTGGGATATAAGGCAGCAGCCGTCAACATAAGCGACATAGCGGCCATGGGGGGCCTGCCGGAAGAGATTTTAATCTCCTTAGGCCTCTATCCCCGGCAAGAAGTGGAATTCGTAGATGAACTCTACCGCGGCCTCAAAGAATGCTGCCGGGAGTACGGGGTCAATATTATCGGCGGAGACACGGTTTCTTCGCCCCAAGCCCTGGTGATCAACGTAGCCATTCTGGGCCGGGTGGAAGCGGAAAACGTACTTTACCGCTCCACCGCCCGTCCGGGCGACCTGGTGCTGGTCACGGGCGACTTAGGGGGCTCGGCGGCCGGGCTAGACCTTCTCCTGGAACCCCGGCCCTTCCCGCCGGACTTGGCTGCCGCCCTGAGGAGGCGCCATTTCCGGCCCACGCCCCGGGTGAAGGAAGCGCGGGCCGCGCTACAAAAAGGAGGCTTGACCGCAGCGGATGACATAAGCGACGGTTTGGCCGGGGAGATAAGGGAAGTCGCCAAGGCCTCCCGGGTAGGGGCCCTCATTTATGCCGAAAAGATACCCATCGCCCCTGCCGTGCGCCAGGCAGCGGCCGCCTATGGCAAAGACCCCCTGGATTACGCCCTTTTCGGCGGCGAAGACTTTGAGCTGCTCTGGACCTGCCGGCCGGAAGCAGCGGAGGAAATTTGCCGGGAGGTAATGAACCGCTGCGGCACCCCGGTGACCGTGATAGGGGAAATACGGCCGCCGGAAGAAGGTTTGACCCTGATCCGTGAGGGCCGGAAAATCCCCCTTCCCCGCGGCGGCTATAATCACTTTGTGGACGCTCCCTGAGTACAAGGCGCCGTGGCAGAACCGCCGTTTTACTTCCAGGCCCTGAGTTATCCCCGGTTTTTGCTGGGGAGTCCTGCTTAAGCCGGGAAGCGAGCGAACAAGCCTTAGCGGTAGCCAAACTTAGCGCGCCCGATTTAAGGCTCCGGCAGGCTTCCCGGCAAGAAATTAACCCGCTCTCCATTGCCGGCCTCGAGACACTTAAGGCCCGGGGCTTGCCTTCGCCTTTCGCCAGGCTTAAAGCCTTGGCGGCCACAAAGGCTTAATCGCTGCCTTAAAGCCCCGGCAGGCCCCGGCAAAAAGTGGGGACAACTAGGGCAGGCGGGTAGCCGCCCGGCCCGATACAGGAGCAAGAGCCATGTCCGGATCGAGCATTTTAGACCGCCCCTATGTAGTAGTGGACTTGGAGACCACCGGTCTCAACCCCTCCCAGGACCGCATCCTGGAGATCGCGGCTTTGCGCTTTGAAGCACGCCGCCTGGTCCGGGAGTTCAGCACTCTGGTAAATCCCGGAATCCCCGTTCCGCCTCTTATTCAGCGTTTAACCGGCATCGACGACGACATGGTAGCCGGGGCGCCCGCGCTGGAGGAAGTCCTGCCCCGCTTTTTGGACCTGGCCCGGGGGGCTACCCTGGTGGCGCACAACAGCTCCTTCGATGTGGCCTTCCTGGAGCAAGCGCTGGGCTACCCCTGGCCCGGGCCCGTGCTGGACACCCTGGAACTGAGCCGCATCCTGCTTCCCACACTCCCTTCCCATAAACTGGGATTCCTGGCCGGCTATTTTAACCTGGACCTCGCCGCCCGCCACCGCGCCCTGGCCGATGCTGCGGCCACCGCCGGCTTACTGGAGATACTCTGGGAGGAGACCTTAAGGCTGGGGCCTTCCCTTTTGCGCCGCCTGCTCCACCTGGCCCCGCCACAGCTGGCCGAATGGTTCCAGGCGGCAGAAAACGCCCGGCGGCAGGGCCGTTTGGCCCGGGAAGAAGCCGCGGCAGCCCAGGAGGGGCTTTTCGCCGCGGCAGAGGAGGACCTTCCGGTCCCGCCCTTTTCCGTCGATACGCTGGCCTCCTTGCTGGCGCCCGGCGGGTTGCTATCGGCCCACCTGCCGGAATTCGAATACCGTCCGGAACAAGAAAAAGTGCTGCGCACCGTCGCCGAAGCCTTCGCCCAGAGCAAACACGCCCTGGTGGAGGCGGGCACGGGCACCGGTAAATCCCTGGCCTATCTCCTTCCCGCCATCTACTGGGCGCGGAACAACCGCTGCCGGGTAGCCATAGCCACCCACACCATTAATCTACAGGAGCAACTGTGGTCAAAAGATATACCTCTCCTGCAGAAAATACTGCCTTTCCCCTTCAAGGCAGCTCTGGTAAAAGGCCGCAACAACTACCTCTGCCGGCGTCGCCTGCGGGAACTGGAGGATACCCTGGCGGCCGGGGGGAAGACCGAAAGGCTTTTTCTCCTGCGCCTCTGGCGCTGGCTGGAATTGACCCGCACCGGAGACTGGAGCGAAATAAAAATAGCGCCCGAAGAAGAAGTGTGGAAGAACCTCCTCTCGGCCGACAATGAAACCTGCTTGGGCCTGCATTGCCCGCTGGCGGCCGAAGCCTGTTTCGTGAACGCCGCCAGGCGCCGGGCGGAACAGGCGGATATTCTAATCCTAAACCACTCCCTGCTCTTGAGCGACCTCCGCCTGGACAACCAGGTCCTGCCCCCGTTCTCCCACCTCATCATCGATGAGGCCCATCACCTGGAGGATACGGCCACCGATCATCTGGCCCTCTCCTTCAGCCAGGCCGCCCTAAACTCCTTCTTCCGCCATTTGGACGGAGGAAACAGACAACACGGCTATCTTCCCCGGTTGGAATCCTTGGCCGCCAAATTGCCCGACGAATTGCAGGCCAACCTTTCCGGCCAACTGCTCCAAACGTCGTCCGCTGCGGCTCTGGCGCGGGAGGCTTTAGAGGTCTTCTTCGCCTCCCTCCAGGCCTTGTGGGACGGGGAGAGATCCGGCTCCTCGGAGCCCAGCCTCCGCCTCACCCGGCGGGTAAAAGAGCTGCCCCTCTGGGAAGGAGTCTTAAGCGCGGCCGGTTCACTCGAAGAAGCCTGGAGCGGCCTCTGGTGGCACCTGGAGAAACTGGCCCGGGTGTTAGACCAGGCCGGCGCCACCGAAAAAGCCCGGGAAGCGGAAAAACTGGCCGCCGGACTTAAGGCTCACTGGCAGACTCTAAACCTCCTCCTGGACGAAGAAGAGGGGAAAAATGTATCCTGGATAGAAAAGAGCCCTAACGGCTTCCTTACCCTATACAGCGCTCCTATAGAGATAGGCCCTTTGCTGGAGGAGAGGCTCTTCCGACCCAAAAAGAGCATCGTCCTCACCTCCGCCACCTTACGGGTCAACGAAAGCTTCGATTTCTACTGCCGCCGCACGGGCTTAAGCCTGCTGCCGCCCGAGCGGATTAGCGTCTGCTCCTTGGACTCCCCCTTTAACTTCCGGGACCAGGCCTTGGTCTGCGCCGCCACCGATCTGCCCAATCCGGGACGCTTGAGCGACGAAGAATATGCCCAGGCCACGGCCCTGCCCATAGCCGAGATCTCCCGTGCCGCCGGGGGCCGCACCCTGGTCCTCTGCAATTCCCACCGCTTCTTGCGGGCGGTCTACGAAGCTTTAACCCAGACCCTGGCGGGCTCGCCCTTTATAGTCCTGGGCCAGGGAGTAGACGGCAACCGCTCCCAGCTTCTGGAGGAATTCTGCCGCTTTCCCCAGGCTATTCTCCTGGGAGCCAGCAGCTTCTGGGAGGGCATCGACCTTCCCGGCGACCTTCTGCGCTGCGTAATCATCCCCCGGCTGCCCTTCCCCGCGCCCAACATGCCCGTACTGGCCGCCCGCCTGGAGAATCTGGCCTCCCAGGGCATGGACCCCTTCGCCGGTTTGAGCCTTCCCCTGGCCATAATCCGCTTTCGCCAGGGGTTCGGCCGCCTCATCCGCCGTTCCTCGGACCGGGGAGCAGCGGTAGTTCTAGACCGGCGCCTGGCCTGCCAGCAGTACGGCGCCTATTTCTTAAAATCCCTGCCCCCGGTCAACTTCTACCGGGGAACCGCCGCCGAAATAGTGCGGCGGCTGTCCTCCTGGTTCAATTTAGTCACCTTCGCCCCGGACGATTAATAATATATAAAGTGAGGCCCGGTTACCACCGCAACCGGGCGACCCACCGAGTTATCTCCGGTTTATGCCGGAGAGGCCTGCTTAGGCCTGAAAGCGAGCGAACAAGCCTTCGCGGTAGCCGGGCTTTAAGCTTAGCGAAAAGTAAAGCCAAAATCCTGCCCGCAAGGCTTTAGGGAGCTGGCTTAAAGCCCGAGCAGGCCTAGAAGCAAAAGTGGGGATATTCCGTTCGGGAGCGAGGTGACCAGAAAATGCGGGTCTTTTTTCTCCCCCTGCCGGGATTCCTAAGGCGCTGGCTGAAAAAAATACTGCACCAGGAATAACTTTACTAGGCGGCATTCCCCCGGCAAGGCTACAGGGGCCTCCTTAGCCTGGAAAGCGAGCAACCCTTCCCGGCCGGCCCGGGCCGGGGATAGGGATACCTTGGCCTTACGGGGGCGTCCCTCTTTTTAGCCGGCTCCGCCATACGGCATTCTATCCGGAAAGGGATGGCCGGGAAGTCCCTTGGGGGTCTGGCGCATCTCTCCCCTTCCATCTTTCTCGGCCGTCGCTCTCTTTTTAGCATAATCCCTCCCCCTAACCCTTAGAATTAAATAGAAAGGGGTGGGGAGTTTGCGAACTCTGAAACTCAAATACCTGGGTCTGGGCTTTCTCCTGGGGCTCATCTTAGCCCATCTGGGGGGGTTGGTGGTAAGCCGGGCAGGACTAGACTCCGCCATGCCGGCCCGGCCGGTCATGTCCTCCATAACGGCTTCTTCTCCTTCTCCCTTCGACGTGATCTACCTCTTCTATAAAGCGGTAGAAGAAGGAGACGGCCGGAAAGTCCGCGAACTGGTGACGCCCGACCTCTGGAACCGCCTCCAACAGGAGGGCTTTTTGCAGCAATGGCAGGCCAGAAAAAACCTGGAGCCCGAGCTCAGCTTCGTCCTCTTCCTGGTTTCCGAACAACACGTAGACGAGACCACGGGCCAGGCCTGGGCCCAGGGCCGGGCCGAATGGAAATCCCCGCGGCGGGGTATTATTTCCTCTGAGGAAACCATCCGGCTGGTGCGCAGCGGCGACACCTGGAAAATCTCCGCCCTGGAGAGCGATACTCCCCTCCAGGCGGCCAACGAGCTCTACAACGCCATCCAGCAGGCCGACTGGAGCCGGCTGCGGTCGTTGATCGAAAGCACCTACTGGAGAAGCTTGACGGCCGCGGGCATAATTTCCGCCCTAAAAAAAGACCGCCAGAGCACCACCTCCGGCGTTTACGTAGTTTTTTACGCCCGCGATTTCGCCCTTTCCGGGAACCAGGCCTGGGTAAAAGGGGATGTCATCTGGAAACCCTTAAGTCCCGATACCTACGAAACCCCCGCGACCATAAGCCTTATCCGGGCGGGGCCGCGCTGGGTGGTCACCCATATCGCCGGCCACTGGGAGATAAAAAAATAAGCCTCAGCGTCCGGCCAGGCCCGCTATGCCGCCCATGGCTCCGGCCAGCAGAGACAACCCCAGCCTCTGGAAGAAGAGGGCCAGGTCGACCGCCACGCCTGTCCGGCTCAACAACAAAATAACCAGAGAAAACATCAGGCCGACCCCCATCCCCTGCCATAAGCCGTGGGACCCGGCCCGCCGGGCCGCCTGCAAGGCTCCCCAGAAGACGGCCAGCGCCAGAATAACCGCGGCCATAAGGGGCAGGTAGGCCTCGGAAAGAGGGGTGGCGTAAAGCGAGATCCCCAGGAGCAAGGCCAGGCCTAGGGCTGCACCCAAGGCGTGGAGCAGCCCCACCAACACATATCGCAACCGCGGCACCTCCTGCTATAAGCCTTGTTCATTTTAACCTTATGCAGCCTGCCACCGGAAAAGAACCACAACACAGGCAGCAGGTTTTTTAAACTTCGCGTCGAATTTAGGCACTAGAAGGACTTAAGACCCAAACCAAGGGGTGATCTGGGTGCGCGAAAGCACTTTTTCTTTCTGGCAGGACGCCGAATTCAATGCCTTGCCCGACCAACCGCTGACCCCGGAAGATAACGCCTTCCGTCCCCCCGAAGCGGGAGAGCTTCTGGAGGAAACCTGGGTTTTTGAAGCCTTTTCCCTTCCGGAATTATACTTGAGGGCCGTATTCCGCCTGAGCCATTCCGGCCGTCCCTCGGCCCGCTTTGGCCTCCTCTGGCGTGTCGGAGGCCAAAGCGGGCAGGAGATAGGGAACGTACCCTGGGACGAAGTGTCGGCCTCTACCGCCTGTTGCCAGGTAAGAATAGGTCACCAGGAAGCCGCCTACCGGGACGAACAGTATACACTAAAGCTTAAGAGCCCACGCCTTTCCGGAGAACTGATGTTCCGGCCGGAACTTCCCGGCTGGCAGCCGGGAATAGGGAGGATCGCCTACGGCGACCGCGGCCGGCTCAGTCTGGCCTGGAAGGTTCCCGTACCGCGGGCGGCCGTCCAGGGCGAAATCACCCTCGAAGGCAAGACCCACACCCTGAACGGCGTGGGCTATCACGACCACCGCCGGTGCAACTTCCCCCTAAAAGAAGCTCTGGCCGGAGCTTATATAGGTCGCCTCTACAGCGAAGAGCGCACTCTTCTCCTGGCCGATTTTTGGGGCAATTTGCTTTACAGCGGCAAGCACGTTACTGCGCTGTACGCCTCCCGGGGGCGGGAAAACTGCCTCAGCACTCCCCATGTGGACCTCCTAATCACCGGCGCCTCTCAAGGCCAGATCCTCCTGGAAGCCCGGACCGGAAGCCAGCCCATGATCGACCTGGCACTTCAGGCCTCGCCGGCCGTGGGGGAAGAGGAATACAGGGAGGGGCTGGTCACCGGCTCCGCCAGGCTGTTTCCGGCCTCCGGCCGGCTGCGGCTGGCCACCCATCCCGAAGAGGAAGAGCGGGTGTGGGGCATTCTAGAAAACCTTACCATCCAAAGGTGAGCTACATGCCGGAAAATTACCTCGAAGAGATCTACAAAAAACTGCATGACCAGGACTATAAGATCACCCCGCAGCGCCAGGTGATTCTCCAGGCCTTTTTAAACAACTCCCGGGAGCACCTGAGCGCCGAAGAGGTTTACCACATCGTCAAAGGCCAGTACCCGGACATAGGTCTGGCCACCGTCTACCGCACCTTAGATCTTCTGGTAGACCTGGACATCCTGCAACGCATTAACTTCGGCGACGGCCGGGCGCGGTACGAATTCAGCCACCGGGAGGAGCACCATCACCACCATCTTATCTGCTTAAGCTGCGGTAAGGTAGAGGAATTCGACCACGACCTGCTGGAATCGCTGGAAGCCCTCATAACCCAAAAAACCGACTTTCAAATTCTCGACCACCAGTTGAAATTTTACGGGTACTGTCGAGAATGCGGGAGTAAAGGCAAATAAAAGGGCCGGGCGGGGATATTTGTCAGAAACTTTTTGGCTTTTATGGTAGGAATTAACAGACCCGGGGGCGAAAATCTAGAGACAGGAACTTAGAGAAACTTCATCAAGAACTTTATGAAGGGGAGATGGAAGTTGACCGTTCCTGTCTCTCGCCGACCCGGCCTTCTCCGGCGGCAAGCCGAAGAACTGCTGGAAAAGGAACTCTTCGACCAGGCCGCCCAAACTTACCGGGAATACCTGCAACTTAGACCCCGGGATGCCGGAGCCTGGAACAATCTCGGCTATTGCTATTTGCAACTGGGCCTCCCGGCCCCGGCCTTGCAGAGCTTGCGGCGCTCCTTAAGACTTTCGCCCGGCGACCCGGCCGCCAACACCAACGCCGGCGTAGCCGCCCAACGCCTGGCACGCTGGGCGGAGGCCGCCCGGTATTTCCGGCGCGCCCTGCGTTCCTGCACGGGCGATGCTTCCTTATGGAACAACCTGGGGGTATGCCTCTTCCACACCGGCCAGACCGAGGAAGCCCTCTACTGCCACCGCCGGGCCGTAAGCCTGGAACCCGGGGTGGGCGAATTCTGGATCAACCTCGGTCAAACCCTCGCCGCCTGCGGCTGCCGGGCCGAAGCCCTGGACTGCTACGAACAGGCGCTCAAAATCTCACCGCCCCAGGCGGCCCTGTTCCACCAAATCGCCGCCTTTCTGGTACAGGTGGACAAACTCGGCCTGGCCCTGGTCTATTATGAAAAGGCCCTCGCCCTGGACCCGGAAAACGAAAAGTTGGGGTTGGGCTACGCTGAATGCCTCAGCCGCATAGGCTACCGGGAACAGGCCCTGCTCTACCTGGAGGAACTAACCCGCCGGTTTCCCGACAGCCTCCGCGCTTGGGAGCTGAAAGGGCATATTTATGCCCGGTCCGGGCTGGAAGAAGAGGCGGTTTATTGCTATAATAAAGCGTTAGGTCTTATACCTGGCGAGGCCCAGGAAACAATCCGGTTGACCGGGGGGACAAGCCATGCGCCTGCTCGCATCCAAAGCCCTTCCCAGCCACGAAAGCCTTTACCAGATTGTAGACTTTCTTAACAAAAACCTCAAAGACCGCCGGCTGATGTTCGGCCTGGCCAAAGATAAAGCGCGGGAAGTCATGATCCTATCCATCTACGAGGTGTAAAACCTTTGCTCATCCTGCTGACCAACGACGACGGCATAGCGGCCGAAGGCTTAAAAGTTTTGGGCCGGCACCTGTCCTCCCTGGGCGAGGTATTTATCGTGGCCCCGGAGAGGGAGAGGAGCGCCATCGGCCACGGCATCACCATGCATAAGCCCTTGAGAGTAACCGAAACCGAATTGGACCGCGGCCTGCGCGGCCTGGCGGTGAACGGCACCCCGGCCGATTGCGTCAAGCTGGCTCTGGAGGCCCTGCTGCCCCAGCCGCCCGACCTGGTTATTTCCGGCATCAACCGCGGCGAAAACCTGGGCACCGACGTGCTCTACTCCGGCACCGTCTCCGGAGCCATAGAAGGGTGCATCAACGGCATCCCTTCCCTGGCCGTTTCCCTGGCCGGGGAGGAGGAGCCGGAATACGGCTTTGCGGCCGCCTTCATAACCTCCTTGTGCCGCGAAATGCCCGGCCTGGGGCTGCCCCAGGATACCCTGCTCAATATCAATATTCCCAACCTGCCGCCCGAAAACATAGCCGGAGTGGCCTTCACCCGCCTGGGGCGCCGGCGCTACGTCAACACCATTGAAAGGCGCGTAGACCCCCGCGGCCGGGTATATTTCTGGCTGGGGGGAGAAGTGGAAAACCTGGACGCGGGGCCGGACACCGACGTAGGGGCCGTAAGCCGGAACTACATCTCCATCACTCCCATACAGCTAGATCTCACCCATCATACTTATCTGGCGCAATTGCGCCGGGATAAACACCGGCTGCGCTCCTTAAGCCCACTTTCCCCGGGGCAGGTAACGCCCGGGAACCGCGCGGGTCAGAAATAAGGCGGCCAGGTACAACAGGCTCCCTCCCGCCAGAGTACCTGCCAGCTGCCAGGGTTCGGGCCAACCGGAAAACAGTTCCCACACCGGCCGGACGCCTAATCCCAGGAGCAGGGCGGCACTACAGGGCCGCCAGAAAAGGGAGCCGGTATCCAGCCGCACCCGGGTCAAGCGGCGTATGGCCAGCAGATTAAGGAAAGCGCCCAGGGCGCATCCCAGATTCACTCCCAGGGCCGCGCCGGCTATGCCCCAGAGGGGGGTCAAGAAGTAGACGGCCAGAAGGTCCACCACCCCGTCCGCCAGGGTGGTATAGAGGGCGATCTTCATGGCGCCCAGCCCGTTCAAAATGCCGTTGGTGGTCTGCTGCAAATAGAGAAAAAGGCATCCCCAGGCCAAAACCTTCAAAGGCTCGCCGGCCGCCGGAGTCCTAAAAATGGCTCCGGAAATCTCGCCCGCCAGGAGGTAAAAGAAAACCGCAAAAGGCAGGCCGCTTACGACGGTGAGGCGCAAGGCCTGGTGGCAGCGCTTCTGCAAAAGCTCGTAGTTTTTCAAGGCCTGGGCCTCGGCCATGGCCGGCACCATCACCAGGGCCACGGCCACAGTAATGATCATGGGCAGGTACACCAGGGTCAAGGCTATGCCGGAATACTGGCCGTAAAGAGTAGTGGCCTCCCGCGCCGCAACCCCCCAGACTTGCAGCTGGCGGGGTATCAGCAGCGCCTCCAGAGCCAGCACCAGGCTGCCCGCGGCCCGGGCCACCGTGACCGGCAGGGCCATCCGGGCGAGGGGAAGGAAATCCCGCCAGAGGGGAGCCGGGCCGGTATCCAATTCGTAATAACCCCGGGCCCGGCGGAAGATAAACAGGCTGGTCAAAAGCCCCATTCCTTCCCCCAGAACCATACCCCAGGCCAGGCCGGCGGCCGCCCGCTCTATACCGCGGGGCAAGAACAGCATGGCCAGCCACAGGCCGCTGCTCACCCGCACCACCTGCTCCATCACCTGAGATACGGCCAGGGCGCGCATCAACTGCAGCCCTTGAAAATACCCCCGGAAGGCGGAACAAATACATACCAGAGGCAGAGCGGGCAGCATGGCCAGGAAAGCCGGGTACACCCGGCTATCGGGGAACACCCGGGCTGCCAGGTAGGGGGCCGCCCCGTAGAGCAGCAGCGTAGAGGCCAGGCCGCTTATAGACAGGCAAAACAAAGAGAGCCGGAATACGCTTCGCGCCCTGCTCCATTCCTGACGCGCCACCTGCTCGGCGGCCAGCTTGGCCAGAGCTACGGGAATCCCGGCCGTAGCCACCACCAGTACCAGAGTATACACCGGGAAGACCATCTCATAAAGCCCCATGCTTTCCGGCCCGATAAGCCTTATCACCAGGACCCGGTACACAAAGCTCAAAGCCCGGTTGAAGAGGCCCGCCAGCATAAGTATGGCCGCACCCTGCCACAGGCCGCCTCTGTACGGCATATCCTTTCACCCCTCGCCTAAAATCCTTATGCTCGTCCGGGGCGGTTTAGAAGAACCAAAATGGGGAAAAGTAGGAATGAAAGCCTGGCGGGCAAAAAATATTTAGCGGAAAAAAGGATTTTTAAAAACTGAGAGCCAATTATATTCATAAACCCATAGAAGCAGCGAGGAGGTCTTATTTTAAATGAAGGTTTACCCCACAGAAAGCATTCGCAACGTCAGCATAGTAGCCCATGGAGGCGCCGGTAAGACCAGCCTCACCGAAGCGCTCCTTTACAATGCGGGAGCCACCAAAAGGCTGGGCCGGGTGGATGAGGGCAACACCGTTACCGACTTTCACCCCGAAGAAGTCAAACGCAAGGTAACCATCAACACTTCCCTGGCTTTTTGCGAGTGGAAGGATAAGAAGATAAACCTCCTGGACACTCCCGGATATGCCGACTTTTTCGGCGATGTGCTGGCCAGCTTGCGGGTAGCGGATGGTTTGGTGGTAGTCTTGAGCGCCGTAGCCGGAGTGGAAGTGCAGACGGAGATCGTCTGGGAGCACGCCGACGCCCAGGGCTTGCCGCGCCTGGCTTACATCAACAAAATGGACCGGGAAAACGCCCACTTCCACCGCGCCCTGGAATCCATGAAAGAGCGCCTGAGCGGCAACATTGTTCCCGTACAACTGCCCATAGGCGCGGCCGAGACCTTCAGAGGCATCATAGACCTGCTGAACCTCAAAGCCTATGCCTACCAGGACGGCAAGGCCCAGGAAATACCCCTGCCGGGCGAATACCAGGACGAAGTAAAATCCCTGCGGGAATCCCTCATCGAAGCGGCCGCCGAAGGCGATGACGAGCTGCTCATGAAATACCTGGAAGGGGAGGAGCTCACGCCGGAAGAGATCCGCCGAGGCTTCCAGCAGGCCGTGGCCGGCGGAAAAGTAATACCGGTGCTCTGCGGTTCCGCCCTGAAAAATATGGCCGTGGCCCCGCTTCTAGATTTCATCGTAGACTTCCTTCCTTCCCCGGCCGCGCGCACAGGCAAATCGGGAGCAGAACTGGCCCAAGAGCCCCTTTCCGCCCTGATCTTCAAAACCCTGGCCGACCCCTACGTGGGCAAACTCAGCATGTTCCGCGTCTACAGCGGCGTCTTCCGGCCGGATACCACCGTATACAACGCCAACAAGGAGAGCGAAGAGAAAATAGGCTCCGTCTTCACCTTGCAGGGCAAAAACCAGGTGCAGGTAACCGAACTGAACCCGGGAGACATAGGAGCCGTCACCAAGCTTACGGTATCCTCCACCGGCGATACTCTGACCACCAAAGCCCATCCGGTGCGCCTTGCGGGCATAACCTTCCCCGAGCCCACCCTGCCCGTGGCCATCAAGCCCAAGAGCAAAGGGGACGAAGATAAGCTCAGCAACGCCCTGGCCCGCCTGCTGGAAGAAGATCCTACCTTGCGCATTACCAAAAACAACGAAACCCGGGAAACCATACTCACGGGCATGGGCGAACTCCACCTGGACATCACCGTAGAGCGTCTTCAGACCAAATTCGGGGTAGAAGTGGAAATGTCCACGCCCAAAGTGCCCTACCGGGAAACCATCAAGACTTCCGTAACCCGGATAGAAGGCAAATACAAAAAGCAGACCGGCGGCCGCGGCCAGTACGGCCACGTCTTCATAGATATGTCCCCCCTGCCGGACAAGGATTTCGAGTTCACCGAGACCATCTTCGGCGGAGCCGTACCGCGCCAGTATATCCCGGCGGTAGAAAAGGGTATCCGCGAGGCCATGCAGGAAGGCATCCTGGCCGGCTACCCGGTCACCAACATCAAAGTGAACCTGGCCGACGGCTCCTACCATACCGTCGACTCCTCGGAACTGGCCTTTAAGATCGCGGCCGGCATGGCCTTCAAGAAAGCCATGGAGCAGGCCAAGCCGGTGCTCCTGGAACCCATCATGAACGTAGAGATCACCGTGCCCGAGGCCTTCATGGGCGACATCATCGGCGACCTGAACGGCCGCCGGGGCCGCATCCTGGGCATGGAGCCCGACGGCAAAAACCAGGTCATCCGGGCCCAGGTTCCCCTGGCCGAAATGTACCGCTACGCCATAGATCTCAAATCCCTCACCCAGGGCCGGGGCCACTTCCGCATGGAGTTCGACCATTACGAAGAAGTGCCGGCCGGTATAGCCGAGAAAATCATCCAGACGGCCCGGGTGGCCCGGGAAAAAGAAGAATAAACCTAGCCTTTATAAAGGGAGCAGGGAGGCCTCCGTGAGCCTGCACTTTATCCTCGGCCGCGCCGGCACCGGGAAGACGCGCTATTGCCTGGACGCCATTCGCCGCGAGCTACTGGCCCATCCTGAGGGTCCGCCCCTTATCCTCCTGGTGCCCGAACAGGCCACCTTCCAGATGGAAAAGGCCCTGGTAGGTGGCCCCGGCCTCCAGGGGTCCATCCGCGCCCAGGTCTTAAGCTTTCGCCGCCTGGCCTGGCGGGTAGGTCAGGAAGTGGGGGGACTGGCCAAGCCCTACATCAGCGACCTGGCCAAACACATGATCTTGCGCCGCCTCATGGACCGCCATGCCCCGGAGTTAAAACTGCTGCACCGGGGCGCCCTGCGCCAGCCCGGCTTCGTGGCCCAGGTGGCCGCCTCCCTCCGGGAATTGCAGCATTACCGCCTGAGCCCGGCGGATCTGCGGCAGGCCGGCGACTCCCTCCAGGCCCGCGACCCGCGGAGCCCCCTGGCGGCCAAACTTTTCGATCTGGCCTTATTGTGGGAAGAAATGAAAAAAGCCTTGGCCCCGCGGTTCTTGGACCCCGAGGATACCCTGGAGTTGCTGGCGGCCAACCTCCCCAAGGCCCAAAGCCTTGACGGAGCCGAAGTCTGGGTGGACGGCTTTACCGGCTTTACGCCCCAGGAATACGCCGTACTGGAAAGCCTCCTAAAGGTATGCCGTTGCCTGCACATCACCCTCTGCCTGGACGGCCGGGAGCTACAAAAGCCCCTCCTCGAAGGGGACCCCTTTTATCCGCCCAGGGAAACCCTGGCCCGGCTGGAAGACCTGGCCCGCCGCCTGGGCCTGCCGGTAGAGCCTCCGGTTTGCCTGGACCGGGAAACACCTTATCGCTTTTCTGGGGCCGACGAGCTGGCCTATCTGGAAAAAAACTACTTCCGTCCGGACGCCCCGCCCCTGGAAAGGCCCGTAGACCGGGTGCGGCTGCTGGCGGCTGCGGACCGCCGGTCCGAGGTGGAAGGGGTAGCCCGGGAAATAATCCACCTCTGCCGCACCCGCGGCTATCGCTGGCGGGATATAGCCCTGCTGGTGCGCGACCTGGACCTGTACCGGGATCTCATAATCAACGTCTTCGCCGACTACGACATTCCCCTATTCCTCGACGCCAAGCGGCCGTTAACCCATCACCCCCTGGTGGAGCTGGTCCGCTCCGCCCTGGAAACCGTGGCCCGCGACTGGGCTTATGAGCCCCTCTTCCGGTGCCTGAAAACCGATCTCCTGCCCTTAAGCAGGGAAGAAGTGGACCTCCTGGAAAATTATGTCCTGGCCCACGGCATCCGGGGTTCCCGCTGGCTGGACGGCCGTCCCTGGACTTACCGGCGCCGCTATACCCTGGGAGAAGAAGCGGACACGGCGGAAGAGGCTCCTGACCTGGAGCAGATCAATGCTCTCAAAGACAGGGTCGCCTCTTTCCTGGGCCCCCTGGATGGGGGCCTCCGCCGGGCGCGCAACTGCCGGGAAATGACCCTGGCCCTTTACGACTTTCTCCTGCGGCTGCAAGTTCCCGAGCAACTGGAAGCCTGGCGCTCCCGGGCCCTGGCTGCGGGACGGTGGGAGGAAGCCCAGGAACAGGCTCAGATCTGGGAAGCCGTGGTCCAAACCCTGGAGCAACTGGTGGAAATCCTGGGAGAGGAAGCCCTAACCCCGGAGGAGTACGCGCAAGTTTTATCCGCCGGCCTGGAAAGCCAGCGCCTGGGCCTTATCCCCCAGGGCCTGGACCAGGTCTTGGTGACCTCCCTGGACCGCTCCCGACCCCCCGAGGTGCAGGCCGCCTTTCTCCTGGGAGCCAACGAAGGCCTCTTCCCGGCCCGGCCGGCCCCCCTGGGGCTCTTCCGGGATGCCGAAAGGGAAGAGCTGGAACAAAAAGGATGGAGCCTGGCCCCGGGCAGCAAGACACGCCTGCTGGAGGAACAGCACCTCGTTTATGTGGCCCTCACCCGCTCCAGGGAATACCTGTATTTGAGCTACGTCCTGGCCGATGAAGAGGGCCGGGCTTTAAGGCCCTCGCCCGTAGTCCACCGGGTAAAAACCCTCCTTCCCGGCCTCCGGGAAACCCCGGTAAGCCCCGAGCCGGAGCTTACGGGTGAGGCGGCCCTAAACTATATATCCCGCCCCCTGCCGGCTCTCTCCTGCCTGGCCGGCCGGCTGCGCAAACTGGCCGCAGGACGGATCCCGGACCCGGTGTGGTGGGAAGTATACCATTGGGCCCGGGAACACCCCCTTTACCGCCGCCGGCTGGAAATAATCACGGCCGCCGTGTTCCACACCAACCGGGAGGAGCCTCTGCGGCCGGAAGTGCGGCGGGCCCTTTACGGCAAAACCCTGAGGACCAGCGTATCCCGCCTGGAGCGTTTCCGGGCCTGCCCCTTTGCCCACTTCGCGGAATACGGGCTTAAGCTGGAAGAGCGCCGGCGCTACAAATTAGAACCTCCCGACCTGGGCCAGTTGTTCCACGCCGCCTTAAAAAAACTGGCCGAAACCCTTAAAGAGCGGCAAATAGACTGGGGTCGGCTGGAGGCGGAGCACTGCCGCCGGCTTTCCCGGGAGATAGTGGCGGAACTGGCCCCCAGGCTGCAAAACGAAATCCTCCTGAGCACCGCCCGCTACCGGTACTTGAGCCACAAGCTGGAGCAAACCGTAGAGCGGGCCGCCTATGCTCTGGCCCAGGAGGCCCGGCACAGCGCTTTCCGGCCGGCCGGGCTGGAAGTGGCCTTCGGCCCCCAGGAGCAACTGCCCCCCCTTAAGCTAACCTTTTCCGGCGGGCAGGAGGCAGAAATATCCGGCCGCATCGACCGCGTGGACATATCCCCCGGTGAACAGGGCCTCTGGGTGCGCATCATCGACTACAAATCCGGCTCCACCGACCTCAAATTGGCCGAAGTATACTGGGGATTAAAGCTCCAGCTCCTCACCTACCTGGAAGTCCTGTTGACCTGGGGCGAAGGCTTCCTGGGGCAGCCCTGCCTGCCGGCCGGCGTACTTTATTTCCCGGTAATCAACCCCACCGTCAGGAGCTCCGGCCCTTCCGGAGACCTGGACCTGGAAACCGAGCTCCTGAAAAAATTCAAAATGAAAGGGCTTCTCCTGGGCGATCCCGGCGCTTTGAGCCTCATGTATGACCGCTGGCCCCAGCCCTCCCCCCTTCTGCCGGGGAGCAAATCCTTTATAGTTTCTCCGGAACAATTCCCTTTGCTTCGCCGACACCTGCGCCGCCTCTTAGAAGATACCGGCCGGGAGATACTGGAGGGGGTCGTCAGCATATCCCCTTACCGCCGGAAGGGCTCTTCGCCCTGCGGCCATTGCCCCTACCGGCCGGTCTGCGGCTTTGATCCCCTCCTGCCCGGCAACAGCTATCGCTTCCTGCACGACCCGGACCAGCAGGCCATCTGGGGAAAAATCCAAAAAGATCTTTCCCAGGAGAGCGGCTCATGAGGGCCTGCAAGCCTATCTTTCGGAAGAGCTCCTCATGCGGACGGTTTCCCTCTCCACGAGTCATAAAATAGAAAATTCATTTTCGGAGGAGCCCCTCATGAATCGGTTCTCCCCTCCACAAACCATAAAAAAACCATAAAATATGGAAAGCTAATTTCAGATTTCGGAAGAAGAGGAGAGCCCGAACAAAAATGAACTGGACTGCGGAACAAAAGGAAGCCATCCAGACCAAAGGCTGCAACCTCCTCATATCCGCCGCCGCCGGAGCAGGCAAAACGGCGGTGCTGGTAGAGCGGGTTATCCGGCGCCTCACCGACCCGCGGGAAAAGACCGATCTCGACCGCCTCTTGGTGGTCACCTTCACCCAGGCGGCCGCGGCCGAAATGCGCGAGCGCATAAGCCATGCCCTGTATCAGGCCCTGGGCCAAAACCCCGCCTCCTCCCACCTGCGCCGCCAGATTCTTCTCCTGGAAAAAGCCAGCATCACTACCCTGCACTCTTTCTGCCTGGACCTTTTGCGGCAATACTTTTACCTTATCCGTTTGACCCCTTCCTTCCGGGTAATGGGGGAGATAGAGGCCTCCCTGCTGCGCCAGGAAATACTGGAAGAGGTCTTGGAAGAGCGCTACGCCCGCGCTTTAGATGGGCCTTCCGCCTTCGGCCGGCTGGTGGACGCCTTCGGCGGCCAGAGGGACGACCGACTCCTGCAAGACCTGGTTATGCGCCTCTATAATTACGCCCGCACCCATCCCTGGCCCGAATACTGGCTCCGCCGGGTCGTGGACGCCTATAGCCGCAACCGGCCGGAAGAGTTCGATGAACTTCCCTGGGTCCGCACCCTGAAAAAAAGCCTGGCCCTGGAAATCCGCGAGCTCATAAAAGAAGCGGAATATGCCCTGAGCCTGGCCGGGCATCCCCGCGGCCCCTCCACTTACACCGAGACCCTGACCGAAGACCTTTACCACTTGCAGCGCCTCTACGGGGCGGCGGAAAAGCCCTGGGATGAATTCTGTCAAACCGGCCGGGACATCTCCTTCGGCCCGCTCCGGCGCTCCCCCAGGACGGCAGACCCGGAACTGAAGGAACAGGTCCAGGCCTTGCGCCAGCATTACAAAGACAAGATACGCCACTGGCAGGAGAGCTATTGGGCCCACACCGCGGCCCCAACCCTGGCCGCCTTGCAAGAGCTGGCTCCCCTGGTAGAGGAGCTGGTAGACCTGGTCCTGGCTTTCTCCCGGGCCTACCAGGAGGCCAAAGAAAAGCAAGGCCTGGTGGACTTTAGCGACCTGGAGCACTATAGCCTCCATCTCCTGCTGGCGCCGGAAGCAGAGCCCGATAAGCTGCTTCCTTCCCCCGTAGCTCTGGAGCTGCAGGAGCAGTTCGTAGAAGTCCTGGTGGATGAGTACCAGGACATAAACCCCTTGCAGGACCTTATCCTGCGCCTCGTCTCCCGGCAGGCAGGGGAGCGGCCCAATCTCGTCCTCATAGGAGATGTCAAGCAGAGCATTTACCGCTTCCGCTGGGCCGAACCCGGCCTCTTCCTGGAGAAATACTTTACTTATGACCGGGCTCCCGGCAGCCGCCACCGCCGCCTGGATCTCTCCGTCAATTTCCGGAGCCGGCCGGAGATCCTCTACGCCGTCAATTCTCTCTTCCGCCGGATTATGACCCCCGAAGTAGGGGGGATAGCCTACGATGCCGCGGCCGAACTGCGGCCCGGAGCCGAGTTTCCGCCGGCGGAAACGCCGGATGAAGCGGGCGCTTCCTCCCCGGCGGTGGAGCTGCACCTGCTCCTGGACCGGGATACCCGTAGCGCGGACTCCCACCACCAGGAGGAAGGGGTTGACCCGGAGGAAACGGAAGAACTGGAGAGCGTAGAGGCCGAAGCCCGCCTGGTGGCCGGCCGCATCCGGATGCTGGTGAACACCGTCCGTATATGGGACGCCCAGGCCGGGTCGTACCGGCCCGTTACCTACCGGGACATAGTAATACTCATGCGCTCCACCAGGGGGAAAGCCGCCGTCTTCCTGGAAGAGCTGCGTCGCTGGGACATCCCGGCCTACGCCGACACCGGAGAAGGGTATTTCCAGGCTCCGGAAGTGGCCACCATGCTGTCCCTGCTGCAAATCATCGACAATCCCTATCAGGATATACCCCTGGCTGCCGTATTGCGCTCGCCTCTGGTGGGCTTGCAGGCCGACGATCTGGCAGACCTGCGGGCCAGACACCCCCGGGGAGAGTTTGCCGCCGCGGTAGCCGAGGAAGCTCGGAGCGGGGAAGGGCCCTTGGCCGAACGCCTGGCCGGGTTCTGGCAAAAACTCGAAAACTGGCGCACCCTCGCCCGTAGGGGACGGCTCTCCGACCTCATCTGGACCATATACCGCGAGACAGGCTTCTACCAGTGGGCCGGGGGACTGCCCGGCGGTCAGCAGCGCCAGGCCAACCTGCGCGCCCTCATCGACCGCGCGCGCCAGTACGAACAGACCTCCCTGCGCGGCCTTTTCGGGTTCCTGCGCTTCATAGAGCGACTCCGGGAAAGCGGAGAGGACCTGGCCGAGGCCCAGCCCCTGGGAGAAAAAGAAAACGTGGTGCGCCTGATGAGCGTACATAAGAGCAAAGGGCTGGAGTTTCCCATAGTCATCCTGGCCGGCCTGGGCAGCCGGTTCAACTTCAGCGACCTCTACCGGAACAGCCTCATCCACCGGGAATGGGGCCTGGGCCTGGAATTCGTAGATCCCGAAAAAAGCCTGGCCTATCCCACCTTGCTCTACATGGCGGTGCGGGACGCCCTAAAAAAGGAAAGCCTGGCCGAGGAGCTGCGCATTCTTTATGTAGCCTTGACCCGGGCGCGGGAAAAACTCCTCCTGGTGGGCACCCTAAGGGGCGGCGAGGAGAAACTGCGCGCCCTGGGCCGCGCCGGAAGAGCGCCGGACCAGCCCCTACCCGTCTCCGTCCTCCTCTCCGCCCGGAACTACCTGGACTGGATTCTTCCGGCCCTGATGGTCTCCGGCTCCCCGGAGAAGGGCGAAAAGGCCCAAACCCTCCTCTCTGAGCCGGCCTCGCAGGCCCCCTCGCCGGAGACCTCATCTCCGCAGACATCGCCACCGGAGATGCCGCCACTGCAGAGGTCGCCGTTAGGGATGTCGCCACCGCAGGCGTCGTCCCCGGAGAAGCCACCTTGGGGCACTTCATTCATAGGCCGACCGCTGCGTGAAACATCGCCGACGGAAAGCACAAAGATGGGCATATCGGCTTCCGGCGAACCCCTCACCCTTACGGGTCCCGCTTCAGGGGCCACCCGCGGTCCCCGCGTCTGGCGAATATATCGCTGGGATCCCCGGAGCCTCCCGGCGCCGCAAGCGCAGGAAAGCGGCCCCCTGGAGGACTTGCTGCAAAGAGTCCAAAAACTGGAGCCTGTGCCCGTAGAAAGCCCCTACCGGGAGCAAGTCTATAAGGCCCTCAACTGGAGTTACCCTTATGCGGAATATGCGGCCAAATTCGCTAAGATCGCCGTAAGCGACGTAAGAAACTCCCTGAACGGTCCGCCTACCGGAGAAGAAATAGAAGTGCGGCCCTTTATGCCTGCGGTCATACGCCGACCGCGCTTCTTGGAGCCGGGCCTAGACCTCACTCCCGTAGAAGTGGGTAACGCCTATCACCTGGTAATGCAGCACCTGGACCTGAAGGGCCCCCTGGAGGAAGAAGCCATCGCCCGGCAGATTCAGATTATGACGGAAAGAGAAATACTCACCCCCGAGCAGGCGGCTGCGGTCTCCTGCTCCAGGATCGCCAACTTCTTTAAGAGCGACCTGGGACGCCGCCTGCGGGCGGGAAAAAGAGTCTTGCGGGAAATACCCTTTACCCTGGGCCTGCCTGCCGATCGCCTTTACCCGGAGCTGGGAGAAGAGGGGCGTAAGGAAACCGTGGTAGTGCAGGGGATAATAGACTGCCTGGTGGATGAAGGCGAGGGCTTCTTGCTGCTGGATTACAAAACCGATAGGGTGGAGCGCGCTCACCTATCGGAGATGGCCGAACACTACCGGCCGCAACTGGAAATCTACGCCCTGGCCGTAGAAACCATCTACCGCCGGAAGGTCCAAGAGAAATACCTCTACTTTTTCTATCCGGAGCTCGCCGTATCCTTCCCGGAACCATAGCAGTGCTTTTTATGGTCGCGCCCCGACGAACAGAACAGCCGTTTTCTATCCTCTCCGGAACCATGGCAGTTCTTGTTACCCCGAATGTTATTAGCCATAATCCTGCGGCGCAGTTTTGCCTTTCCGGAACCACAGCCCAAAGTTCCGGCAGGCCTGCTCCTGCGAGCGCCGTGAACTTCCGGACCGGTGCCCGTGCAGACTTTCAAGCCTGTTCACCTAACCCGGATTTGGCTTGCGAAGCGGTTTTGCCCAGCAAAATTCGCCTTATATCCTGTGCACCAGCGGAACACACTCGAATAACGACTTCGCACTTCGAAGTTTAATACTTTGGAGTCCAGCACTTTGAAGTTCAGCACTTCAAAGTGCTTCAAAACTTTCGTTGGCGGTTTTCAAAATTGTAGTATAAACGTAGTTGGAATGTTGGTAATTAGAACGTTGTATGATTGTAGCATAATTGTAGCTGTCTATATTGACCAAGTGCATAACCGGTGCTATGATAACTACAAATAAATTATCGAATAAATATCAAACACTTTGGCAGTGCATTCTCATAACGTTTTATAATGCATTATTAGTATTGATCAAACACCATATTTTGGCGGGAGGGAGCAAGATGGAAGCGTATTTCCGTTTCACGGCCAGCGGAGCGGAGCTGGAGCTTAAGGGTGGCGAGGAGTTTATTAAAGGACTTCTGGGCGACAAAATCCAGGAACTCATACATGATTTCATGAAGCAGGGTATAAGCCGCCTGGAGGTAACGGTCGAAGAACCTTCCGGCCCGGCGGAAGAATCCCCCCTGCCGGATAAAGAAAATATCCTGCCTACCATTGCCGAACTGCGGGCCAAGTCCCGGGTGTCCAACAACAAAGAGCTTATCACCCTTGCCATCTATTATACCGACTACTGCCAGAAAAATTCTCCCACCAACGAGGACTTGCGCCGCATATTGCGGGAGGACCTGCGCGAAAAGGACAGCATAGTCGGCAGCCTCACCACGTATTTGCAAAGAGCCAAAAAAGAAGGATGGATCGCCCAGGAGGGCAAGAAATGGAGAATAACCTCTACAGGTTTAAAGATGGTACAGCAATGGCTGGGCGAAAACTAAGTTTACTGTTATGTTTGCAATATAAGCGGTATCGTCCAAAATTACTTACTATATACATACGAAAACAGCAAGCTACGAATAGAAAAGACCGGTAATTAACAGAATTATTGGGCTTTATTCACCAAAACGGTCGTAAACGCTCCTTGCTAATTTTCGCAGCTTTTTGTACTATAAGTTTTGGAATTAATAACCAAAGGAGGGGCGTTTATGAAAGTCTATTACTGGTTGAGAGAACTGGCGCATGTAGTATGTCTGTTGCCCGTCTATGGCCAGGGAACGGACTGTGGCAACTACACGGAAATTTGGATGGACGATGGTCGCAAGTTCCTGGTACGACAGCGGATTAAAACGGTTATTAAGAACATCGCTGCCTTTATGGGCGTGGACCTGAATCAAAAGGATGCGGCGTGGGGCAAACTGGGCCGCAAGCACGCTTTTCCTCTGGTTCTGGCTCCTTACATGACATTGGTACCGGTGTTTGTGCGCCATCCGCGTGGCCACGACGAGGGAGCGACAGGATATATTGTACTGCAGAAGGTGGAGGGCTACCAGGAGGCAGAAGAGGCCGAATTCCGCAGCGTCATTTTGCTGGACGGAGGTCTCCGTTTGCCTTGTCTTCTCAGTTTCCGCAGCCTGGCCTTAAGAATAGTCAACGGCGAGCAGGTACACCGTCTAAGCCAAACGCTGCACGAAGGGGCGTCCGGAAAGTAAGATCTATCACCCATATCCCCGTAAGAAGGCAACCGCCCGGCATCTCCGGCTCAGCCATATGCCAGTGGAAGAGCTTGACAAGCTGGCGGAGAAGATATTTGAGGTGTCCGACGAAAGCGACGTGAAAGCTCTGCTCGGCATAGCGCATTAAACATAGCGCACTAAAATCCGGCCGGGCCCATCCAAGGGTCAATCCCTGCTCCTCCTGAGTGGTGGCTCTTCCGGGATTTACAGCTACCGTCCAATGATGTGCCTGCTAAGGCTCATACCCTTTCTTGGAGCGAGGTCCTCGGCTTTATAGTTGTACGACAATACATGACATGGTAGCGTTGCGTGTACACCGTACGCGTACACGCAACAAGAGAGCAACGGAATATAGTGTATTTATCTCCCCGTTTCCGGAGGCCGGCTATAGGTGTATGCACCTCCTGAGTGGCGGGTCTTCCGGGATTTACGGCTACCGTCCAATGATGTGCCTGCTAAGGCTCATACCCTTTCTTGGAGCGAGGTCCTCGGCTTTATAGCGGTACCGGTAGACTTTTTTGCGGCCTTGCGGCCGCTTTTACCTTTATCCGGGCTGGACCCTGCCCGGTAAAACTCTTCGTTCGGTAATCTCCTCAAGTTACTGCCAAAGTAAGGAGAGAAAACACTCAAATGAAACCGCTGCTGTTAAAAAACGTGACCTATGTGGTGACTTGCAATGATCAAGACGACATCTTGCGTGACAGCGATATTCTTATTGATGGACCGGTGATCAAGGCCGTAGGCCCAAATCTCGAGGCGCCTCCTGGTACGGAGATCCTCTCCGGGCAGGGCAGGATAGCCATCCCGGGACTGGTCAACACGCACCACCATCTGTACCAGACACTCTTTCGCGGCCTCCCGGAAGTTCAGGGGTTGCCCTTGTTTGGCTGGCTGCAAAAGCTGTATCAATTCTGGCGCCACCTTACTCCCGAAGCGGTATATTACGGCGCCCTGGTAGGCTTCAGCGAACTTCTACGCACCGGGTGCACTTTAACGGCGGACCACCATTATGTGTTTCCCTCGGGACAGCCGGCTAATCTCATAGATATGGAAATAGAAGCGGCCGGGCAGATAGGGATACGTTTTCAGGCGACCAGAGGTTCAATGTCCCTGGGCCGCAGTCGAGGAGGACTGCCGCCGGACGAGGTGGTTCAGGAGGAAGACGCCATTCTGGAGGATTCCGCGCGCTTGATAGAGACCTATCACGATCCCCGGCCTTACGCCATGGTGCGCGTATCCCTGGCGCCTTGCTCCCCCTTCTCCGTAAGCCTGGATCTTATGCGGCATTCCAGAACGTTGGCCCGGGAAAAGGGCGTAATGCTGCACACCCATTTGGCGGAGACCCAAGATGAAGAGAGGTATTGCCTGGAGCGTTATAACCGCCGGCCGGTAGAACTCATGGAAGAGCTGGGCTGGATAGGTCCCGATGTATGGTTTGCCCATGCCATCCATCTTAATGATCGCGAGATAGCCGGGTTGGCAGGAAGCGGCGTGGCCCACTGTCCTACTTCTAATATGAAGCTGGGCAGCGGAATCTGCCGCACCAGCGAGCTCTACCGGGCAGGCGTTAAGCTCAGCCTTGCGGTGGATGGCAGCGCCAGCAATGACGGCTCCAATATGTGGGAGGAAATGAGAAGGGCCTATCTCTTAAACCACTTGCACTACGGAGAAGGCGGCCTTTCGGCCTACCAGGTGCTCAAAATAGCTACCCGTGGTGGGGCGGAAGTCTTGGGGAGACAGGATACCGGAGCTATCGAGGCGGGTAAAGCAGCCGACCTGGTGCTCATCAACCTGGAGGACGTGGCCTTTGCCGGCTGCCACGATCCCATAGTGGCCCTGGTGTGTTGCGGCAACAGCAGCCTGGTGGATACCACCATAGTAAACGGCCGGATCGTAGTGCGCCGGGGAGAATTAGTGACCGTAGACGCCCAACAAATTTATAGAAAAGCGCAGGAAGTTTCTCGCCGTATGGTACAGGCCGAACGGGCCCAAGCTGTCCGTGCTGCTCTCAGCTAATCCGTTTTCCAAGCTTCACGGCTCTGGGCTTTAGACAATGGGCTTTTTGGAGCTCGAAGCACAGGGCGTAGCATTAGGAGTAAAAGTATCACCCCAGCCGCCGGTGCCGACCGATAAGCCTGAGGCAGGGCTTTCCCCACCGAGGGGAAGGCCCTTTTTTTCGGCCAAATGCGAACTTATCCGCACATTTTCTTCAAAAAATTTTTCTCTAACCGGCAGGAATAGTGCTATTTTTAGCGAATATGTTATATCGAACAAAACAATAGAACAGAAGAGCACAGGTGAAACCATGATTTCCGCTCAGCGGCGCAAAATCATCATAGACCGTATACGGGCCGGGCTACCGGTGAGTGTAAGCGAACTCAGCCGGGAGCTGGGCGTGTCGCCCATGACCATAAGGAGAGATCTGTATCATTTAGAAAAAGAGGGTATACTGAGCCGTACCCATGGTGGTGCCATTCCGGTAAATATAGGCAGCGCCGAAGAGCCCTCCTTCGCGGAAAAACTGGACCGGTTTCCGGCGGAAAAGCTGGCCATTGCTCGCAAGGCTGCCGAACTGGTGGAAGAAGGAGATACCATTCTTTTGGGAGCCGGCACTACGGTTACGGCCCTGGCGAAATTGCTGAAGGACAGGCAGAATCTCACCGTGGTCACCAATACTGTAAACATCGCCATGGAGCTGGCCCAAAGCGAGGGAATCAATCTCATACTCACCGGCGGCAACATCCGCACCAAATCTTACGCTTTGGTGGGGGCCCTGGCCGAGCGCGTGTTGCGGGAGATACACGTGCAGAAGGTCTTCCTGGGAGTGAACGGGATCAGCCTGGAGCATGGTCTCACCACGCCCAATATGACGGAAGCCTACACCAACAGTCTCATGATCGGGGCTGCGGATCAAGTGATCGTTCTGGCGGACCACTCCAAGATAGGACGGGTGGCTCTATCCCGTTTTGCCCCTATCACCGCCGTCCACACCTTCATCACCGACGGCGGAGCGCCCCAGGAGTTTATCGAGGAACTTATCAAGAGGCAAATCCGGGTGATTATAGCTTGAACTTATAAACCGGAAATTATATACCGGGAATTCTCTACCGGGAAGGAAGGTCCGCATTGGAGCTGGTTAATCCCCGAGAGATGTTGGAGCGCGGCCGGAGCGGAGGCTACGCCCTGGGAGCCTTCAACATCCACAATTTAGAGACCCTACAGGCGGTAGTGGAGGCAGCTGCCGAGGCCGGGGCTCCGGTAATCTTGCAGGCCACGCCCGGCACCGTAAAATATGTGGGGGCCGATTACCTGGCGAGCATGGCCCGGGCGGCCGCCGGGCGCAGCGAGATTCCGGTGGCCCTGCATCTGGACCACGCTTCGGATTTAAAGGTTATCCAGGAATGTATAGCGGCCGGGTTTACGTCGGTCATGTTCGACGGCTCCCACCTGCCCCTGGAAGAAAACATAAAATATACCCGCGCGGCGGTCGCCCTCGCGCACCCCAGAGGGGTAGCTGTGGAGGCGGAGCTGGGGCGCATCCGCGGACGGGAAGAAGGAAGAGCCGCACAGGACGGGGAGGCGTCCTATACCGACCCGGCGGAAGCTGCCGCTTTTGTAGCGGCCACCGGGGTGGACTCCCTGGCGGTAGCCATCGGCAACGCTCACGGTGTCTACCAGGCCGCGCCCGGACTGGATTTCGAGCGGCTGGAAGCCATAGCCGCTGCGGTGAAGATACCCCTCGTGCTCCACGGCGCCTCGGGATTGCCGGATGACGACTTATTAAAATGTATAGCCCGGGGTATAAGTAAGATCAACATCGCCACCGACGTGAAAATTATTTTCGCCCAAGCCCTGCGGGAAAGCCTGGGGGCCGACCCCGGGGAAATAGATCCCAGGCGCTATATGGAGCTGCCGCGGCGGAGAGTGAAAGAATTTGTTTTGGCCAAGCTCCGCCTTTACGGCGCAGCAGGCCGCACCGGCAAAAAGGAATCCGCCTGACGGCAGCAGGGGCTCGGGAGCTCGGGGCCGGCAGGCCGCACCGGCAAAGGGGGGTGTGTCCGGCCCGCGGGTCCGGCCGGGTCGCGCCGGCCATAAAGCCCCATCTACCCCTGACGATGGGCCTACTAAGAACGGAGGAGCTGCTGGCATAATGGCTGCGGACATAAGGTATGTAGATCTAGATGACCTGCTCACGCTCCGGCAATTGGATAGCGCCGGGGCCTTAGAACACACGGCGAACTATCCCCGGCAGTTGGAAGCAGGGTGGGAACTGGCTCAAAAATGGGGCGGCCTGCCCTCGGGGGAGATCCGGCAGATCTTGGTCCTGGCCACGGGCGGCGGTTCAGCCGCCAGCGTCCATTTGCTCAAATCTTATTTATTCGATGAGCTGCCCGTACCGGTGTCCTTAAACCAGGGCTACCATATACCCGCCTGGGTGGACCGGCATACCCTGGTGGTAGCCGTGAGCCACTCCGGCAACACGGAGGAAATACTCGCCTCCTATGAGCAGGCCTGCGCTGCGGGAGTCCCCCTGGCCGTCATTACGGCGGGCGGGAAACTGCGGGATAGGGCCCGGGAAAACGGTCACCCCCTGGTGGTGATTCCCGGTGGTATGATGCCCCGCCTCGCTCTGGGCTACATTTTCCTTCCCCTTTTAGGGCTGGTGCAGAAGCTGGGGCTGGTGGAGGACAAAACTTCTGAAGTGGAGGAGGCCGCAGGTCTCCTAAGGCAACTCACCGGCCGGTACGGCCCGGAGGTCCCTGCCCGCGATAACCCGGCCAAAACTATAGCCCTGGAGATGGACGGCTATATTCCGGTGATCTACGGCACCCTGCCCCTGACGGAGGCTGTAGCCTGTCGCTGGAAAAACCAGATGGGCGAAAACAGCAAGCTCCTTGCCTGGTACAATGTTCTGCCCGCTCTGCACCACGATGAAGCTGCGGGATGGGAGGCACCCACCAGTTATTTAAGGCATTTCTATTTCGTGTTTCTAAGGGACGCCGAGGACGGCGCCCAAATCCGCCGGCGGCTGGACCTCTCCCGGGACCTGCTGCGCCACCGGGCGGCCGGGGTGAGGGAGGTATATTCTCAGGGCCGTTCGCGCCTGGCCCGCCTCTTTTCGCTGATCTATCTGGGCGACTGGGTGAGCCTCTACCTGGCCCTGGCCCGAGGTCTGGACCCCACGCCCGTACCGGTGATCGAGCTCCTCAAAAGGCGCCTGGCGGGTGAATAGCCTCCGATGATCACCACCATAACCATAAATGCAGCTATCGATAAGACGTATATAGTAGAAAATTTCCGCTTGAACGCCGTATTTCGGGTAAAGCAGGTCCTGGCCCAGGCCGGAGGCAAAGGCCTTAACGTGGCCCGGGTAGTAAAAGCCCTGGGGGAAGAAGTGGTAGCCACCGGCTTTGTAGGAGGCCACAGCGGCAGATTTATTGCCGACAGCCTGGAAGCCGAAGGGATTCCGGGGGAATTCGTAGCCATAAAAGGCGAATCCCGTATCTGTCTCAATATTTTAGATCCGGTAGGCAAGAGCCAGACCGAACTGCTGGAGCCGGGCCCGGAGGTAACCCCGGAGGAGGCGGAAAAGCTCAAGGATAAAATCCAAGAGCTGGCCCGCCGCAGCCGGGTGGTGGTAATTTCCGGCAGCTTGGTCCCGGGTCTTCCGGACGACTACTATGCCCGGCTCATCGAGGTGATACGCAGAGAAGGGAGCAAGACCATCCTGGATACCAGCGGGGCGGCTTTGGAGGAAGGATTGAAGGCCAGGCCGTACATGGTTAAACCCAACCTGCAGGAAGCCGAGAGTCTGGCCGGCAGGCCCCTGAAAAGCAGAGACGCCCGCCGGGGCTTTGTAAAAGAATTGCTGGCCAGCGGTATTGAAGTGGCCGTGCTTTCCCTGGGAGGAGAGGGAGCCCTAATCGGCGCCGGTAAGGAGTTTTTTAAAGTGGTTCCTCCCCGGGTTCAGGTAGCCAATACCGTAGGATGCGGAGACGCCTTTGTAGCGGGTTTTGCGGTGGCTTTAAGCCGGGGGGAGGGGGTGAGAGAAGCGGCCAGATGGGCCACGGCGGTGGCCAGCGCCAGCGCCACGACCTTGGGCACGGCACAGTGCGACGTAAACCAGGTAGGGAGCCTGCTGGCCGGGGTGACTATCGAGCCTGTATGAACCCGAACCTTGTTCCCTTAGACCGATGGAGCAGCTATAGTTGGAGCCGCTACGGTCATAAGTAAACCGGCCCAGGGCCGGATACCCCTTAAGGGAGGTGGGATGAAGATATATAATTTGGATGCTTCTGCTCCTTATACCAAGAAAATAAAGTCGAAATCTTGTAAGGAGGTTGCTTAAGGAGTGAGCACGATGTTTAAAACCAAAACCTTATTAAGAACTTTAGGGATCCTGATAGTGGTTGCCGTAATGTTGGGCGCCCTGGCGGGCTGCGGCGGCAAACAGTCTGCGGAACCCCAATCGCAGAACAAGCCGGCCGAGAGTTCCACCGGCCAGGCCGGCCAAGAGAAGGTCGTCGGGGTAAGCCTGTTGACCCGGGAGCACGTGTTTTATAACCTGATAGAAGAATCCCTGAAGAAAAAGGCTGAGGAACTGAAGTTCAAACCCATCATTATGGATGCCAGCATGGACAGCAACAAGCAAATGTCTCAAGTGCAGGACTTCATCACCCAGAAGGTGGACGCCATAGTACTGGCCCCCACTACCACGGCCGGGATTGCCCCCGCGGTAGATCTGGCCAAGAAAGCCAATATTCCGGTGTTTACCATCGACATCCGGGCCCAGGGCGATGTGGTCTCCCACGTAGCCACGGATAACTACGCCGGAGGCAAGCTGGCAGGC
The DNA here is from genome assembly GCA_049701195.1 of Neomoorellaceae bacterium. Classification (GTDB taxonomy): domain Bacteria; phylum Bacillota; class DSM-521; order Neomoorellales; family Neomoorellaceae; genus JBNATU01. The sequence continues at coordinate 172,864 of JBNATU010000001.1, forward strand.
AAATACATTGCCGAGAACGTGCTGAAGGGTAAGGGCCAGGTGGCGGTGATCACCTACTCTGAGGTATCCAGCTGCGTGGACCGCGAGAAAGGCTTCAAAGAAGCCCTGGCCGCCTATCCCGAAATAAAGCTGGTAGATGTCCAGAGCTACTCCGGTAATGCCGAAAAGGCGGCCAATATCACCCAGGATTTCTTGCTGAAATATCCCCAGCTCGATGCCATATTTGCCGTCGGCGACCCGGCCGCAGTAGCGGCGGTTTCCACCATTAAGGCCGCCGGGCGCCAGGTAAAAGTGGTGGGCTTCGACGGGAATCCTGAAGCCATCGAGGCCATCAAACAAAAAGGGCTGTGGGTGGCCGACGTAGCCCAGCATCCGGAGCAGATCGGCGCCAAGGTTATCGAGCTTATCGGAGATTACTTCAACGGCAAGACGGTACCCAAGGAGGTACTCATTCCGCCCAGCATTATTGACGCCAGCAACGTAAAGTAATTTTTAAGAGCCAGGCGAGTTTCGGGGGAGACGCCCATGAGGGCCAACGCCTTCTCCACGGGCCGTGGAGATTAAGGGACTATCTGGGGGAAGAGGGGGGAGGAGAAAGGTTCTCTCCCCCTGAACTCCCCAACTTAAAATAAACTGAAAATAGGTGGCTGAAGATGCTGCAGGGCAAGAAACCCTTGGTAGAGCTGCGGGGAATAAGCAAAGCCTTCCAGGGCATTAAAGTGCTGGACAATATTAATCTGGATATCTATCGCGGTGAAGTACACGCCCTTCTGGGGGAAAACGGAGCCGGGAAATCCACGCTGGTCAAGATACTCTCCGGCGTTTATACCAGGGACAGCGGCACTATAAAGTTTAACGGTGAGCCGGTCGATTTTCGGACCCCCCGCGAAGCGCAAGAGCGGGGTATAAGTATTATTCACCAGGAATTGAGCCTGATCCCTGATCTGAGCATAGCAGCGAACATCTTTTTAGGGCGGGAGTACACCGGCCGCTGCGGGTTCCTCCACGAGTCGCGTATGCAGGCGGAAGCCTACGAGGCGGTATGCCGCGTAATGGACGCCGATTTCGATCTAAAGCAAAAGGTGCGCGACTTGAATGTAGCTCAGAGGCAACTGGTGGAAATTGCTCGTGCTCTATTACACAACGCCTCATTGGTCATCATGGACGAGCCCACCTCTTCGCTCTCTGAGAAGGAGGCGGAGCGGCTGTTTACCATCATAGAGCGCCTTAGGGAGGAAGGCGTAGCAGTACTTTATATATCTCACCGGCTAGGCGAAATAATCCGTCTGGCCGATCGGATCACCGTCCTGCGCGACGGCAGACTGGTAGCTACCCTGCCGGCGGACCGGGTAACGGAAACGGCCCTGGTTTCTCTAATGGTGGGCCGGGAAATCAAAGACTACTTTGACCGGGCAGGCCGCCGACCGGGCGAAGTGGTCCTGCGCGTAGAAGATCTCACCGATCCTCCTCACTATTACGGCGTTACCTTCGATGTGCGGGCCGGGGAAATTGTGGGTATAGCGGGGCTGGTGGGCGCCGGACGCACAGAGGTCCTTCGGGGTATTTTTGGGGTTAAGAAGCCCCAAAGCGGCCGGGTCTATCTCTACGGGCAGCCCTGCCTCTTCCATTCCCCACGCGAAGCCATTGATCACGGCCTGGGGTTTGTCCCTGAAGATAGAAGAACTCAAGGGATTATTTTAGACCAGTCGGTCAAGTTTAATATTGCTCTGCCCAATTTCCGCCTCCAGGCCTCCAAGGGTTTTGTGGATCACCAGTGGGAAAACAACCTCGCCCGCGAGTATGTGCAAAAAATGAAGGTCCGCACCCCTTCCCTGAATGCCCTGACGCGCTACCTCAGCGGCGGCAACCAGCAAAAAGTAGTTTTGGCCAAATGGCTGGCCGCCTCCTCCAAGATCCTCCTCCTGGACGAGCCCACCAGGGGCATAGACGTCAACGCCAAGGCGGAGATCTACAACCTGATGAATGCCTACGTGCAACAGGGCGGCAGCATCCTTATGGTTTCCTCGGAATTGCCCGAGATTCTGGGCATGAGCGATAGAGTAGTGGTCATGCATGAGGGGCGGGTAAGGGCCGTGCTGACGCGGGAGGAAGCCGGCGAAGAGAAGATTATGAGGTTGGCCTGCGGAGCCTAAATTTTAGCCGGAAGGAGAGTAGGCTGGACGATGTCCCTGAACCGTACTTCCCTGCCGTCGCAGGCTTTTAAGTCCGGCAGGGGTATGCTCAACTATATGGTGCGGGAATACAGTTTTGTGTTGGTGTTCCTGGCCCTCTGCCTTATAGTATCTATTTTGATTCCCACTTTCCTCACACCGCAAAACTTAATCAACGTGCTTATACAGATCGCCATCAACGCTCTTATTGCTACGGGCATGACCTTTGTAATCATCTCCGGCGGCATCGACCTTTCCGTGGGGTCGGTGGCAGCCCTGGCCGGTATTGTGGTTACCGCGCTGATAAAGCACCTGCACCCCGGAGCCGCCGGGATATATTTGTTAATCATAGGAGTAGTCCTGGGGGTCGGCCTGCTGTGCGGCGGGCTATCCGGACTGGTGATCGCCCGGTGCAGTGTGGAGCCGTTCATTGCCACCCTGGCCATGCTGTCTATAGCTCGCGGCCTGGCCTTTGTCTACACCCAAAGCCGGCCCATTTTTGAACTGCCCGAGGCCTTCGGTTTCATCGGGCAAGGATATATCGGGCCCGTGCCCATGATAGTCCTTATCATGGTGGGAGTGCTGGCCGCGGCCCACATAGTGCTGTCGCGCACTTGCTTTGGACGGTATGTATACGCCATAGGCAGCAACGAAGAAGTGGCCAGGCTATGCGGCATCAATGTGGCCCGGGTGAAGCTGGCCGTTTACGTTATAAGCGGGATCCTTTCGGCCCTGGCCGGAGTATGCCTGGCTTCCCGGCTGGCCAGCGGCCAACCCGCCGCGGCCAGCGGCTACGAGCTCAACGCCATTGCCGCAGTGGTATTGGGTGGAACGAGCCTTTCGGGCGGAAGAGGAAGTATACCCAAGACACTGATCGGCATTCTCACCATCGGTGTCGTCAATAACAGCCTGAGCCTTATGAAAATGTCCTCTTACTGGCAGTCTATCACCATGGGATTGATTATTTTGGTAGCCGTTATGATTGACAAACTGAATCAAAGAAGGCGCAGCTAAGGAGGCGGAAAGGCATGCCCGATGTGGTGACCGTGGGGGAGATACTGGTGGAAGTGATGGCCAAGCACGTGGGACAGGATTTCCTTTCGCCGGGCGAACTTTTGGGGCCTTTTCCCAGCGGCGCTCCGGCCATTTTCATCGACCAGGTGGCCCGCCTGGGAGTGAGCGCGGGGATAATCGGTAAGGTAGGGGCGGATGAATTCGGTACTCTGAACATTAATAGACTTAAAGCCGATGGCGTGGACACCAGCCAGATAATCGTGACCCCTGCCTTTACTACCGGAACGGCCTTTGTCACCTATTTGCCGGGCGGCGGAAGAAAGTTCATCTTTCATTTCACCCATTCGGCCGCCGGCCAATTGGGACCGGAGGAGGTGAAGGAGGAGTATATAGCCGGCGCCCGCTTCCTGCATATAATGGGGTGCTCCCTGTTAGCCAGCGCCAGTATGCAGCAGGCTATTCTCCAATCCCTGAGGGTCGCCCGCCGGAATGGCGTAAAGATCAGTTTTGATCCCAACGTGCGGAAAGAACTGTTGGGTTATGACACCATGAAAATGATATATGACCAGGTGCTTTCCTCTTGCGATATTCTCTTATCCGGGGAAGAAGAGGCCTTGGCTATAACCGGTCAGGACCGCCTGGACAAGGCCGTGCAGATTATGCAAAAGCAGGGGGCCTCGGTAATCGTCATAAAAAAAGGCCGGGACGGAGCCGAGCTTTACCACGGCTCAGAATTTCACCGGGTTGGTCCGGTCAAAGTGGAAGAAGTAGACCCCACCGGCGCAGGCGATTGTTTTGACGGGGCGTTTATCGCCAGCCTGGCCAAAGGCCGCAGTCTTCCCGAAGCTCTGACCCTGGCCAACGCGGCCGGAGCTCTAAGTGTGACCAGGAAAGGTCCTATGGAAGGCGCAGCCCGGGAGAAGGAGATCTTGGAGTTCATGGAGCAGAAGTTTACAAGGCAGAAGTCCATGACGCAAGAGTAACCGGCAGCCGCAACGGCCACCGGCTTAGCAGGAGCAGCGCTACGGGAAACGAGCAGCACTATGGGCAACTTATGAGGAAAGCTTGACCCGCTTGCTTCCATGCTGTCAGCGGAATGCTACCGGCGGAATGATTACCTCCACTGTAACCGTAAAGACTTTAGCCATAGCGGTCCATGTCCAGAGCATACCTCTCCTCGACCATTATAGCTTGCAAAGGGATATGCGCCGGACCATCGTTGTTTTTTCCATAAATAGGTGTTACAATGAAAAAGGTGATAAATAAGGTGGTAACCATGATCGAAGCCACCATTAATGCCCAAACAGTAGATTATTTGCCCGAAGAGAAGTTGGCCCGGATGTTACGTGTTCAACTTTTTCACTGATGTGCCCCTCCAGAGGAAACATGACATATTACCCAGCGGAGGCATACACAAAGTATGAATCGAGAACTTGGGTCGGGGGGAACTGAATACAGTACCGATTGGGCTGCCATAAGGCAGAGCTGGAAGTGCCGTGCCCAGAACAAGCGGCAGGCCGAGGGAGAAAGACGGAACCTCGCTCTGGACAGGGCACGGGCAGTAGCCAGGCATTTGAAGGAACGTTACAGAGTGAAAAACGTCTATCTCTTTGGTTCTCTGGTTTGGGGAAAACACTTTTCTCCCCGCTCTGATATAGACCTCCTGGTTGAAGGCTTTCCTTCCCGGGCCAATTACTGGCGAGCCGTGTCAGAAGCGGAGGAAATCGCCGCACCTTTTCCTGTAAGCTTGGTTCTGATGGAGGGAGCAGTGTCTTCATTGGTGGATCGAGTACTTAGGGAAGGGATGCACTTATAGCCTGAAAGGGATTTGCGCCGGACCATCGTTGTTTTTTCCATAAACAGGTGTTACAATGAAAAAGGTGATAACTAAGGTGATAAATATGATCGAAGCCACCATTAATGCCCAAACAGTAGATTATTTGCCCGAAGAAAAGTTGGCCCGGATGTTAAAAAATATGGAGTTCAGCGAAAAATATATGGTGCAGGTGTTCAACTTTTTCACCGATGTGCCCCTTCAGGATATAGCCAAATTTATAACTAAGCATAATATCCCGGAGGCTACCCTGCTGGAATATTACAAAACCTACGTCCAGGCATTTTATCGTAATAGAGAACTTGAGGAGATGCTAGAATATGTGGGAAGAACTTTTGATGAGGGCCGTTTATATTCTTGAAAGCTCAAACATCCCGGCAGAGGAATGGACCTGGGGCGGGGGTACCGCCCTTGCCTTTTATTTCCGGCACCGGGAAAGCCGAGATATAGACGTATTCCTGACCGATGCCCAATATCTCACTCTTCTTAGCCCTCGATTAAACCGTACTGCCCAAGATATGACGCACGATTACGTAGAAAGCTCAAACTTCCTTAAGCTCAAGTTTCCGGTAGGAGACGTGGATTTTATAATAGCGCCTCATCTTACCGTAAATTATTTCCTAGTAGAGCGGTTCGAAGGGAAAAACATACGGGTGGAGACGCCGGAAGAAATTGTACTTAAGAAGCTTTTTTACAGGGCCGAGAGCTTAAAGGCGAGGGATATAATAGACGTTGCCGTAGTATACGAAAGAAGGAAAGAGCATCTACTGGAGTATGCTTCCCTGTTGAGTACAAGGATAGAGTTACTGGCGCTTCGATGGGAAAAAATAGAGAGAATATTTCCGCAAGAGGTCGCCGGTCTTCAAATCTTGGAACCGGAATTAAAGGATAAAGCAGCTATTCTTTTTAAAGACTTTCTAAAGGAGATACAGCATTAACGTTTTAGCCTATGCCATACTGGAACGACCGGCCTTTCATCCAGCAGGCGCTAGCCGAGGGAAGCGTGCTCGACATCCCGCTTTAAAATCTCCCAAACGATCTCGGGGTCAAGGCGGGCATAATATGGCTGGCTATGTCCAGGCAGCTTTCCACCGCCAGGTATTAGCCCCTTGCCCAAGCTTTACACCTAACTTTACACCCAAAGTAAAATGGAGTAAACTAAAGAAAAAACAGGAGAAACCGGAAATGCCCGTAGACCACGACGCCATATTCAAAGAGCTCATCACCAACTTCTTTAAAGAATTCATGGAGCTCTTCTTCCCCCAAGCCCATGCCCTAATCGATTATTCCGACCTCACCTTCTTAACCCAGGAGATCATCACCGACATCACCGCCGGAGAAAAACACTATGTAGATATTCTCGCCCGTGTTAAAATAAAAGGGGAAGAGGGCTATGTGCTTATCCATGTAGAGCCCCAGGCCTACAAAGAACCCGACTTTGCCCGGCGCATGTTTATCTACTTTAGCCGGCTATACGAAAAGCACCAGAAGAAAATATTGCCCATAGCCGTCTTCTCCTACGACAGTAAAACCGAAGAGCCGGACAAACACGAAGTAGCCTTCTCTTTTCTTAAGGTACTGGAGTTCAAGTTTTACAAAGTGCAGCTAAAGAAGCTCTCCTGGAGGGAGTACCTAAAGAGCGACAATCCGGTGGCGGCCGCGCTTCTTAGCAATATGGACTACAGCCCTAAGGAGAGGCGGCGGTTAAAGGTAGAGTTTACCCGCATGGTGACCAGGATGCAGTTAGACCCGGCCAAGCTGGGGCTCATAACCGCCATATTTGACACTTACCTGGGATTAAGCCCGGAAGAGGAGAGAGAAGTGGAGGAGATGCTACATAAGGAATTAAGTCCCGAGGAGGTGGCGAAGGTAATGGAACTCAGGACTTCGTGGCACATAAAGGGATGGCAAGAAGGGTTGCAGCAAGGGATACAGCAGGGAATACAGCAAGGCTTAGAGCAAGGACGTAAAGTGGGCCTGGAGGAGGGCCGGAGGGAAATTCTGCTAAGGCAGTTAAAGAAGCGTTTAGGTTTTGTTTCTTCTGAGGTAGAGGAGAAAATCAAGGCTCTCTCCTTGGCAGAGCTTGACGAGCTGGCGGAGAAGATATTTGAGGTGTCCGACGAAAGCGACGTGAAAGCCCTGCTCGGCATAGCCCATTAAAATCTGGCCGGGCGTCCAGAGGCCCCTCCCGGTTTTTCCTGGGCATATGTAATCATCTTGCCGCCCGGCTGGCCAAGGAAGCCCCCGCTAGCCATATCCAAGATAAGCGTCTACCGACACCCGCTACCATGCCACCCGCGGTGAGGTGCTGGTGAGCAAAAACGAAGTGGCCCAGTATACCTTTCTGGAGGAAACCGGGCGCTGGTATTTTGACTGCCAGCCTCTATTCAGAACCTTTTTAACGACTTCTTATCTTGAATCTGGACGGTTCCTACACCCCAAAGCGTGCTCTAATTTCTTTCATAAATACTTTTAAGTCTTCCACATCCCGCTTTAAAATCCCCCAAACGATCTCGGGATCAAGGCGGGCATAGTCATGCACAATAATATTGCGAAACTGGGCCATTTTCACCAGCTTCTTGACTAAACTATCCGATAAGTATCCCGCTTCACCTAGAACTACAAAAATATCTTTATTATCTATAGGCTCTCTTAATCCTTCGGCAGAGATAATATGGCCGGCTATGTCCAGGCAGCTTTCCACCGCCAGGTGAAGGGTTCTTTCAATATACCGCCGGATGCATTTTTCCCGCATAAAATCCTGCAAACTTATATCCCTTTCGGCTTCCAAATCGGCTATATATTCGGCCAGAAGAGCAAGACGCTCCCGTAGGACTTCAGTATCCGTCATTTCAGCTGCCTCCCAGGGCCCTGACTATCATTTGCCGGCTCCTGTTTTCTAACAACGGCCGGAGATCGAAATAAGTGCGCCGCGACTTAACCTCGAAGGATATCCGATAACCCGGCTCCTTATCTACTAACAAAATACCGTCTCTTAAGATCTGGTGCCTGAGCAACAAAGGCGCCTCTTCCATGTCTACTACATCCACTTTCCTCCCCACCATTCGTTCCAGGTCAATAATCATCTCCAACCGGCGATCGAAACGGGCCAATTTATCCTCCAGGCGGTAAAATAATACCGCCACATCAATATCACTGTTTTCTCGGCCGGTACCGCGAGCCTGCGACCCGAAAAGGTAAGCAGCGGCTATATCCTTACGCTGCTCCAGGTAGCCGGCAATTATGGATATTGGGGGTTTTAACTCGCCTCTGGGCCGCATGAGGATATAATCACACCCCTCACTATTGTTCTTGACTGCCTACTTCCGACACCACATCTTTAACCACCAGCATCCTGCATCCTAGGCCATTCTTATATGGCCTCTTCGATTGTATCTCCCGCACCTATGTACTTTCTAAGCTTTTGTATTACAATAAGTATAACAGATACCCACGAAAATACAAAACTCAGTTTCCGGCGCATCACCGCGATCCGTTTGAGCGGCTATTGGTTGCTCAAGCCCGGGTAGAAAATCTTTCCATATTGACCGGCGAGGCAGCGATAAGGCAGTTTTTCTAACCCTGCATCCACTGCTACCCCCTTGACGTTAAGCTTCCACTCTTACAAAGGGGTATATTCCTCCCTCGCCATTGGGGTCGGCAACTTTACCGGTGCTGCGGCCGCCTTCCCCCGGCCGGAAGAAATTTTCTGGAAGCAGGGCGAGAGCGTCTATTTCCTCCAAAGCCTCATGGAAAACCTGAAGCGGCACCTGGCTCAAGGACTGGAAGAAAAGCTGGCCCGCTCTGTGCAAGCCCTCATGTTCCATATCAGCGTCTCCTTGTCCGCCGTCAATGTAAACATTACCCTACTCTCAAATCTTTACCTGTGGTCCATCGCCAAACTGCTCCAGAGCTTCCCTCTCGCTCTTGCACCGGATCTAGAGTTGGCCGACTTGACCGCGCTGTTCGACGAACAGACAATGGAGCGCTATGCCGCCGCCCTGCAAGCGCAAGGCCTGGAAGAGGAGGCAAACTACGTTAGAGAACAATTTGCCCGCTGGGTCAAAGAAGGCGGCGTTCGGGATTACTTTAAGAAATCCGGGGAGCCTTCTCCGGAAGAAGAAAACGCCTCCGCAGCCGGCGCCGAGAAGGACCCGGGCAGCTAACCGAGAACAAGCGGCAGGCCGAGGGAGAAAGACGGAATCTCGCTCTGGACAGGGCACGGGCAGACGTCTATCTCCCGTTCAGGCTTGACTTAGTCTACAAGCTTAGTCTAATATAGATTGCAGGGGGTGATCCGATTGGCTTTACAAGTAAATATTCACGAAGCCAAGACACATTTTTCTAAAATCCTGACCTGGGTAAAAGAAGGAGAAGAAGTAATCATCGCTAAAGCAGGAGTGCCTGTAGCCCGCCTAGTCCCCGTGACGCAAAAGCAGGGAATTAGAATTGCCGGCAGTGCCAAAGGGAAAATTATGGTGGCACCCGATTTCGATGCGGCTCTTCCTGAGGACATCCTGGAGGCATTTGAACAATGAAGGCTTTGCTTGACACCCATGTGTTTCTGTGGTGGATAACCGACGACCCGAGGCTGACTGAGCGAGCCCGAGAAATTATCAGCGATGGTGAAAATACCCTTTTCTTCAGTGCGGCCAGCGGATGGGAAATAGCCATTAAGGCTAAGCTTGGGAAACTTTCCGTGCCAGATGATTTAGAAGGCTTTATCATGGAACAGCTTGCCCAAAACGATATTACGCCTCTCCCGGTAAGGCTAAGCCATGCTTTGCACGTATATAATCTTCCGGCGCATCACCGCGATCCGTTTGATCGGCTATTAGTTGCTCAAGCCCAGGTAGAAGATCTTCCCATATTGACCGGCGATGCAGCGATAAGGAAGTATCCGGTACAAATTATATGGTGACAGCATTTTCTAACCCCGCGTCCACTGCTGCCCCCTTGACGTTAGGCTCTTTAAATTTGGCTCCCTGGAGGGAGACGGCTTTTACTGGGAAGAGAAAGAGCCCGAATCTCCCCTGGGCTTTCTCTGGTCTAACGCTCTGGTCATGGTGTGACCCCTCCCCCGATTTGTAGGACACAGAGTTAGCCGACTTGACCGCGCTGTTCGACTAACAGACAATGGACCGCTATGCCGCCGCCCTGCAGGACCCAGTTTGCTCGCCGGGGCAGGGAGTCCGGCGGAATTCAAGGCCAAAATTGTACTGGAAATTTTTACTTTCCAGCAAAAATGAACCATGCAGAATGGCAAAGAGTACCTCTCGCCTCCGTTCAACTTGCTTCTTTACCTGGTCTACCATTACCTGTTTCTGCTCCGGGGCCACAAAATGCTTCTTACGCTTTTCCATATTTCCCTCTTCTCCTATTTACCCTCATTGCATAACCAGCTTAATCCAAGTAGGGAAATTTTTCAAGTTTTTCCCCATCCCAAAGGGATTTGCGCCGGACCATCGTTGTTTTCCCATAAGACATTCATGCCGCCATGGCAGCACCAGCAGAAGGATGAAGATAGCCGAGTACTATTTTCGGGGTAGAGGAGAAAATCAAGGCCCTCTCCTTGAAAGAGCTGGATGAGCTGGCGGAGAAGATATTTGAGGTGACCGGTGAAAGCGACGTAAAAGCTTTGTTCGGCATAGCCCATTAAAATCCAACCGGGGGCGTTCAGAGGCCCCTCACCGTGGTGGTTACGCCTCGAAAATTTATTGCTTTTGTTTAGCCCGGTGCTCTATACTGGAACTAGAAAGCAGGTGACGATCCCCGGCGGCGGAAACAAAAGAAAGCCGACATGGTTTATAATTCAATAAGTATAACAGATACTCATGAAAATGCAAGAGACTAACTCACCAGGGGATTTGCTGTAGAAAGCTCAAAAATCATTCCACAGGAATTACGTCCACAATAAAACCGCCCCCTCTGCTGGCTTCTATAATTTCTGGGTCACGGGTAACAATTTCACCACCTGTTTCTTTAGCTAACCCAACGGCAAAAGCATCGGCATAGGAAATCCTATATTGGGCTTTTAGTCTTGCTGCGTGCCAGACCCGGCCATTACTAACAGGTGCTATTCTCCAAGGGAACTTCCTTTTCTTAACATCTGACAAAAAAGAAGCTGCCAGGTGATTGTAACCGCTCTTTACCAGGCAGTAATAGATCTCACCTATGTTAATAGGCGAAATTAGTATCTCTAGGGCTTTTTGTTCGGCTTTAGCCATTAGATTATTAACGTAGTTGGCACCCGGTTCTTCTTGTAGCCAGCACAATACCGCATAAGCGTCAAATACCTTTATCACTCTTGCTCCACCTCGATAGCGTGTTCTGCCAGGTGCTCTTCTAGGACTTTGCTTCCTTTGAGGATGCCTTTCCAGCGACGCCATCCTGGTTCCATTTTGTCCACAACAGGTTCGAGAACTATTTTGCCTTTAATTACCTCCACCTTGAGCTCTGCTCCTTCTTTTAAAGCAAGTTGCTCTCTGATATTTTTAGGAAGTACTATTTGTCCCTTAGAGGAGAGTCTAGTAATCATTATACATAACACCCTCTTTTTGAAAAATATCTTACTGCTATAGTAAGAAGAAGGAACGTTGAAGTCAAGTATTCAGCCGTCACTATCGATGTCACCTTGCTCTCAAACCTTTACCTAATGATTTATCGTAAGGCTGCTCCAGAGCTTCCCTCTCACCCTTTTTACTGAAAAAACTTTAGAAGAAAACCCCGGAAAACAATTGGGAAAAAACCGGGTTGCTTTTGTTTAGCCCGGTGCTATACTGGAACTGGAAGGCAGGTGAAAGCCATGGAGGAAGTCCGAAAGGAGATTGCCGCTTCAGAAGAAGAACAGTTTCGCCGGGAGGGGCAGATGTTTTTCTTGGGGAGCTGGGTCCAGGGCGAGATAAGGGACCTGCGGGCCGAGATCCGGGAATTGCGTAAAGACCTAGAGGAAAATATAACCCAGCTCCGGCAGGAAATAAAAAATATGGAGAGCCAACTCCGGCAAGAAATAAAAGATATGGAGAGCCAGCTCCGGCAGGAAATGGAGAGTATGGAATCCCAGCTACACCAGGAAATGAAGTCCATGGAGTCTCAACTTCGGCAGGAAATAAAGACTATGGAGACTCAATTGCGACAGGAAATGAAGTCTATAGAGTCTCAGCTAAGGCAGGATATGAAAACCATGGAGACCCAGTTGAGGCAGGAGATCAAGGCCTCGGAAAGCGGCATAAGGGAAGAGATAAGGACTTTCCGTCAGGAGATAAGGGGGCTGGTATGGGCTACTATAGCCATCGCCCTTGCAGCGTTAGGCGTAAGTGTAAGTGTGGCCATAAAGATCTGGCAATGAGCCGCCGCTTGCGGGCAGGGCAGCTTTTAACCCGCTCCCAAGCTCCAAGATGGCTAAGTCTTTCTTTTAAGCCGGGCACATCTTGCAAGGAAATTAACCACGTTCGAAAAAAGTAAAGCGCAACCCCTTACCTAAAAATCCCTAAAAACAGATCCGCAAGGAGTGAAATCATTGCGCCTTTATCACGTAGAGCGTAACGACGCATGCCCTTGCGGCAGCGGCCGCAAGTATAAAAAATGCTGCCTCGGGAAAGTAGAAGAGACAACGCGCATTTTAAAGCAAGCAGTAGGTCATACATATCCGCCCGGTATGGGGGGCAAAGATCTCCTGCCGACCCTGGGGTATTTATACGGCGTGCAATGGTCCGACAAGCCCCTCCCCGCCGACCTAGACCGCCTAGGCCGGCTCCTCCGGGCCGCCTGGGAAGAACAAGAGCAAGCAGAGGAAACGGGAGAATCCGCCTTCTTCATCACCGCAGCCCAAAAATTTGAAGACCTGCTGGAAAAGAAAGAATCTCTGCGTTACCTATACGTCCCGGCGGCTTCATTCCTAAAGGCGGATTTGGCCCTTGGAAGTGATACTGCGGAAAATGCCGAGGAGGATACGCAACATTTCTTACAAAAAGTGCTCGACATAATTGACGAAGATTTTTTGGCCCACGCTGTAGAATGGGTAGCCTTCGCCCTGGCCCTAGATGAGTGGTCCGAAGACGAAGCTAAAACCTTGCTTACCGTCCTGACCTGGGCCCTAAACGATAATACCCGCCGCCTGTTCTTAATTCCGATTCTGGAGAGAACGGTTAAAGGCCTGGCCCAAGGAACAAACGAGCTGGAGCAAAGCTTAAATCAGGCGGATAAAACTGCGGACGAGAGTTTAGACAATAAGCCCCCGAACGACACCCTTCAGGAAATAATGACAAAATACCCCATGCTGGCCGATTTGACCTGCCTGGAAGTCTGGCCGGAAGCCCGTGTGGCCCTTCAAGCCCTCGTCACGGGAAAACTGCCGGTAGACATACCTCTCTATGCCCTCCTGGGAGGGGTATATTCCTCCCTCGCCATTGGGGTCGGCAACTTTACCGGCGCTGCGGCCGCCTTTCCCCGGCCGGAAGAAATTTTCTGGAAGCAGGGCGAGTGCTTTTATTTCCTCCCAAGCCTCATGGAAAACCTGAAGCGGCACCTGGCTCAAGGACTGGAAGAAAAGCTGGCCCGCTCTGTGCAAGCCCTCATGTTCCATATCAGCGTCTCCTTGTCCGCCGTCAATGTAAACATTACCCTACTCTCAAATCTTTACCTGTGGTCCATCGCCAAACTGCTCCAGAGCTTCCCTCTCGCTCTTGCACCGGATCTAGAGTTGGCCGACTTGACCGCGCTGTTCGACGAACAGACAATGGAGCGCTATGCCGCCGCCCTGCAAGCGCAAGGCCTGGAAGAGGAGGCAAACTACGTTAGAGAACAATTTGCCCGCTGGGTCAAAGAAGGCGGCGTTCGGGATTACTTTAAGAAATCCGGGGAGCCTTCTCCGGAAGAAGAAAACGCCTCCGGAGCCGGCGCCGAGAAGGCCCCCGGTAGCTAAATGCTTGAAGATCGGTGGATAAGCTTTTATAAGCAGGAGATGCGGGTTTTGGTGACTGGCGGCACCTGCTTTGTTTAGCCAAGAAGAAGGATTTTCCCCTTTCTTGTCGAAAACAATCCTCATAAAAACCTTACTTTGACCGGTTTCTCCCCAAATACCACAGGAAAGGAAAAGGAACTTGAGCAGTGCCGAACGACTGGTAGAACAAGGCCAAAAATTACTTAAAAAAGGCGACTTCCAGGGCGCAGCTCAAAGCTTTGCCGCCGCCCTAAAAGAAGATGACGCCGTACCCACCCGCAACAATCTGGCCCTGTCTCTCTTCATGGCCGGGAGGCCTGAAGAAGCCCTGGAAACACTCCAGCCCGCTTTAAACGCCGAAGGCGAACACCTGCGGGCCAATCCCTTTAGTTACGCCCTGGCCTCTCGCATTTGCTGTTCCTTAGGCCGGGAGGAAGAAGCCCGCCGCCGGCTTAACCAGGCCGTGCAGAGCTTCGAAACCGGTCTGTCGGAAATGCTTCACACCTTAAAGAAAGTCCCTCCCAACTTCTGCGAATACACCGTTATCATCATGCAGGCCGCGGCCGACCTAAAAGACCACCGGCAAGTATTTGAATTATATCGCCGCTGGGAGCCTTACCATGTTTCCTGGGAAAACAAATTTCTGGCCGGGGTGGCCTGTTTCAACCTGGGCCGGTACAAACGCGCGGCCGGTCTATGGGCTTCCATAGCCGAGGTCCACCACCTCTTTGAAGCCATGCAGCAGGTAGCCTTCCTGGTGGAGCGCGGCGTGGTTTTACCCTTTGAAATGAGCTACAGGACCTATGAAGCGGAAGAAATAGAAAAAATGCTAGAAGAAGCCGCTACAGATGAGGAAGCGCGGCGGCGCTACTGGGAGGACGGCTACATTCGTATGGCCTTGTTAACCTACATTCTTAAAGAAGGAGAAACGATGGAGGCGGGCAGAATTGCCTATTCTCTGGTGGCTTACGGCGGGGAATGGGGTGAAAAGCTGGGGTGGAAGATACTAGAGTCTCCCATCTTCGGCCGGGTAGCCAAGATGGGAGTGGCCCAGGCCTTCGTGGAGCGCGGGCTGCTCAAAGAAAACGAGCCCGTCCGCATGAACATCGACGGAGAAGAGCGGCTGGTAGAAATCAAAAAGACCCCCGTAGTGTTGGGGCCGGATGCGGAACTGGACGCCGTAGTGGAAAAGGCTTTCGAACTGCGGGATAAAGGCCGGGTGGACGAGGCCATAAAACTGCTCCAGGACCTATATTACCAAGGGACTTTCTACCCCCGGGCCATGATGGCCCTGGCCAATCTCCTGCGCCAGAAAGACGAGCTGGAAGAAGCCTTTAAAATAATGCAAATGCTGGAGGAACTCGCCCCGGAGGAGCCGGCCGTGCTTTTCAATTCTGCCGCCCTCATGCTGCAGATGGGCAATATAGAAGAAGCCCGGTACCGCCTGGACAGGATCGACCGCAGGGGGTTGTCTAAAGAATTCCTGGAGAAGCTTAAGCTCCTGGAGGAGCAAATAAAAGCGCAGGAATTCCTCTTAGACCTCCCCGGCCACCTGGTAGGGCTGTATGCCGAGGACGAGCGGCGCCATATAGAAGAAAAACCCCTGCCCACAGATCCCACTCTTTCCCGGGGTCTGAAAAACATGCCCGCCAACTGGCTGTATGCCGCCTGCCGGAACAACGGCCTAAAGCCGGCGCGCGTGCGCCGCGAGCGGGAAAAGCAGCTCATAGACTTCCTCACCCGCCGCGAGAATCTGGAAACACTAGTACAAGAATACCTGGACGAAGAAGACCGGGAACTCTTGAAATATCTCCTGCAGAAAGGCGGCTGGAGCAGACTTAATGCCGTCACCCGCAAATTCGGCTCCATGGAGGGAGACGGCTTTTACTGGGAAGAAAGAGAGCCCGAATCTCCCCTGGGCTTTCTCTGGTCTAACGGTCTGGTCATGGTGGGCAAAGCGGTCATAGAAGGCAAGCGCGCCAAAATCGTAACCATTCCTATCGAGCTGCGCCAGCCCTTGAAGGAAATATTGGGGATAACTTAAGGCCCGCGCACAAGTTGCGGGCCTTAAGCGGCTTTTGTCCTGCCCCAGCCATCGCCCTCGCAGCGTTAGGCGTAAGCGTAAGTGTGGCCATAAAGATCTGGCTATGTAGAGGTTATGGTTTTGAGTGAATTCTTATAATGTTATAATTAGGAACAACCCCATGTTTTGGGGTCGGAGAGGCCGCTTTTAAGAAAATAAAGCCAAACGGCGAAAACCAGAAGGAATCGCGCCTATTTTTGGCGAATACCACAAAGGTTGAATCTGGGATAACAGGAACGGGAAAGGAAAAGAGCACCGGGGTGAAAAGAGCGAAAGTAAAAGAAGAACCATAGCGAAGAGAGCAGAAGAAGTTCCAAAAGCAAAAGAAGATCAGAGAAAATTATACGGCACCCGAATTGTAAAATAATGGATTAAACGGCCCGTTCTGTCAGGCCGCTGTTATAATCGCTTTGCACTCAATCGGCATCAAAGGGAAACACCCTATTCTATCCGAGGAGACTCTGCGCATGAAAGGCTTGATCTTATCCGGCGGCAAAGGGACAAGACTTAGGCCCCTGACCTACACCACCACCAAGCAGCTCAGCTTGTGATAATGGCCTTGGTTCAAGGCTATTCATTTTATACAGACCTTCACGATTAGCATTACCGAGAAACAAGGAGGACGAGTGCTGAGAAATACTGCTCCACCACTAACGAGGGATGCAGTTTTGCCCTCTTATCAAAAAAATTGTGGGGTAGGACGAATAGAGGTAACCAATACCATGAATGTAGTAGTTATAGGCACAGGATATGTCGGCCTCACCACAGGTCTGGCTCTTGCCTATTTGGGACACCGCATCACCTGCGTGGACAAAGACCCTGCCAAGTTGGAACTACTCCAAAGGGGCAAGAGCCCCATCCATGAGCCAGGCTTAGAAGAGCTGATGGCCTTGGCCGGGAGAAACCTCAGCTTTACCCAACGGGCACGGGACGTCGTAAAAGATGCCGAGGTGATTATAATTGCCGTAGGCACGCCGTCCAAGTCCAACGGAGAAGCGGATACGCAGTACGTAGAGGCAGCCGCCCGCGAAGTAGCGGAGGGCCTCGAGGGAGGGCGGGTTTATTGCCTGATGATAAAATCCACCGTACCCCTAGGTACCAACCGCCGCGTATCCCAGGTGGTGAGGCGGGTACTGTTCGAAAGAAGCTTGGAAGAAAAGACGACCGTCCTGGTCGTATCCAACCCCGAGTTCCTCCGGGAAGGCAGGGCCCTGCACGATATGTTTTACCCCGACCGTATTGTAGTAGGGTCTGACACGCCCGACGGGGTGGACATGCTCCGTCGCCTCTACCAGCGGATATTGGAGCAGACCTTCGACCCGCCTCCTTTTCTTCCTCGGCCGGAAGGTTATGGGGCTCCTTTCATGATGAGCACCGACCCCATCAGCGCGGAAATGATCAAATATGCCTCTAACGCTTTTCTGGCCCTCAAAATAAGCTTCATAAACGAAATCGCCGGATTGTGCGAAAAAGTGGGGGCGGATGTCACGGAAGTGGCCCGGGGCATGGGGCTGGACCCGCGCATCGGGTCCCGTTTCCTCGCCGCAGGCCTGGGGTGGGGAGGCAGCTGCCTTCCTAAGGATACTGCGGCACTGCTCGCCATGGGGGAGGAGTACGGCTATGCAATGCCCATTGTGGCGGCTTCCCGGGAAGTAAACCTCCGGCAGAGATACAGGGTGGTGGAAAAACTCCACGAAGCCCTAAAGGGAGTGCGGGGCAGAGTAGTAGGGGTGCTGGGCCTGGCCTTCAAGCCCGGTACCGACGATGTGCGCGATTCTCCCGCCCTCGATGTAGTGAGGATTCTTGCCGAGCGGGGTGCCCACGTGCGGGTGCATGACCCGGTGGCGCTGGACAATGCACGCCGGGCTTTGGAAGAATTGGAAGTGGAATTTTTCCAGGACCCTTACGCTCTGGCCTCGGGTGCCGAGGCCCTGGTGCTGGCCACAGACTGGCCGCAGTACCGTCAACTGGACCTGGTACGCTTGGCCGGAATGATGTGCACCCCGGTTCTCTTAGACGGGCGCAACCTGTTTGACCCTAGAGAGGCCGAGCGAGCGGGCTGGATCTACATAGGAGTCGGCCGGTAAGCTCCAGTGAACGTAAGAAACAAGCGCATAGTGCCCAATTAATGGCCTATGCCTATAGTGTGCACACACTCTTTCAAATGATCAACCCCGGGGTGAACTGCATAGAACGGGTCGAAACAGCATCGCCATGACGCGTTTCTGTTCGCCGGAGGAGCGAGAGATGAAACTCATCATCCAAATCCCATGCTTTAACGAGGCCGAAACACTCCCCATCACCCTTGCCGCACTGCCGCGCAAGGTGCCGGGATTTGATAGCGTAGAGTGGCTGGTTATTGACGATGGTAGTTGGGACGACACCGTAAGAATCGCCAAGGAGCATGGAGTAGATCATATTGTTCGCCATACGCGCAACCAGGGGCTGGCGCGAGCCTTTATGACAGGCCTGGAAACTTGCCTGCGCCTCGGTGCCGACGTGATTGTGAATACCGATGCAGATAACCAGTATAATGCCGGTGACATCCCCGCCCTGGTGGCTCCCATCTTAGAAGGGAAGGCCGATATTGTCGTAGGTGCCCGGCCCATAGATGCTATTGAGCACTTTTCAGCCATTAAAAAGGTGCTGCAAAAGCTGGGAAGTTGGGTGGTGCGCCTTGTCAGCCGCACTAATATACCGGATGCCCCCAGCGGCTTTCGAGCCATAAGTAGGGACGCGGCGCAGCGCCTAATGGTATTCAACAACTATACTTACACGCTGGAAACCATAATTCAGGCGGGACAGAAAAACATGGCTATAATGTCTGTGCCGGTTCGTGTGAATAAGAACCTGCGCCCCTCCCGGCTCATCAAAAGCATCCCCTCGTATATTTATCGCTCTATGGTTACAATCGTCCGCATACTTGTCATTTACCGTCCGTTTCGTTTTTTCGCCAGCATAGGTATCAGTTTATGCGGCGCGGGCTTTGCGCTGGGACTGCGTTACCTGTATTACTGCTTCAGGGGGCAGGGAGCGGGGCACGTCCAATCGGTGATCCTGGCGGGAGTCCTGCTCGGCATGGGATTTCAAACCTTTCTGGTGGCTTTTTTGGCCGACCTCTTGGCGGCAAACAGGAAACTGCTCGAGGATATTCGCTATACGGTAAAGCATGTATTGGGTGAGAACAACAGTCTTTCCAAAAGGGAGAGCAAAAGTGGCTGACCAAGGTACAGAGGGTCTGTTGTCCTCCTTCCTGCGTTCCCAACGATTAAAGGCGGTCCGGCCGTATATAAGGGGCAGAGTTCTGGATGTGGGTTGCGGAGCCGGGGCTCTGGCAGATATGGTAGCACCAGATTTTTACTTGGGAGTTGACATAGACGAACAATCCCTTGCTAAGGCGCGAAAGCTGCATCCTAATCATTGTTTTCAATCCGTGCTGCCACCTGCTGAATCGGCCTTTGATACGGTGGTTGCCCTGGCCGTGATCGAGCATGTGCCCGATCCGGCGGCGTTTCTTTATGACCTTGCCGCCCGGCTAAAGAAGGCGCCGGGGAGTTGGATTGTCTGCACTACACCTCATCCATCAGTCCACTGGATACATACTGCCGGTGCCAGGGTCGGGCTGTTCAGCCGCCATGCCAGTAAGGAGCACAGGTCTCTTCTTGATCGCACACGCTTGGATTCTCTGGGAAAGGAATGCGGCTTAAAGCTTGTCATTTATAAGCGTTTTCTTTTTGGGACGAATCAGCTGGCCCTGTTCCGACGAACGGGGGATTGCTCATGAGAATCTCTGGCGGTCTTACCGAAAAAGGCGTGGTAGTAGGCAACTGTTATGACAAATACGGTTCACGTAATCCCATTGTGCGATGGCTCATGAAAGGCTTTGAGTGCGCTTTAACGGAGTTAGTCGATAAGGTAAAGCCCACATCCATTTACGAGGTAGGCTGCGGGGAGGGTTACTGGACATTGCGCTGGTTGGAACAGGGCATTGCGGCGCGCGGCAGCGACTTCTCAGAAACGGTTATTGAGCTGGCGCGGGCCAACGCGGTTGAGCGAAAACTTCCTCCTGACGTCTTTAAGGTGCGTAGCATCTATGATCTGGACCCGGCGTCTGATGCCGCCGAGCTAGTTGTCTGTTGCGAAGTGCTGGAACACCTGGAAAGGCCTCACGATGCTTTGCTCCGTTTACAGTTGGTCGCCAGTCCTTATCTTATTGTAAGCGTGCCGCGCGAGCCCCTTTGGAGCATCATGAATATGTTTCGAGGTAAGTATTTGAGCAGTTTCGGTAATACTCCGGGCCATATTCAACGCTGGTCGCAGCGCGAATTCACACGGTTTGTTTCCCGCTATTTCGAGGTAGAGGAGGTCCGCACGCCTGTTCCGTGGACGATGCTGCTATGCCGTCGCCCACGACTTGCCTGATCCATGATGCCCGAATTCGTGAAACGGTCACTTCATGTAGCAGGGGGTGCACTTGGTGCTCTAGGTGTAGTCTTTGTTATCGTTAAACTGGCGAAGTACGGTAATCAGATAGATCTCTCTAAGTTTAACCCTGGTACGTTACTCGCTTTGTTCAGCTTGGCGGTGGTTTATGGCACCGCAAACTTATTACTAGCGCTTGCCTGGCGCGACTTATTGAATCACTTAGGGATGAATGCAGATGCCCGTTGGGCTGTACGGGCTCATGGCCTTTCGCAGCTCGCGAAGTATGTACCTGGAAACATCTTTCATCTCGCTGGACGACAGGCAATTGGCATTGCGGCGGGATTGCCCGCCTGGCCGCTGGCAAAATCGGTATTGTGGGAGCTGGGTATACTTTCAATTACCGGCAGCTTTTTTGCTCTGCTGGCTTTGCCATTTTTTATGGGGAAAATAACGGTCTTGTCCGCATTGATTCTCTTTCTTATTTCTGTTTCGGTTTATGCATGTGTTGCGTATCGCTGGTTTAGCCTTTGGGTCGCTCGAGCCGTGAGCAAGTATGCTGTGTTTCTCGCATTATCGGGGCTAATTTTCGCGTCAATCATATATCTTGTTGTTCCTGCAGGTTCACCTGTTGTTCCCGTTGTCCCGGGGATGTGCGGCGGATATGTGGTCGCTTGGTTGGCGGGACTGCTGACACCGGGAACACCGGCTGGTGCTGGTGTCCGGGAGTTGGTGCTCTTCGCGATTTTACATCCTGTAGTAGGTGAGGCCGATTTACTTGCCGCCATTCTGCTTGGCCGAATCGTGACTGTGATTGGAGATGCGGTTTATTATTTGCTTGCGGTCGGTATCCCACAAAAAGCGGCTAACGTTACGAGCCATGGAGTAATTTCACTTTTTCATAAGAAGAACCCATAAAGCGCTGAGGGGTGTCACCGGGCTCGGGCTGGCCCCCTAATTATGGAGATTATGCCACAAAAGATTCGACTTTCATCAATTTACACATAAACGCTCTGTGAAACTCCTCTGGAGCCATATATCCTAAGCTACCATGCCTCCTTTTCCGGTTGTAATACTCTATGTACCGAGATACTTCAGCATACGCGCCGGACCCGCAACCTAAAAAGCAAACCGCGTAACAAAGAAGGAATCGCGCCTTTTTTGACGAATAATGTACAAGGTTGAATCTGGGATAGCAGAAACAGAAAAGCAAAAGAGACCGGAGGTAGAGAAAGCAAAAGTAAAATGAGGTAAGAGAGCAAAATAAGTCAGAGAAAATTATAAGGCACTCAAATTGGTAAATATCAGCAATACGACTAATTGATACCGTCTTATCCACCAAAGCACGCGTCCCATTTTATCAAAGGAGACCTGCGCATGAAAAGCTTGATCTTATCCGGCGGCAAAGGGACAAGACTTAGGCCCCTGACCTACACCACCACCAAGCAGCTCATCCCGGTGGCCAACCGGCCCATCATTTTCTTTGTGCTGGAACAGGTGGTGGGAGCGGGCATCAAAGACATAGGCATAATCATTTCCCCTGAAACAGGGGAAAGCGTAAGGCAGGCCGTGGGCGACGGCAGCGCCTTCGGCGCCCAGGTTACCTACATACTCCAGGACCAGCCTCTAGGCCTGGCCCATGCTGTAAAAACGGCGCAGGAGTTCCTCCAAGACGAGTCTTTCCTCATGTTCCTGGGAGACAACCTCATCCAGGACAGTGTAAAGGGCCTGGTGGAAGAGTTCAATTCCTCCCGGCCGGAGGCTCTCATCCTTTTAAAAGAAGTGCCCGACCCCCGCGCCTTCGGCGTAGCGGTGCTGGACGGGCAGGACCGGGTAGTAAAGCTTATTGAAAAGCCTAAAGAGCCTCCCAGCAACCTGGCACTGGTGGGCGTCTACCTCTTTAGCCCGGAAATCCACCGGGCTGTCCAGCGCATCCGCCCCTCCTGGCGGGGAGAGCTGGAAATAACCGACGCTATCCAGGAGCTGCTAAATATGGGCGGTAAGGTTGTAGCCCGAAAGGTTAAAGGTTGGTGGCTGGACACGGGGAAGAAAGATGACATCCTGGAGGCCAACCGGGCGGTGCTGGACGCCTACGCCCAGGCCAAAAATCAAGGAGAAATGGATGAGAAGAGTCAGGTGGTCGGCCGGGTAGAGATAGCCAAAGGCGCCAAACTGATAAACACCGTCATCCGCGGTCCGGCAATTATTGGCGAAGGTGCCTATCTAGAAGACTGCTTCGTAGGTCCCTTCACCGCCATAGGTCAGGGAAGCCGCCTCATCCGGGTAAACATCGAGCATTCGGTGGTCCTGGAAGGCTGCTGTTTAATGGATATACCGCGGATAGAGGACAGCCTCCTAGGCCGCAATGTCAAGGTGCAGAAAGTCCCGGGCCACCGCCAGGCTTTGCGCCTCTTCTTGGGGGACGACTCCGAAATCGCCGTCTAATGAGGAGAGGCGGCTGGGTCCTAGAATTCAGGCCGAATCAATAATCGCTCGACCCAATAAGGAGCGAGCCCTAAAAATTAGAAATCACACCAATAACTAGCAAAGAAAGGATTAGGACAAAATGCAGCTCATAGAAGGTGTCAAGGTAAGGAAACTAAGGCTTATACCCGATGCCCGCGGGTTTCTCATGGAGATGCTCAGGAGCGACTGGGAAGAGTTTATGAAATTCGGTCAGGCCTATATAACCGCCTGCTACCCGGGGGTTATAAAAGCCTGGCATTACCATAAAGTACAGTGGGACCACTTCGTATGCGTGGGCGGGATGGCCCGGGTCGTCCTTTACGATAACCGGGAGGGAAGCCCCACCCGGGGGCTGATAAACGAGTTCCATATAGGCTATTTAAACCCTGTCTTGCTCCAAATTCCGCCCCTGGTGTACCACGGCTTCACCGCCGAGGGGCCGGAGACGGCTTTAATAGTCAATTTCCCTACAGAGCTCTATAATTACGAACAGCCCGACGAGTACCGCCTGCCCTATAACGACCCCTCCATCCCCTACTCCTGGGAAGTAAAGCATGGCTAACGCTTAGGCGGATAAGGTGACGGGAGCTTAGTGGGAAGCGGCAAGTAAAGCACCGGTAAAAGTTTTAGGTTTAAGAACCGATGGCCGGTAGAGCACAAATAGAAGATAGATGTAAAATAGAGCCCTGGCAAGAGGGAGTGATAGGAGTTTGCGGGTACTGGTGACCGGGGCCGCGGGGATGCTGGGGCAGGATGTGGTGGAAGAGCTAAAAAGGCGCGACTATGAGGTAATACCCCTAACCCGGGCGGAACTGGACATAACCGACGGAAAAACCGTAAAAGAAGCCTTATTTCAGCACCAGCCCCGAGTGGTCATAAACTGCGCCGCCTATACCAAGGTGGACCAAGCAGAAGAGGAATACCAGAAAGCCTTAGAAGTAAATGCCCTTGGCGTAAGAAACCTGGCCCTAGCCTGCCGGGAGGCGGACGCTGTCCTGGTACATATAGGCACAGATTACGTGTTCGACGGCAGCAGCAATAAGTCCTGGGGCATATATGACCAGAGGAACCCTGTAAACGCCTACGGCCGGAGCAAATATCTGGGCGAGCGATTCCTGGAAACCATAGCCCCTAAATATTTCCTGGTGCGCACCTCCTGGCTCTTCGGTGAGCACGGCCCCAACTTTGTGGAAACCATCTTGAAACTCGCCCGGGAGAGGGAGTGCCTTACAGTAGTGGATGACCAGTGGGGCTGCCCCACTTATACGAAAGATCTGGCCCGCGCCCTGGCGGACCTTCTGGCCAGCGGGTGCTACGGGATATACCACATCACCAACCAGGGAGCCACCACCTGGTATCATTTCGCCCGGGAAATCCTGGCCGTGGCCGGCCTGAACACTCCGGTGAAGCCGGTCACCTCAGCCGAATTCCCCCGGCCGGCCAAGAGGCCGGCCTGCTCGGTGCTGGACCCTTTCCCTTTGGGAGAAACCCTCGGGTATCTTTTACCTCCTTGGCCGGACGCTTTGGGGCGCTACCTGGCTGGCAAGAGGGTCGAAAGATAGCTCTTGAATTTTAGAGGAGAATGGCTACATCCAGGAAAAAGGAGCTAAAAACCACATGAAACTTCTCCTTACCGGCGGGGCCGGCTTCATTGGCGCTAATCTCATACATTACCTTTTGCGCGAACACCCGGACTGGTACATAGTGAACCTGGACAAGCTCACTTACGCCGGCAACCTGGAAAACCTTAAAACTGTGGAAGATAACCCCCGCTACTGCTTCGTGCGCGGGGACATAGCCGACCGGGAGCTGGTGGACAAACTCTTTAAAGAAGAAAAATTCGACGCCGTGGCCAATCTAGCGGCCGAGTCCCACGTGGACCGGAGCATCCTGAACCCCTCACCCTTCATCGAGACCAACATCAAGGGCACCCAGGTGCTCCTGGAGGCTGCCCGGCAGTACGGGGTAAAGATCTTCCTTCAGGTATCTACCGATGAGGTCTACGGCTCTTTAGAGCCGGGAGACCCTCCTTTTACGGAAGACAGTTCCTTAAAGCCCAACAGCCCCTATTCCGCCAGCAAAGCGGCGGCAGATCTCCTCTGCCGGGCTTACTTTCGCACCTACGGCGTGCCCGTAGTTATAACCCGCTGCTCCAACAACTACGGACCCTACCAGTTTCCGGAGAAATTCATGCCGGTGTGCATCACCAATGCGTTAGAAGGAAAGCCCATCCCCCTGTATGGCGATGGCTTAAATATCCGGGACTGGATACACGTAGAAGATCACTGCCGCGCCCTGGACCTGGTATTGCAAAAGGGGAGGCCGGGTGAGGTTTACAACATAGGCGCCAGCAACGAGCACACCAACCTGGAGATCGTGAAAACTATTTTAAAACTCATGGGCAAACCCGAAAGCCTGATCGCCTTTGTCCAAGACCGTCCCGGGCATGATAGGCGCTACGCCATCGACGCCCGAAAAATCCGGCAGGAGCTTAACTGGGCGCCCGCCCGGGAATTTATAAGTAGCCTTGAGGAACTCATCCACTGGTATACTGCCAACACAACCTGGTGGGAACGAATAAAGAGCGGCGAGTATCGGGAATACGCGGAAAAGTGGTACGGAGCCTTAGCCAAGTAAACCGAAAATAATACTTAGGAGCAACCACCATGTGGAGCCGCCTTAAAGAAATATATATCTACCGTGAGATGCTACTAAACCTAGTCGCCAAAGAGCTGCGGGCGAGATACAAAGGCTCGGTCCTGGGCTTTTTCTGGACCTTTTTTAACCCGCTCCTCATGCTCATAGTGTACAGCATTGTTTTTTCCTTTATTATGAAGTCGAACATAAAAAACTACGCCATGTTTCTTTTTGTAGCGCTCCTGCCCTGGAATTATTTATCTAACTCTATCCTCCAGGGAGCATCGAGCCTCGTGCAAAACGCCAGCTTAATAAAGAAAGTATACTTCCCTCGGGAGGTGTTACCCCTCTCGGTGGTCCTGGCCAACCTGGTGAACTACCTTTTAAGCCTCTTTATACTTATACCGGCTCTTTTGCTCTTTAAAGTGCGGCTGACCGGCGCCCTTCTGGCGTTTCCTTTAGTTCTTTTTACGCAAACTCTTCTGGTAGCCGCCCTGACTCTTTTGGTCTCGGTGGGCAATGTATACTTCCGGGACCTGGAGCATATAACCGGGGTCTTCATGACTATATGGTTCTTCCTCACTCCGGTCCTTTACCCGGCCGAAATGGTGCCTGCTGAGGTAAGAACATTTTTCGCCCTAAACCCGGCAGCCCCCCTCATCGAGGCCTACCGAGACATATTTTTCGAGGGCATCTGGCCTGACTGGCGGATGCTCCTTTACCTCGCCTTAGGCTACTTCTTATTTTTCTATATAAGCCTTTTAGCCTTTGAGCGCTGGCAGCGGGCCGTAGCCGAAGAAGTATAGGAAAGATAAGGGAATGGTCTGCCTTGACACGAGGAACTAAAGAAATGGCCGCTGAACAAGCGGCCATAGAGGTAAAAGGTGTATGGAAAAAATTCCGCCTTTACCACGATAAAGCTTATAGTCTGAAGGAAAGGGTTCTATTTTGGGGACGAAATAGGGCCGAGGACTTCTGGGCCTTAAAAGGCATAAACTTAAGCGTACCCAAAGGCAGCACCGTAGGGCTTATAGGCCGGAACGGCTCGGGGAAGAGCACTCTTTTAAAAATAATAAGCCGCATCCTTTATCCCACCCGGGGGGAGGTAAAAGTAAACGGCCGGGTTTCCACTCTCTTGGAGCTGGGGGCCGGCTTCCACCCGGACTTCACCGGCCGGGAAAATATTTTCCTAAACGCCTCCATCCTGGGGCTTAACCGCAAGGAGATAAAGGAACGCCTTAACGATATCATCTCCTTTGCCGAACTCGGCGACTTTATCGATAACCCGGTACGCAACTATTCCTCGGGGATGTACATGCGGCTGGGCTTTGCCGTAGCCGTGCACGTGGACCCGGAGATTTTACTGATAGATGAAGTGCTGGCTGTGGGCGACCTGGCTTTCCAGGAAAAGTGCCTGGCTAGGATAAGGGACTTACAAAAAAAGGGGACTACCATCATCCTTGTATCTCACACACCTAAGCAAGTGGAAGAGCTCTGCCACTTCGCTGTATGGCTGGACATGGGGGAAATAAAAATGTTGGGGGAAGCGAAAGAAGTGGCCAGAGCGTACGGCGAGTTTGTAAGGGCAGGCCCATAAAAGGGGTGAACCCGTTGAAGCTCCGCGGTACAATTATCCTAGCCGCAGTAGATTGGAATTTCCTTCGGCAGCGGGTGCATCATCTGGCTACCGGCCTGGCGCAGGCGGGACTTAAAGTTTTATTTGTGGAAAATACCGCGGTGCGGTCTCCGCGTTTTACAGATTTGCCCCGAATTTTAAGACGACTGGAAACAGCCATTATCCGCTCAGCACATAAGAATGGAGAACCGCTGCCCGCCAACCTAACCGTTTACTCCCCCCTTGCCGCGCCCTGGCCTTACAATAAAGTGGCAGTAGTCTGGAATTACGCCCTTTTGAACCAGCGGGTACAGAGGTTTTTAGAAGAGAAGAAACTAAAGCCAGAGGAAGTGTTATTACTCACCTACCTGGCCACACCGTTGGTCTTACGCTTAATAGAATCCTATCCCTGGGCGCGTGTCATATACGACGTGGTGAGCGACCCTAAGCAGGTGGAGCCGAGACTGGCCCCTTTTGAAGAAGAGCTTTTGCGGCAAGCGGATGTGACGCTTTTCGCTTCGGCAACGCTCCTCGAACAGTACCGGGAGCGCACTAAAAACCCAGTCCTCTTCCGGGATGGTTTCAGCACAGAGCTTCTGGAGGCCGAAGTAGAAACGCCTCCAGAGGTGGCGCGGCTGCCGCGACCGCGCCTTTTATATATAGGAGGCATCAACCGGAAACTGTGGGTAGAAGCCATCGAAGCGCTATGCGAAGCGGTTCCCCACGGTTCCGTCATCCTTATGGGCCCAGTGGCCCACGGCGAGGTAGTGCTGCCGAAGTTGCCTAACCTTCACCTGCTACCGCCCCGCCGCCGATATATTGAGCTGGGCGGGGTTTTGCGAGCTGCCGATGTGGGGCTCATCCCTTATCGACCTGACCCTTACGCTGGTGCTATGCACCTGGCGAAGCTCAACGAGTACCTGGTATTTGGTCTTCCAGTAGTGGCCACGGCCACGCCGGAGCTGGAACGACTAGCGCAAGAGTTCCCTGTTAAATTTATTTGCTTTGGGAGGACGCCAAAAGAATTCGCAGAAGCTGGACTGCTTGCTTTAGGTAATAATGTTAATTAGCCAAAAGATAAAATATGGGCTCTACCTACGCAGTTTAGATGGGTAGAACGTGTAAGAGAGTTCTTAAGACTTTACGAGGATAATAAAAAAGCTATTTGATGCTTATTACGTAAAAAGTGTGACACAAGTGCTGTAGCACTATTTTTATTTTAAGGAGAAAGATGGGTATGTTTTTGAAAGAGTTTACTTACCAACCTGACAGCGGACTTTATGTACCACCTTCAGGTGTACCAGAGTTCACGTATTCAGACGGTGCCGAGACAGAAGATTATATCTTATGGGCTGTCTCAAATGCGGCGGACAAAAGTTCTCTATCTGAGGAGCTTCGAGCTTGGATAAAAGACTGGCCTACAAGATACCATTTGAGTCCCTCGCGTGCAAACTTGCTTAGGCCGTTCCCGTTTTTAAATAGTTCTGCCAAGGTTTTAGAGGTCGGGTCCGGATGTGGAGCCATCACACGCTATTTAGGAGAGGTGTGCGGACACGTTGACGCAATCGAGGGGAGCTATCGCAGGGCAAAGATTACACGTGAACGATGCTCCGACTTGAGTAATGTTAACGTTTATGTAGCCAATGTTTTCGGGGTATCCTTTGTCGAGGAATATGATATTGCCACTCTTATAGGAGTTCTAGAGTATGCCCCAACTTTTTGCCCCAAAGAAGTACCGAAAGAAGAGTGTTGTGCTGAATTGTTGAAGCGTGTTACCCAAGCCTTAAAGGATGATGGTATATTAATTCTAGCCGTCGAAAATAAGTTGGGCCTAAAATACTGGACTGGGGCCAAGGAAGATCATTCAGGTAGACTCTTTGATGGTTTATACGACTACCCGCATTTTCCCGGTTTACCTTTAAGGCCAGTAACCTTCTCAAAAAATGAGCTTTACCAGTTACTTTTGTCCGTTGGTTTCAGATCAGTACAGTTTTACTACCCTTTTCCTGATTACAAGCTCCCGAACACTCTTGTTAGGGACAGCGAAGAACTTAAACGAGGTGAATTTTTCCTTCATAATTGGATTGTTACACCTTTTGAAGATTATACTGGATATCGGGAGTATCTATTACACGAAGGCTTAACGTTGAAAAGTTTGCATAAAGCGGGACTACTTGGAGAGTTGGCTAATTCTTTCTTGGTTTTGGCAAGCCGAGGTGAGCTATCTCATCTTATAGACGAAACATGGATTGCCAAAAGATTTTCTGTGGAAAGAAAACCCTGCTACGCAACAGTAACGACTCTTTACTGTATACCAGCGTTAAATGTGGTTAAAAAAAGAATACGCTCTGA
Organism: Neomoorellaceae bacterium; assembly: GCA_049701195.1. Classification (GTDB taxonomy): domain Bacteria; phylum Bacillota; class DSM-521; order Neomoorellales; family Neomoorellaceae; genus JBNATU01. The sequence continues at coordinate 202,399 of JBNATU010000001.1, forward strand.
TATTTCCGTTCCGCACGGTAGTCCACTTTGTCTTACAGAAAAGGTAGAGCAGTGGTATCCTGGTGACCTACTTACTTATGATTTTTATAAAGCCATGCTGGACGAAGAGGCTCCAGAGTCGCGTCTCAAAACTTTAATAACCTGTCTAAACGATTACCTGATCAAAAACTATGGTACCCGATTGTGTGATGCTCAAGGTTATCCTTTGCTTCATGGGCGGGCCTTCGACGTAGTTCCCTGGAACATTATCGTGTCTGAAGAACGTTGGGTAGAGATTGATAGAGAATGGGAATACCAGGGAATGCTCCCTGCCGATTTTGTTCTTTATCGGGGCCTTCACTACTTCCTGATATCTCAACAACCCTATCTCGCTCGAAACAATGGCGTTAAGATAAAAGAACTAGATACCTTGATAATTTCTTTGATCAGAGATATATATGCAAACTATAATGAACAACGCCACATGAAAAATAAAGTTTGGGAGGGACAATTACAAAATTTTGTTACTGCACTACCTTTCGAGCTGAAAATTAAACAGCTCCAGTTACAAATACAAAAGGAAAAAGCCGAAAAACAAAGGGCTCTGAATGAAAGAGATCGCCTGGAGGCCCAAGTAGCCGAAAAAGAGCAACGGATTTTAGAGTTGGAACAAAGCTTCACGGATTTATCACACCTTCTATCTATGAGAGAAAAGGAACTTCTTCAAGAAAATGAACGTTTGGAAGCTGAAGTAGCCGAAAGGGAACGAACTCTCATAGATATGTTAGATAAGTTAAGAACACAAATAAGAGAAGAAGGGCAGCTAGTGGAAAATTTGCGAGCTGAGGTAGCTGAGAAAGAGAGAGCAATTCATCAACTGTTAGATCAATTAGCTGAGAAGGAACGCGGATTACAAGAAGTTAAAGGCTCTTTGCATCAGATACAACAAAGGCTCACCTGGAAACGATACCAGGTAGCTGATGCCATCATTGCGCTATATTGGTACTTTTGTCATCCGAAGCAATTACTGCAAAAGGTTAAAGATATAGCATGGAAAGCAGGCCGGAAGTGGCTTCCAACTCTTGTAAAGTTCTGGATTAAAAGGGTAATACTACGCCAACCAGTGCCCGCGTGGACTCCGCCAGAACTGCTTCGTGATGAGAAGAGAGATGACGAAAAAAGGAAGCATCCTTATTCAGAATTACAAGCTGTTAAAACTGCTTGTTACGATGTTATTGTTTTCCCTATAATCGATTGGGGGTTTCGGTTCCAACGCCCGCAGCATCTCACAAGAAGATTTGCAAGAAAAGGTCACCGTGTTTTTTACCTAAAAACAACATTTAATCCAAAAAACGATGGTAGTGCCACAGTCAAAATGCTAGAAAAAAATATTGCGGAAGTAGAACTTCCAGGCTCCCCTAAATTAAATGTTTATCGTAATCAAGTAGATGCTTCTACTTTGCAAAGGTGGGTAAATTCCTTCGAATACTTGCGTCGGCACTACAGTATAGTAGAGGCCATTTGCCTCGTTCAATTACCGTTTTGGCAACCAGTAGCTTTTCGCTTACGAGAGCAGTTTGGATGGAAAGTGGTTTACGACTGTATGGATGAACATGGAGGATTTTCAACCAATAGTCCTGCAATGCTTACTTTGGAGGAAAATCTCAGTTCCAGGAGCGATTTGGTTCTAGCAACCTCGCAAAAACTGTTGGAAAAGCAAAAGGGTTACTCCTCAAATTGCTTGCTCGTACCCAACGCGTGCGAGTTTGAACATTTCAGTGTTAGCTTTAAAACTCTGCCTCACGAAATAGCCCCCTTATCGAGGCCTATCATCGGTTATTATGGTGCCATCTCCGATTGGTTTGATACCGAATTGGTTGCGGCAATGGCACGCCTAAAACCTGATTGGAGTTTTGTATTAATTGGGAGCACCTTTGGAGCTAACCTGGCTCCGTTTACTGATCTCAACAATGTTTATTTATTGGGAGAAAAGCCCTACCAAGAGCTCCCAGCCTATTTGCATGCTTTTGATGCGTGTATAATTCCTTTTAAGCGGACGCCCCTGACGGAAGCCACAAATCCCGTTAAATTTTATGAATACCTATGCGCGGGCAAGCCCGTAGTATCCGTACCTCTCCCAGAGGTTGCTTTATACGAAGCGGAAAAACTTGTGTATCTGGCAAGTGCCCCAGAAGAGTTTGTAGAAAAAATTGAGCGGGCATTCCAGGAAAATAGGGCCGAGATGGTGGCGGCTCGCCAGCGCTTCGCTCAACAAAATACATGGGATGAGCGCTTTGCCCGTATTGAATCCGCCATTCAGAATCTATATCCTAAAGCTAGCATTATTATACTTACTCATAACAATATTCATTTTACCAGATTATGTGTAGACAGTATCTACCGGAATACCCTTTGGCCCAACTTTGAGTTGATTATTGTTGATAATGCCTCAACCGACGGTACCCGCGAATATCTGGAAGAGTTAGCAAAACAGCACTTAAACATTCGATTAATCTTAAATGAACATAATGAGGGATTTGCACGCGCCAATAACCAGGGCATTCGAGTTTCTACAGGCGAATATATAGTACTGCTCAATAACGACACCATCGTGACTAGGGGCTGGCTGGGGAGGCTTATCCGACACTTGGAGCGTGATCCTGACATCGGGATGGTCGGACCGGTAACTAACTCGGCCGGAAATGAGGCTAAAATCGACGCGAACTATTCTAGCATAGAGGAGATGGAATCATTTGCGGAACGCCGTTCACACGAGTATGAAGGTAAATACTTTGACATCAAGATGCTGGCCCTATTTTGCGCAGCAATGCGACGCAGATTATTTGACGAAATAGGATTTTTAGATGAACGCTTTGAAGTGGGGATGTTTGAAGATGATGATTTGGCACTACGGGTGAAGCAAGCGGGCTATCGGATAATTTGTGTTGAAGATGTCTTCATACATCATTTCCACAGCGCCACATTTAAGCTGTACGGTCAACAAGAGTACTTGCGCTTGTTTGAAGCCAACCGTAAGAGATTTGAAGAAAAATGGGGCATTCGCTGGGAACCACATAGATATCGGGAGGAAAAATTGGATATTCAGGAGGAGCCAAAGTGATTGGATTCGTATTATTACACTATATGGTGATAATCGGGTTAGGGTTTATTAGTTATCTGTTAGGAAGAGAGCTTTTAATGAAGGTAAGGTTTGCCTCGATTTGGGAGGAAATTGTATTTTCGACAAGTTTGGGCCTTGGGTGCATTGGTTATTTGGTACTATCTCTAGGCATTTTAGGCATGTTGAACGGTTCAAACTTACTATTTATATTTTTAATACTTGCAGCCGTTTCAGTATTCTACTCACCAATTCGGACCTTTTGGTTATATAAGTTGGCTGCCATTTTGAAAAGAGTTAGAATGTTTAGGAAAAGCAGCGTTAGGTATTTAATTTTCATTTTTATAAGTGTTATAGTCCTATTACCTATAATGCTGATGCCTCTATATCCACCAATAACTTGGGATTCGATAATGTATCATTTGGCTGCTGCTAAAATATATGTTCAGGAGCACCATATTAAGTTAACGCCTTATTTACGCTTCCCAGTTTTTCCACGACTTAACGAAATGCTTTTTACTTTAATGTTATCAATAATGGATGATATAGCAGCCCAATTAGTCCAGTTTCTGATGATGGTTTTGGTTGCGGGTGCACTATATTCTTGGGGATGTCGTATGTTTTCTTCAAAGACCGGCTTGTGGGCTGCAGCGCTTTGGCTTGGAAACCCCCTGGTGCTTTGGCTCGGAAGTTCGGCCTATATCGACATTGGGCTAACACTATTCGTGACACTGACAGTTTACAGTTTCTGGAACTGGCTCTATTCTAAAGAATGGCTCTGGCTAATATTGGCTGGAGTGTTCGTTGGTTTCGCTGCTGGCTCCAAGTATTCTGCTCTTGTTTTCATAGCACTCTTGGGTATTATCGTCTTTTACATTAGTATACGGGAGCGTCGATACTTAGCCCCCTGGGTCTTCATAACTATAGCCACTGCTATAGCAGCCCCTTGGTATCTACGTAATTTCTATTACACCGGTAATCCCGTTTTCCCCTTTTTCTCCACGCTGTTTGGCTATAATTATTTATATTCTTCTGAGGATCTAAAACTGCTTCTATATGATTTGCAACATGCACGTGGGATTGGGCGTAGTTTTACCGCATTACTTACGCTCCCGTGGCATCTGGCTTTTAATCAGGATGCCTTTATTATGGAGGCTCCGCTTTCTCAAACCTATTTTTTTGCAATACCGATATTATTAGTCTTTAGTATCTTCAGCACCAAAATCAGGGGTATGCTAGCCCTAGTTCTGGCTTACCTCCTTTTTTGGTTTTTAAGTGCCCAAATCGTGCGTTATTTGGTACCGGTACTTCCATTGCTTAGTTTATTAACGGCGACAGTAGTGGAACGTTTCCTTCTCTGGTTGCCTCTTTTGCGAAGATGGTCGGGTCATGCGGTAATTACAGGCATAATAGCGATACTTCTAGTATTACCGGGATGGCTCTATGCAACGCATAAAGTGTTAGAACAGGGACCTGTACCAGTAACGCAAGATCAACGAGACATCTATTTAGCACGGCATCTACTCTCTTATCCAGCCTATAAATTTTTAAACGACCTCAAAGGGCGCAATTATACCCTATATGCTCTGTACGACGAAAATATGGCCTATTTTGCTGACGGGCAGTTTATGGGTGATTGGTTTGGCCCAGCACGTTATTCTCGGATTGCAACTAAGCTGGGAGATTCGCAGGGCTTATACGAAGAGCTTAAAACTCTAGGGGCAAATTATTTTCTAATCAATAAACAACGTGGGAAGGTCGAGTTACCTGATGACGGGTTTTTCCAAAGCCATTTCAAGCTTATTTATGCACGGGCCTACGTTTTACTTTTTGAGCTAAGCGAAAAACCTTTAAAACGCAAATTGGGACTGGAACTTTTAAAGAATTCAGGTTTTGAGAATTTGGAAGGGAGACAACTAAATAGCTGGCAACATGTAGGTAAACCTGTAATTGATACATCTGGTCTCCGGAGCCATAGTGGGTTTGTTGCCGTACGCAGTGAGGGTACTGAAAACGTTTTTTATCAAGCTGTACCAGTGAAACCACAGGGACTTTATCTGCTGAGCTATTATGCACGTGCAGACAGGCAGGGTCAGATAGCGAGACTACAGGTTAATTGGTCCAATGAACAAGGAAGATTCCTCAAAACGGATATAGAACTTGTTGATATTGGGGCCGACTGGAAGCAATATGAGATGGCAGTAACAGCGCCACCACAAGCGGCTTGGGCAACTGTTTATGTGAGTCCTCATGAACAGAGTTCAGTATGGTTTGATGACTTCTCGTTCGTGGAGGTGACATACACTACTGAAGGAGAAACAACAAGAGCGTCGCCATTGGATACTATCCTTATAGGTACTAATAAATAATAGAATAAAGTCGCATGAATAACCCAAGTTATAGCGGTAGTTCAGTACATCAGTGGGAGGTAGGTCCCCATACGGATAGCAGGTCTTTCAAAATGAGTGCCTCAAACCGGTTGAGAAAGGGGGAGTGTAAAATAAACTGTGTAACCCCCTCTGGATAAAATGTTAAACTTAAGGTGCTTCCGAAAGAGGGGAGAGAAATAGGCGGTAGTAGCCAGGGAGGCAGCCAGTATTTGGTTACCGAGAGGCCATAAGGCGTCGCATAATGCCCTCTAACTTTAGAATAAGGCAGTTTATAAGACGGTAAACGAACAAGAGGCTCTTGCCTCCCTTGAAGACCCAGAGGCTAAGTGGCAAGCTAAATATCCGCTGGCAGTACGTTCCTGGCAAAGGAACTGCTAGGGGCTCTCCACCTGCTTCCAAGTACCCGCCAGAGATACGCTAGATCACGTACATTACCAACCTTATAAAGGCTTTTCATAGCCAGTTGCGCAAGGTAACCAGGAGCAAGGCCACACTGCTCAACGATGAAGAAGCTTTACTTAAGCTCCTTTACCTCGTCACCATGGACGTAACCCAAAAGTGGAAAGGTAAGAGACACAACCGGGGTCTAATCTTGGCCCAGCTTTATTATCCTGTTTGGTAACAGAGTGGGACGTTATCATCTACATAGCACCCAAAGGGGTTTACACAAAAATCTTCTTGACAGATACCTAGTTGTAGGTGGATGGAATTTTCTGATAATAAAACCGTTTTAAAGCAGATACGTGGTAGTATAAAGAGTTGAAGTCGGCCGCTCTACGTCAGTAAGCAAGTTGTAACGATGGCATGGTGTCAAGTTTTAAAATGGAGGAAAAAGCCAGATTATGAATACACCTCGCTTGCAGCGAGTTCTAATTTGTCGCTCAAATCCGGTGGTTCCGGATCCTAGAGTAGAAAAACTAGCCGAAGCCCTGTGCCAGGCTGGCTATGAAGTCCTGGTGCTAGCATGGGATCGCACAGGGCAGTTGCCACGAGAAGAGGAGCGTTCGGGGTATCGGATAGCCCGTTTTTCTCATACTTCGCCCTATGGATTGGGATTAAAAAATATTTTTAATCTACTATGCTGGCAGGCTTTCCTTCTGGGAAGGCTCATCGGGGAGTGGCGAGGCTCGACTCTCGTCCATGCGTGCGATTTTGATACCCTCCTGCCATGCTTGTTAAGCAAGGCCTTTGGTGGCAAACGTATTATTTACGATATATTCGACCTTTACGCGGATAGTAGGCGTAACATTCCTAGCCTTATACGCAAGTTGCTTCGCATGCTCGAACTTAAAGCTCTTGAATGGGCCGATGCCGTTATACTTGCGGATGAAGCCCGCCGGGAGCAAATCGCTGGAGCCACGCCTCGGCGGGTTATCACTGTCTACAACAGTCCTCCAGATGTATTAGGTACCTTGAGGCGAAACGGCCCACCCCCGCGCCTGGCGGAACTTCACCTAGTTTATGTGGGTCTCCTCCAAGTAGAACGGGGACTTTTGAAGATTATAGACGTACTTAGCCGTCACCCAGAGTGGCATTTAGACCTTGCCGGTTTTGGTGGGGATGAAGAACGCATCCTGGGCCTAGCTCGCTCGTTGTCCAACGTTACTTGGCATGGGCGGGTCCCCTACAAGAGAGCCCTGGAGTTGAGTTATGCCGCCGATGTCCTGTTCGCTACCTACGACCCAGCCATACCCAACCATCGCTACTCCAGCCCGAATAAGGTTTTTGAGGCCATGATGCTGGCTAAACCTGTTGTGGTGTCCCGGGGCACGGGTATAGAGCGCCTCGTTGAGGAGGTAAATTGCGGTCTAGTGGTGCCATACGGAGATGTGGCGGCCCTCGAAGCAGCCCTTGCCCGCCTGGCCAAGGACCCCGCTTTGCGGCAGAGGCTAGGGGAGAACGGTAGACGGGCTTACGAAGAAAAATACAGTTGGGATATAATGCGTAACCAGTTGCTGGAGCTGTACAGCAAGTTGGCTGTTAAAAGCAACTAGATAAAGTGTAGGTATCATGAGTAATGTGTAATCTGAAATTATTAAAGAAAGTGTGGTCTGATAAAGCATAACACATTGACCTTGGGCAACCTACTGAGGCTTTATCCCTTCCGAATATACTTGAGAAAAGACCATCGTGGTGGAAATGTCCCTCTCCGGGCTGACCACCCAGGAGATCGCCCAGAGGATCTACCACACACCGGAAGCGGTGGAGAACTACCTGAAGCTCTTCGATCGGGTGTTGCTCCTGCGCTACACCAGGTACCGTTCTCGGCCTACTCCGGGTCACCGGCCACAGCAAGAAGCTCCTGGAGGAGCACCTGGCTTTAGTCAAGAAGCATTTCCCCGACGAGGAGGCCCTGGAAAGTTACCTCGGGAAGCGCGTTATTACGTTGAAAAAGAGTGGTTAGGGAATTTAGCAGTTATCTGAGAGTAGTAGCCAAAGAAAGGTGTGTCGAAATATCTAACTATCTAGAGCCAATTATCCTGTGTAAGCTGAGAAGGCTGAGTTCAAATGAATAACAGTAGATCACCAACAAGATAGGGGAGAGCCCAATGCCACAAATATCCATAATAATCCCAGCGTATAACCGAAGAGGCAGGTATTCGCACTACGCTGGATGAGGTTAGGGAAGTGCTTGCTGGAGAATCAATAGAGATTACCGTGGTAGACGACGGTTCTACGGACAAACCGGCAGCACTAGCGCAAGGTCTAGCCGACAAAGTAATTAGACACGCTACAAACCTAGGTAAAGGAGTGGCAATGCGGACTGGCATCAAGGTGGCTAGGGGTGAATATGTGATTTTCTTAGATGCCGGCGGAACTTATCCTGCTACGTTTATTCCAACGATAGTGCAAAAGTTGAAAGAAGTGGATGCAGTGTTTACATACCGTACAGACAGGGAACACATACCCCTTATTAATCGGTTTGGGAATTGGCTAATAACCCAGTTAATCAAGAAATTTTCTGGCTTCATAGGTAATGACACCTTGTCGGGCTTATACGGTTTAAGGCGCAATGTACTAGAGGCAATAGGTTTAGAGTCCTCTCCCTTTGCCATCAAAACCGAAATCGTGGTAAAAGTGTTTCTACCCACTTTATTTAGCCCCAACCTGCTTAAATTTTGTGACCGATTAGGGAGGAATTAGTATTGCTCCTGGAGAACAGAATACGAGGAAAAACTTTTGGTAGAAAGGGGAAGGGGAAACCCCCGGTTAAAGTATATCGAGCCTCTACGCACCCTTATTACCGAGGACTTCCCCTGAAAAAAATAGGTACCGTTATGATCGTAACCCATCTTGGAGCCTCAGTAAAGGAGTATCTCGAAATTTTCCCCGGTTGGGAGAGACATCCTGCTTTTGTCCCGTTTGTTCCCACCAGATGCAGGCTCACGGTTCTTACCGGCGTAAGGTTAAAACCTCAGAAGGAGAGGTTGTTCTGCTACCTATCAGGCGCTATTGTTGTTCCCACTGCCGCCGTACCCATGCCCTTCTGCCGGATTTTATCGCTCCCTATCGTCATTACTCTATGTTAACTATTGCTAAAGCCCTAGAAGAAGTGGTCGAGGCTAGAATACCGACAGAAAAAGTATCCGGGGTTCAAGACATCCCCACCACCAGGAGATGGGTACGGCGGTTTCTCGGGATGTTAGACCAGGTTCTCGGCAGTTTAAGAAGCATGGCTATAAAAGTGATAAAGAAGGCGGAACCCCTTATACAGGTAAGAGAACTTACCCTTCGGGCTGCCCTGGGGAGACTTCCGGCTGTAGAAGCATCCTCCATATTGGGAGCGGTCAACATATGGCTAACGCGGGACGCAGCCGGGTTGCAAATTTAGCTCACCTCCACATACTTTGGTCTTCGGTTAGCTTCCGGCGGGTGGTATGGTGAAGGAAACATACCATTTTGAGGCAGGGAGATGACCCGGATGACCAAAGATAATAGGTTCCGCGAAGACGTTGCCCTAAAGCGTTTTGCTTTAATTGCTTCTTACTGGATGAGGAGTTAGAAGCAGCAGAGAAGAGGCGGCTTCGCCATGAAATCCTGGCTAAGGGAGAAATCTCAGAGCGTACCTTACGCCGCTACCTTAAGCTTTACCGGGAGCAGGGGTTAGAAGGCTTCAAACCCAGGGTGAGGGCTGACAGGTGACAGGCTCGTGCTGTCAGGCCCGAAATCCTCAAGGAAGCGGTGGAACTAAAAGCTGAACTACCCCAGCGTAGCATAGCCGTAAGCGTAAAATAACCCCCACCTTGCGTTTGAGGTAGGGGCTTAAGCATTCTGATTAGGTAAGCCCTGAATCCGTGACAATCTGCTAACAAGATTGTCTAAAATAGCTCAAAACTTCGCGGGAAATAAGGTATAATAGGGTGGATGGTAAACGAATCCAATATCACCTGCGAGGTGCAGCCATGAAATTTATCATTGAACAGTCTGAGGAACATCTCACCCCCGTTGCCGGACTGGCTCTAGTAGGAGAAATCATAGGTCATACTACTCTAAAATCCAGGCTTAATAAAACCCGTATACCAGGCGTTTCTTCGCCAGATATTTCCCATGGGGATGTTGTCACCTCCTACATCGGTCTGCTTTGTCAGGGTCGCAGTGATTTCGACCATATTGAGCTTTTTCGGGATGACCCTTTCTTTGCTGCGGCATTGGGGATTGAGAAGGTGCCTTCCGCTCCCTGTAGATCGTAAAATAGAATTGACCCCTGATCGTCAAGTAAAACTGACCCACCT
>JBNATU010000002.1:0-174862 GCA_049701195.1 Neomoorellaceae bacterium
ATGCCGGAAATTTAAAACTGGGGATGCGCCAGACCTACTAACTCTTGACACGGACAGCGTTTTCAAAATACTGGTAAACAACCGCCTTATAGTGTATAATGAAAGCCAAGGGGAACTATCGCCGTGGCCGAGGCTATTATACCAGGTAAGACCAGGAGAGCAATTAAGGAGTTCTGTGAACTTCTCAGGCGAGAGCAAGGCGAGAATCTTCTTGGCCTCCGCTTGTTCGGCTCGGTAGCCCGCGGCACTGCTACCCCAGAGTCGGACATTGATATACTCGTACTCGTTAAATAAGGAAGACAGCGCTGCCAGAGAGGCGATAATCGAAACAGCCGTAGAGATATAATATAAATTTATTAAAGCATGATGTTGCAGTATCGCCGGTAATTATGTCCGCTGAGCGCTATTCAGCGCCCCTATTCAAGGAGACGATTTCTATAAGTTACTCCAGGAAGAAGGGATTTCTTTATGACCCTGCCACGCCCCTTAAAGGCTAGTGAACAACAATTACTAGAGCGTTGCCGTGAACTCATCAGAGAAGTTATTCCCGGCGCCACTGTAATCCTCTATGGCTCGCGAGCCCGAGGAGATGCCGGAACAGAGTCGGATTATGATCTGCTAATCCTCACAAAAGAGCCTGTGAGCTGGCGCCTTGAAGACACCATCCGCGAAAAGCTGTACCCGCTGGAACTGGAAACCGGGGCTGGTTTCTCTATAGCTGCCTTTAGTGAAGAAGAATGGAATTCTCCCCTCTACCAGGCAATGCCCTTCAGCCAAAACGTAAGGCGAGAGGGTATAATCCTGTGAAGGAGGAACTAAAACAACTGGTCTTGTACCAACTGGTCTTGTACCGGACGGAAACGGGCCAAAGAAGCGATAGAGGAGGCCGAACTGCTTTTTTCAAAAGGCCATATCCGCACTTCTGTTAACCGGCTCTATTACGCCTGTTTCTATGCGGCTTCCGCCATCCTGCTTGCCAAGGGATATTCTTCGGCCAAGCATTCCGGTATTCGTTCTCTTTTCTACCAGAAACTAGTCAAGACTGGACTGGTCAGTCCTACGGCTGGGCCTCTGTACAACAGGGTTTTCGATGCCCGGCAGAAGGCCGATTATGCAGACCTAGTAAACTTCGAGGCTGGCGATGTTGCTCCCCGGTTTGACGAAGTTAAATCCTTAATCCGCCAGATTGAACATCTTGTAGCAGAAGAAATTAGCAACCTTGCCTAGTTCATACCGCCCGGCAGACCCCAGCCGGGCGCTCCGTTTTTTACACGGGACCACTGTGGAGGGCCTACTCATGCAGGCCTTGCTGATTCTGGTGGTAGATATGTGAAAAGATTTGCGGCACGCATATTAACCTTACTTGTGGCTATAGTAATTCTAATAACGGGTATCCTCTACGCCTACATTGAATAGTACGGCCGCCGCGCTAACCCTCAGGAAGCAGATGTAATCAATTGTATTAGGTGCTGGTGTATGGACAGATGGCTTCAGCTCTGCCCTGCTGGAACGCCTAGCCCTGCGGAGGCGCTATATCGGGAAGGTTATGCTCCGGCTGTTATCACCACTGGTGGGATAGAGAATTTTAACCCTACACCAGAGGGTAGAGCGGCAAAGGGAACTCCTCAGAGCACGGGGCTTACCCGAAGACTGTGTTTATGAAGAAACTACTTCCCGTAACACCCGAGAAAACCTAGAAGTCGCTCTTTCTATCATGCAGAAATATGGAGGGCATCGGGCCATCATCGGGACCCATGATTTTCATTTGTTGCGCGCTATGAGAGCTGAACAAAGCTGAACGAACTTTTAAAAAGTAAAAAGCCCCGAAACGGGGCTTTTGGCTTTAATAATACTTCTTTTTCAGGCGCATTGATGGCAAGCGCAACTGGCGCCGAGCAGGCTTTTGGCTTTAATAATACTTCTTTTTCTCCAGATACTCATACACCAGATTTAACGTTTCACCAAAGCGTTGGAAGTGGACGATTTCTCTTTCACGCAAAAACCTTAGTACGTCGGTCACATCGGGATCATCGGAAAGATTAATAAGCAACTCGTATGTGGAGCGGGCCTTTTGCTCGGCGGCCATGTTCTCGTATAGGTCGGTAACGGGATCGCCCTTGGATTGGATATAGGCAGCTGTCCAAGGGACTCCTTCAGGGTTTACAAAGTATAGGGCACGGTCATGGTCGGCGTAATAGCCGTCCAACCCAGCGCGTTTAATTTCTTCTAAAGGAGCATCTTTGATTAAGTTATAGACCAGTGCGGCGATAATTTCCATGTGAGCCAGTTCTTCGGTGCCGATGTCCGTTAGAACGGCCTTGGCCTGGGGGATGGGCATGGTATAGCGCTGGGTAAGATACCGCAACGAGGCACCCAACTCGCCATCGGGTCCGCCATACTTCATATTTTGATAATCCTATTTCCCGCAGTAAACGGGGCTAATTTTTGATTCTACGTAGAGCTAAATATTCCTGCTTGTAAGAATCAGGAGGGGGATAACAATCCCCCCTCTCTCCGTTTTTGTGGAGGCCATTTTTGTCCTCCACAGCCAGCCGGTGGTTTAAAGCGCCACCGGCTGTTTTATTGAGAACACAAATTTGTTAAGGAGGTCAAAAACCTATGCAAAAAACTTTGATAATTGACAGTCCGACACTGAAGCAGGGCTTCACTGCTGCACCAAATGCCGTGTTATACGAATCACGCCTTTCCGTGCAAGCCCGGTGGTTATATTGTATCCTCCTCTCCTTCGCCTGGCAAGAAAATGAGTGCTGGCCCGGGCAGGAGCGCATAGCTGAAGTTGCAGGGTGGCACGTTAATACGGTGGAGAAGTACCTGAAGGAGCTGCGAGACTTCGGCCTGATCTCCTGGAAGAGGCAAGGCCTTAATCGCCCCAATATATACTATATCCATGATCCCTCTAAAGCCTTGGGGCTCAAGGATTCACAAGCTAGTGTGAATCCGGATTCACAAGAGAGTGTGAATCCGGATTCACAAGCTAGTGTGATTCTTGATTCACACGCACGTGTGAATAAAGAAGACTCAATTAATAATATTAATAACGTCGTTGTTGTATATAATAATCCTTCTCAAGATACTTTAGTAACTTCAGCGATACAACAGCCCGAGGAAGAAGCAAATTCGTGCCCGCAAGAAGATCTTCCAGCCCCCCAGATAGAAAAACATTCAGTAGCACAGCCAGGAGAAGTGAACGCAGGTGCTACTAGGCCGGACAGCGAGACGGCTCTTCAGATCCAGGAGGCCTTCACAAAGATAGCAGGCAGGGCCCTGGATGATAAGGCCTTAGAGGAACTTATATCGTATCCCCTGGAATACGTCCTGGCTAAAATCGCTATGGCGGAAGTAGGCAAAGATAAAACCAACGCTATCGGCTGGCTTCTCGAAGCCTGCCGCGAGAACTACCAGCACCTGCCTTTAAAGGCGAAAAAGAAGCGCTCGGGCAGGAAAAGCTCCCCGGCACCCAAACTTCCCGACACCAGCAAGGACGACAAATATAGAGACCTGTACCGGCTGGTCTAGTCTGGGAAGCTTTGCTACCTTTTCCATTGACCAACGCCAGCTTCCCCCTATAACCTAGTGCTACTTTGTGTTATAATATACCACAGGTGAAACACATTGAAGATAACATGGTTTATTATACCTCCCGACCGTATTAGGCATATTGCTAAGCACTCCGTCACCCCTGAAGAAGTGGAGCAGGTAGCCTATGAAGACCGTTACCATATAGTGCAAAGGCTTAAGCCTTCTAAGTCAAACCCTAACGAAAATGTTTATCGCCTATTAGGGCAGACAGAAGAAGGGCGCTATTTGGCGGTAATATTTATCTACAAAGGACAAGGCCGCGCTTACCTTGTAACAGCGCGGGATATGACACAGGCTGAGAGGAGGTACTACCTTGGCAAGAAAACTTAATCTTCCCCCGGGCGACGATATAGAAAAGCTGGCCGACTTTTTTGACCGTACCGATACCCAGGAACTCGAATGGGAGGACGTACACGTTGAGTTTAAGAGACCTGAACTGGTCCATATATCAGTGCGCCTGCCGAAAGAAGATGTTCTCGCCCTAAAGAGAGCTGCCCGGAATAGGGGTATTGGCTATACAACCTACCTTCGCATGGTGCTCCGGGAGGCGATAGCGAGAGAAAGAAAATCGCCTTGATAGAAGCTTCAAGGAAGGTGAGATAGCCTTAAACAAAGCCTTCCTTTCGTTGCGGCGAGGGGAAGGCTTTGTTTTTGAGTACCGTTTTACGGGAGGTGAGATTATGCCCTCCAAGAAGGGCTACTGCCCGGCAAATTAATTATTCTGGGGTTCCACAAGCCGGAGAATCTTTCTCTCCAGCAAGGTCTACCAGATAGAATACAGACTCACCATAAAAACCCTTGCCGCTCACAAGCCAGAATAAGAGCCTGAGATAGTGCTTTGTTGTGTACCAATGATTTATATCCTCCGTTGAGAGCCCTAATTGGCGCAGCCTAAAAGACGCCGAGGGGTGATGTATCTCCTGCCAATTGTACACACTCCTGGAAATCCATTTAACCCTGGTCCAGAACGAAGGTGAAGGCTGGTTCTTTTCCAGTTCTTTCAGCTTTTCTCGAAAGACCTCACGTTCTCGGGCCTGCAATTCCGATAGCAACTTCTCTATAGCATCCCGCCCGCATATTTGCACGGCATAAGCGTCTGCCAATATTTCAGAAGTATGGTAAATGCATACGGCCGCCAGCCCCCTAACGAATACGGCCGTAACCGCAACAAGAAGACCAAGTAATATAACTACGAGACTAGGAACCAGTATTACCCATATTCCTATTACCCAAAAAGCGTTATTTTGCGTTTTTAGTGATAGGTAACGCAAAACCTTGTCTGCTGCAATTACCAATACACAAACGATCCAGGGGATTAGAAATGCCCATAGCGCTATCGTAGTTTTCCCCCAACCTTTCAAGAGCACGCGATATAGACTATCGTTTCGTTTTATATGGGATAGCTCGTGAACAAATACTGCCTCTAATAAGTCCATACCCCCACTTTCCGCGAGCTTAAAAGCGCTCTCTTCGACGTATACAGCATTTCCGTCCCTCACCGTCTGCCATGCACCAGCATTTACTTCGACCGGGGCCTCCTCGTCTGTAGAGAGAACCACATAAACCTTAACCTTCTCAGGGTTTATTCCTGCTCGCCGCATAATGTTGTCAAAGATCGGACCATATTGCTCAAAGTATCGTGTCTTCCCTAGCGGCGTCCAGAACCTTCCTGGCAGCGGGTCGCTGGGAGGCGATAGCCATTCTTTTAAGCTCCTTATAAAGTCTCTAGCAATTACCAATGCCACTATCGAAACAAATATCCACATTACCTTGCTGACCATAGTGGGCCTCCGGGCCTTTATTCAATTTCCTCTTCTGCTTCCCTTGATGTTCGCCTCCGTTCCTCTTCCTCCTCGCTTTCCTGCCATTCGAGCTCCTGAAGCACCTTCTTCCTTCGCTTAGGGGAAAGATTACTCAGTCTAGTAAAAAAGACTAAACCTTCATGTATTCTATTTTCTAAATTTGTTCCTATCACGGGTCTAGGGTCGTCGGTTCGACCCAAAAGATAGTCGATGCTAACACCAAAGAATTCCGCGAGCCGATACACCGAAACAAGCTCTGGGACCCGATATGCTAATTCCCAAGAGCTAACCGTAGTAGGTTTAAAACCCAATCTCTCGCCTAGTTCTTCCTGGGTTAAGCCTGCTTGTTTACGCAGTTCCCGCAGTCGTGCGGCAAATTTTTCGAGATCTATCTCCATTTCGTGCACACCTCACCAGGTAAAATTTTAACAGGCCCATAATGCTTATGGCAATATAAATAGTACGCACACAGTAAATATTTTTTCTTCAGGCCTTGACTATGCGGATAGCGTAGTGTATACTATCCTCGGAGGGGTAAACATGTCAGCAATCAATGGCCATGCTTTGCCCGCGGTAAATGTGAAAAAATCTCCGGGGCGGCCCCCAAGGCTAGACCTGGAGAGGCTGAGACAGCTTCATGCCTGCGGGGCGGATGATGCTGAAATAGCCGCCCAAATGGGAGTGGAGCGAAGCACCATCGTGAAGGCACGCCAGCGTCTGGGTTTGCCCGCCAACCGCCCGCGTGGCCGCCGGCATAGCCGAAACGGCCCGCTCGTTGTCACGAAAGACGAAATTTTCCAGCAACATGTGCAGGCTGTGCGGGAACTTTCCGCTCCGGCTCATCCCATATATGGTAGAGATTGGTTGAAATGGGCACGAACGGCATACACAAGCAGCGAACGCATATACATATGTACCCTTCCTCAGGAGGAGAAACCTGGCGATATGCCCAAGAAAATCCAGATACCGCTGCTGGTCCCGGATTAGTCCGGGACCTAGATTTTTCCAGAGAAGAAACTTCATGGAATGGGAGGAGATGCTGGAAATGGTAAAAAATGGTGCTACAGGTGCTACAGGTCCGAAAGGGCTGGAAAGCATGCACATATACTCTGTTCTAGAGGAAATAGCTGGTATGGATACCATCGCTAGGGAAATGTGTCTCCAGGAAGTGGCAAAAGAAACAAAAATTAGGATAACACTCCTGCGAAAGGAATTGGAAAAAATTGTCGCCAAGAAAGAAGAGGAAATACGGCGCCAAAAGAGCCTAGAAATGGAAAAATATATGATTACTGCTACTGCTATTACTACCAAAATATGGGAAGAAATACGAAAAGAAGAACCAGCTCTGCCCTCTGTACCCCCCGAGGGTGTCTTCGTGCTCAGCGACTTTTATATGTACGTATACCAGGAATTGCCAGACAGCGAGGAGCTAGTGGCGGTTGGTCCTGTTTGTATTCCCATCCAGGAAGTACCAGGGACGGTAGTACTATCGGCCCGGGACCCTTGGGGACGCTGGGTGCATGTACCTGTCCCCACGTTATCCTTGTTATCTTCTGGAAAATTATGTCAGAAACTTAGCGAGTATGGAATTGTACCAATTATTCCCAGTCTTTGGGCCCGCACGATACGGGAGGCGTGGCTTGCTGTTCGAGACCAAATATTAGAAAAAGAGCCGGAACCAATCCAGGATGTTGCCATGGCTGCAGTCCGGGCTCTATGGGATTTTGTGGCAACTAACCCAGAACAGTTCCAGCTTCGGCCTTCGGAAAAGGCGGATGAGGAAATATTTGGGACTACAGTGGATTGGGATGAGAAGCAGTTTGGCTTCCGTCCCCAGATATTCCAAAAAGTCCTGGAAGATGCAGGCATAGATCCGCGTGCGGCAAAGTATGCGCTCTGGGCGCGTGGCTGGATAAAAAGGGACAAAGAAGGAAACTTTTCCCTGAATCTAGCGGCGCGAAACGGCGGGCTCCGCAACACCCGTTTCGTCGTGGTATGCCTTACCGCTGCAGCTAAGGAAGAGCCCGAAACCTAAGTTGCTTCAGCGGTATCGCGGGTAGGCGCCGCAGCGTTTTATTGACCGGATCTACCAGAATGCCAACCGACTCCAGCGCAGTTACGCCGATCAGGGGTTCACAGCCAGGGGGTCCGAAGATTACGCGCCCGGCTGTGACCTCTCCCATAAACTCTATACGGGCCAAACCATAGGGATATGTCTCCGTCCGGCCGTCAGCCAGCTCGAAGGCCATTTTCCCAATTGGTTTAATCCCCGCCGATTGGAGCTTATCAGACGGGGCCATGGTATCGGTCGCGCCGGTGTCAACGAGAAAGTTATCCTCGTAGGGTTCACCTCCATTTTCGCTGAGCGCCGTGAGCTTTACTGTTACATAGGTCAGGCCCATAGTTTTTCACCTCTAAACCTTCGGGTGTACGCTGGTGGATTATGGCTCTCACTAATTGGTATTCTGGCTCGAGTTCATCGTATTCCTTCCGGAAGGAGGGATCTTTCATCAGTTGTTCTTTCAGTTCTTCCCACTTCATTACTTTATTACCCCTTGCAAGTGGCAATGTAAGCGGAACAGAAACCTAAACCCTGTACTCCAGCGTCTCCTGCCGGGCCAGAACGTCGTAAAGAAAGCTGGCTTTGCTTAGTTTTTCTATTTGCACCTCATCGGGTGTGCAGGCTAAAGGCTCTATGGGTTTCCTCACCTTGGCAATAGCCGTGCCCAAAATTTCCATGCGCTTTAAGAAAGACATTTTTCCAAAGTCCGGCGATACGACTAGCAAGTCTATATCACTATCCCCCCTGGCATCGCCCCTGGCCTGGGAGCCAAAGAGGATTATCTTGTCCACTTTAAGTCCTTGCTCCTTAAGGGCCTCGGCAAAGTCCCGGATTACGGCTTCAACGTCAGCTCGTTTCTTAGACACTCCAGCACCTCCCTCGTCCGGGAAAGGTACTCCTTAGTGACCTTTCGCGAATATTTGCACTTCTAGCGTTATAATACCACATTTTGTAAGTCAGGCCAACAATAAATTCTACACTCGCCTTCCGGCTGCCTCCCCATTGTACGCCGCCCTGGGCCTTATGCTGTCAAGGCTGGCCCTTCGGGCCACCGCCTGTGGCGGCTTGCGGCCTTGACAGCGCCCCCGGGCGGCTGTATCTGTGCAGCCAAGGCCGGAAGGCCAGGAGCCGGAGGCCCCAAGACAAAGGAGGTGGTGATGTGGAGCTTGCTATCCTACCAACCTTTGGCTAGAATGGAGGTGAAGGCAGGTGAGCGCCGTGCCGGAGGAAGCATTGAAAGAAGCTGCGGCCACCAGTGAACCACCGAACAGATTGGCATCGCCAGAATTTTTCTTCCTCCTCCAAAGGGTTGACAGGTTGGACGAAAAGTTGTCCAGGGAGATAAAGGATGTAGATCTTAAGCTATCTGCCAGGATAGATACCCTGGACGAGAAGCTGTCCAGGGAGATCAAAGAAGTGGAGGTTAGACTAGATGCAAAGCTAGATACCCTCAGATTCTGGACCATAGGCGCTGTAATCACGCTAATCGCCGGGTTTGCCGGTGTAATTATCGCCCTACTGCAAAGATAAGCTGAACCTTAAGGCGGGTGCTACCCGCTATTTTTATACCCAAAATTCTCAAGGGAGGGATTCTCCATGCTTAAAAAACTTACCATCGGCCTTCTGGCCGCCATTCTAATCCTTACTGCGGTACCCTTACAGGTCCGTGCGGAGATGGAGTACCGCTTCAGCGACAAGGGGACCATTGAGACCGACTTCGCTTGGGGTAAGGACGACATAATCGAGGCCATCGACTTTGAGCTCTACGGAGGCTATCCCGACAACACCTTGCGCTTGGGCAACAACATTACCCGGGCTGAATTTGCGGCGGTGCTTTCCCGTGTGGTAGATGTTTCCGGCGAGCCCGGACCCGAGTGGTATTCTGCTGTGGTGGACGGGCTGGTGAAGGCGGGGGTAATTCCCGACAAGTCCGGCGACTGGGACGCCCCGATAACCCGGTTAGAGGCCGCCAAGTGGCTCGGGCGGCTGGCGAGGGTGTATAATGTGCCGGTAAAGGAGCCTTCCGCGACCTTCACCGATACTGCCGACCAGGACGCCATCTATGCGGCCCAGACTGGTTTAATCAAAGGCGTGAGCGCCGGGGTCCTGGGTGCAAGTGAAAACCTCAACCGCGGCCAGGCGGCAGTACTCCTGCTGAGGGTGGCGAGGAGCGTGGATACCGATCTGCCTTCGGACGAGGAGCTTATTCAGGCCAGGCGGGAAGCCATTGAGGACATTAATGCAAATGCGGCTGACTTCGAGGCCCGCAAAAATGTAGATCTCACCTTTTATGAGAAGTTACCCTATAAACGGGTCACAAAGACCTACTTTGAGGGTGCACGAAATTTTATGTATGCTACCCGGGACGACGGAAGGAAAAATAACCAAACTAAGGCTGAGGATATACGTATAGCTGAGAAGCATAATTCTATCGCGATAGTGGTATCGAAGATGCGGAACGACAATGGCGCTTTTTGGATTAGTGTTTCCCGCTTCAAAAAGATAAATGGACGCTGGATGATGACCCAGGGCGGTACCCCGCAGAATACCAAAGAATGGGGTTATGTTAGCAAGGTAGGCTGGTAGCTTAAGAAAACTGTACTGGAGGGAGGAAAAACATTATGGTGTTGCGCAAAGCCTTGTTTAGGGCTTTTTTATTTTTGCTCCTTTTTTCTGCCTTTGCGTTTCCAGCACTGGCCTTTGAAGAAGGTGGAGGCCTTAGAAGAGTACCTTCCGACTCTCAAGCCCCTCGCTCTAACGGTATGGAGTGGTTCGTCCGCCGGGTGCCGGTGCTGTTATACAACCCCGTCATGGTAGAGACGGCCCGCGGGGGCAAGCTGGACATAACCCTCAAAGACGTGGACCTGGTGTGGGGCGAGCTCTGGACCAAGGCGGGGTGGGCGCAAGAATCAACGCGGTTTGGTTTGAACGAGCTCTACATCCCGATAAACCCAGATATGGTCCCGGCCGAAGCTGAAAAAATCGGGCAGGTTATCCTGCCCCATGCTGACTTTGACAAGGAAGAAGTGCGCGAATACCTCAAAGGGGCATTGAATTTCATTCCCCAGTTCCGCGTGGTGGACAAGACCAACACCTGGGCGGGCGACGCCTCCACCGGTGTCTTGGTCAACGTTGCCCTACCTTCCAGGGAAGACTTCCTCGCCCAGGAAGAGGGCATAAACGAAGAACAGCTTGAGAAGTGGAAACCTTACCTGGCCAGCAAACAATACAGCGATGGTCTCATTCCCTCCGCCGACGGGAGCAGGTACTACCTGCGGGCGCTGGACGCCTACGAACACGGGTCCACCTTTTACTACCACCTGCTTCTGAACGCCGGTTCCCAGGAGTATAACTACATGGATGCCGCGGAAGAGCCTCCCTACTACGACGAAAGGACCCCTTCCGGCAAGGGCTTCTACCGCGGCAAGGACTGGAGCGAGCAACTGGAGAAGAGCCCCGGGTCCGTGCCCGGCTTCATCGGGGCCGTGCGGACCTGGGCGAACCTGAAGCTCTCGGGTCCGGCAGAAGTGACCGGGACTCCCGGTGAAGAGAAGGAAGTCACTTTCACCCTCAAAAACGAATCGGGCGCTTTGCCTTCCGTGCAGGTGAAGACGAAGCCAGAAGGCGGGCAGTACGCTACTGCTCTGGAGGGGGTCACGGCCCCGGCGTGGGGAGAGAACACCTTCACCCTCAAGTTCACCGTGGCCGAGCAGCCCTACACGGTCTATGTGGGGGTGATAGACCCGAATATGTTGGAAGATATCTATGAGGACAACTACCTGGCGATAGTGGTGAAGCCCGAGCAGGCGCTCACACCTTCCGACCAGGGCGGGAGCAACGACACCGGCTCGACCGGAGGGAACGAGAACGGGAAAGAGATCGTTGACAACGGTGGGGACGGCGACGATAACTACGAGAGCGGCAACGACGAGCTCCACTTCTACGCCCATAGCAAGGGCGGGCACGACAAAGACGGCAACTATGTTGCCCCCAAGGACCGGCCGGTGGACACCGCAAAGTACGCCGACATAATCAAGGCCGTGCTCAAGCCTGCTCCTCCGAAGCCTCCGAGAGGGAAGCTGGTATCGTGGGAGATAGTGTCCGCGAAGCTCACCTACCCGAAGCAGAACCCGGATTTCTGGTTCGGCCACCCGGTTGAGCCGGTGGGCACGGTGACCGTGGACATGGACGCGAGCGACCATGAGGCCACGGTGGAGTTTGAGGAAAACTGGAGTCTTGCCGGGGCTCCCATTTACGACATGAAGACCGACCAGATGGCCCCGCCGCCTACGGAGTATACCATCACCGCCACTTACACCGTGCATTACGTTTACAAGTATAAGACCGAGGACGGGTGGGAGTACAGAGAGCGCACCGAGACTAAGAGCGTCAGCGGGAAGCTCCTGGTCAACGGGACGGGAGTAAACTATCTGTAGTGAAGTTTTTTCCATTCCAGGGCCGCCCTTTTTCGGGGGCGGCCCGACTACTAAGGAGGAGAGGGAGGTGATAATAACTTGAACACAAAAGAAGTGCTGGCAGACCTTGCCAGACGTATGGGGTGTTACAAAAAAGATGTCAAGGAACTGCTATTAGAGCATTTTATAGAACTCCTGTTTGAAACGGTTTCCCGCGGCCAGAAGCTTCACCTAGCGCACTTCGGAACCTTCTACCCGGGCCAATCTCCGAAGTCACCAAAGACCGGGACCCGGCGGCTTACGGTGCGATTTAAACCCGCCGAAGACTTGCTCCGGCGGCTTAACGCCAACAGGAGGGATGACCGAGATGCTTAGAACCGAGATGTTTAGAGACGAACGGGGCTTCCTGGAGATATACATGCTCACCCTGTTCACCGTCATTGCTCTTTCAGCTTTTACGGTGCTTGTGGGCATAGCCTTCGGAGCCAAGAAAAATGCAGATGTAGTCTACCAGCTTGTGGGTGAGGCCTTACGCTTCGCCACTGATTCGGCCACCAGGGAGAAAGGGGATGACCTTGAGAACAACGTTCAGGTCGCGCGGGAATACTTCGCCTTGGCGTTTTCTCGTATGACCAACACAACATTTACGGGTTCAAGCTTTGTGCCGTCGGGGTCTTCCCCGATAAAGGCGGCGGCAACCCTGGAGGAGTTCCGGTACGTCCGGCCAGGAGAGGCCGTTCCCGGGGGTAGGGCCTCTCAGCCGGGCTTTATGGCTACGCTGAACGTGCCCGTCCTGGTGGGGGATGTGCCGTTCGTAGGGCCGCAATATCTTGATGTGCGGATGCGCTGCTATCATCCGGCGGCAAGGGTGCAAATGTAAAAAAGGAGGTATTGCACAATATGAAAAGACTACTTGCCAGTATTTTTATTTCTCTCCTGCTGCTAACCTCTGTCGGGACTGCTTGGGCGCAAGAGTGTAAGCCTGTGAATGCCGATTTCTACTTCGATGCCCTTCATGTTCCTGGCAAAAATATACAACCGATAGCTATAGACGATACAATATACGTTCCGGCCCAGGCCCTGGCGCTCATACGCAATGTCATGGTCTTCGACACAGAGAAGGGAGCAGCCATAGGGATAGAAGTTCCGGGAAGCAAGTACGGGTATTACTGGGTGGGTTTAGTTTCGCCCAACGACGAGCCCGGTCCCGTACCCGTGGGATTTCGGTACAACGGCAAGACATACGTCCCGCTTGCCCCCTGGGCACAGCTCCTCGGGGCTACCGTAACTTATGAAAACGGCAAAATATACGTCCGGCAGTGAGGCGGCTGAAGCAGCCTTCCGGCCATTGGCGCTCAAGGCTTAACGCCGTCTTTTGGGGCTTTTGTGAAGCAGGTCGGAAGCACCTTCCAAACCTGCTTCACAACGCCTTAGAAAATCGCTCGAAAGCCTTGCAGCCCAAGGCCTGAAAGGCTGCCTCACTCGTGGGAAATACAGTTCCAAACCATGCCTGGCTGAGGCACCGCATCCGTCTTTACCTTTCAAGGCGTGTGAGTTTTTTAAGGTAACCGCCTGAAACACTTTTGGCCGTAGCCTGAAGCTTGCTTCACCTGAGCCCTAAAAGTGACGCAAAACCCTTGCGGCCCAAAGTTTTAAAGCCTGCTTCAACAAGGCACCTTTTGCCGCCGCCACGCCTGTCCTTACAGGACGGCGTCGCGGCGGCCTTCCAATGCAGCGGTAAGCAGCAGGACGGCTTTCGCCCTCCTGCTGCTTTGATTTTGGGGAGGCACTGGCCTTCCGGCTGCCTCATTATTGTACTGCCGCCCGGTCTTAAGGCGGCAAGGGTTCGGCCTGCGGCATAAACGGCCTCCGCCCCACTCCGCTTCGCTCCGTGGGTCCCCTCCATTTATTCCTCGGCCTCGCCTTTGGCGACCCTTGCCGCCAGCCCGGGCGGCTGTATTCTGCAGCCAAGGCCGGAAGGCCAAACGCCGAAGGCCAAAAAGGAAGGGGGGACCGAGACAATGTATTACCTGGGGCGATGGGAAGACAGGCTTCCGAGGAACTATCCAGAGATGGACTTTGCGGAGGCCATGAGATGGTGGTCCCGGAACTGCCCCGGAAGCCACTGGGATAGCTGCAGTCCTTGTGGCTGGTATTACGGCGGGCAGTGCCAGCACCCGGACCACCCCAAGCGTCGGATAAAGAAGCATGAAGCCTAACGCTACAGCAGGGAGGCCTCCCAGAAGCAGACCAAGAGGAGGCCTTCCCCAAAGATCCTAAAGAGAAGGAGGATGTTAACCATGAGCGATGAAAAAATGCAAATCCTCGACCAAGTACTGCATGAACTTCTGAGCGAAGCAGATACCGCCTTGGCAGCTCTAGAGAAAATCGCAAGTGTTTGTCCCAGTGTACTAGAGAAAGATACTCCCAGTATCTTTGACAGAAGGGATGATAAGGAGCGCAGATTTTATTATACCAGGTGGATCAAGAACAATTGTGGGCAATGGGAAAGCCATAGGGATGAGTTTGCCTGCTTTATATTGGGAGAAGGTGGTGGTGTTGAAAAATATAGATGGGGGCGAAATATCACAAACCCTGGTGGCTTACTCGCAGCGATGTTACGCAAGGAGAAAGAGAGGCTTGGCAGCGTAGCAAAATTAGCAGACGTACCAGACGAGATGGGCGAAGGATAAGCGCAGATAGGACGCAGGAAAGTTTTCTGGGGAGGCGTAGGAGGCCTCCCCATCGCCTTCAAAATACTGGTAAACGGCTGGCCCATAGTGTATAATGGGAGCCAGGAGGGATTATTACCGTGGCCGAAACTATTATACCAGATAATGTGGGCAGAGCAATTAAGGAGTTTTGCGAACTTCTAAGGGGAGAGCTAGGCGCGAACCTTCTGGGGATACGCTTATTTGGCTCAGTGGTCCGCGGCACAGCTACCCCAGAGTCGGATATTGATATACTCGTACTTGTGCAAAGGGAGGACAGGGCTACCAGAGAAGCCATAATCGGGGCAACCGTAGGAATGAATTTAAAGCATGATGTTGTAATATCGCCGGTAATTATGTCTGCTGAGCGCTATTCAGCGCCTCTGTTCAGGGAAACGCATTTCTATAAGTCCCTCCAAGAAGAAGGGATTCCCTTATAAATGGGAGGTGATCCCATGTCGCCTAATCAGAAGGCGATAAACATAGCTAGATTGTACGTAGAAACCTTGAGGAAGAAAAACCTCCCCATCAAGTCGGTAATTCTCTTCGGGTCCCAGGCAAGGGGAGACTACCAGCCGGGTTCCGACATTGATGTTCTTGTGGTTACTGAAAAGCTTGACGCAAAGATACGTGAGGCCATTCTAGACGAAGCTTTTGAAATTAGTCTTAGTGAGGATGTAGTGCTGATACCCCTTATATACGACCTTGAAAAGTTTGACTCGCCTCTATTCCGGTCCGGGCCCCTTTATCAGAGTATAAGCCAGGAAGGGATTATTATCCAATGAGCGATACTGAGTTCAAAAAGCTATTTGCCCGGACCAAGATAGAGAAGGCATGGCAGACCTGGGATGAGGCCGAATGGGCCTTCCAGGGAGGGAAATACCCTAGCACTATCAACAGGATGTATTATGCCTTCTACAGAGCATGTTTGGCTTTACTCGCTTTTCAGCCGAAGATCCCGAACAAACACTCGGCGGTCATAGGCGAAGTTAACCGCATTTTTGTGAAAGGGGGCCTGCTCCCAAGAGAGGTCGGGAGGTTTCTTCATGCCTTGCAGACGGCCAGGACAGAGGCGGATTATGACGATAAAGATTTTTCCCGTGAAGAGGTCCAAAAGTATTTAGAACAAGGAAGGACATACTTGCGGCAGCTTGCCGATTTAGCTGCGAGATTAATAGAGCAACAAGAGTAGCCCGGCAGATACCAGCCGGGTGTTCTGTTTATATAGGGACTGCTTTGAAGGGCCTGCGGATGCGGGCCTTCTTGATTCTTGAAGGGAAGGTGATTTGCATATGCCATATTTCCCTAACGGATCCCCAAGGTCAGTAGCGGTAGACGTGGGCTACGGCTTTACAAAGGCCGTGTCCAGCAACGGGTCCAGGGCGTGCTTCCCGTCCGTAGTGGCCTCCGGGGGGAACGACGACCTCGGGTTAAAGGAGGTCATAGGCGGTAGCCAGCCCGGCCACAAGGTGAGGGTACGTTTCCTGGACGGCAGAAGGCAGGAATATCTGGTCGGTGAGGCGGCCCAGGGGAGCTTCCTGGCCTCCGGTTTCCTGGGTGCCGAGAAGCCGGCGGACCTGCATGATGTGCTACTTCTCACCGCCTGCGCCCTTTTGAAGGCGGGAGGTAACGCCCCCTACCCAGGCCAGTGCGACCTTGCCGTAGGCCTGCCCCTGGCCTTCTACCGGGCCCAGAAGGAGGCCTTGAAAGCCAGGCTGGAGGGGCTGGCAGCTTGGGTGAGCGTGGACGGCGCCGAGGAGCAGTATTTCTCCTTCCGGCGGGTGCTGGTGGTGCCCCAGGGGGCAGGAATAGTCTTCGCCCAGGACCTATCCGAAGGGCGTGGCTTCGCCGGTGTTGTAGATATAGGCCAGTACACTACGGATTATCTCCTTGTGGACCTCAAGACTATGGCCCCGGTAGTGGAGGCCTGCGGGAGTGTGGAGGCCGGCTGCCACCTGGTAGGCCAGAGGGTAGGCCAGGCCTTTCTCTCTAAGACAGGCAGGCCACTGCCCCCGAGGATGGAGCGCTGGGTCCTGGAGGCCCTGCGGGACGGCGAGGCCATACCCTACCGGGGGAAGCCCCTCGACCTCTCCCGGGAGTATGAAGCAGCGGTCCGGGACGTGGCCGCCACCATAACCCGGCAGGTCCTATCGGCCTGGAAGGACATTGCGGATATGGTCAGCGTGACCTACCTTGCCGGCGGAGGTGCTCTGCTCCTGGCAGAGCATATCATGCGGGCCCTGCCCAACCCGGTGGTGGTAGAGGAGCCGGTATTGGCCAATGCCCTGGGATATATGCGGATGCTCAAGAGCAGTGAATAACGCTATAGCTGTTGAGTAGCAACGGGTTCCTGATACTGGTATTCCTTTACCGGAAGCCCCAAGCCCTTTTATATCAAAGCCCAGGACCGTTTTTTGCTGGGAGTTTACCGGAACAGCCGTACAATCAAGCTCTAGAATTGCAGGGTTATACCGGAACTTTGCATGTTTTAGAGCCTTCCAGCCCTTGGCGCTAAAGCCTTGGAGCCTTCCGGTACGTGACAGAGATAGAGAAGTTAGGGATACCGGAAAATTATCGGTTCTGAGGCCTTTCCCTCTTAGAGCGACAAGGGATAGAGCCTACCGGTATATAGTGTGGAAAGGAGGGATAGCGTGGGCAGGACCAATAATCCCAGGCTGAGGAGGCTAGAGCTTCGCCTGCCTCCAGACCATCCTGTATGGTCACTACCCCCTGGGCAACGGGCGGAACGGGTCCGGGAATGCTTAGACCTATATACGTACCTGGAGCAAAAATTCAGTATGCTGGCGGAGCGCCTGGACAGGCTGGAGCAGGTGATACTCCATTCTGGCGGAGGTGGTAATAAACCCCGAGAGGAGGAAAGGAGGCTACCCGACCCGGAAGTATGGTTGAAGGCTTGGAACTAATTTCCTCTTTGGTGCCTATATATGGTTGGTGGATTCTGCCAAAAAGGAGTGCCGTAATGGCACTCCTTTTTGAAGGCAGGTTAAGGGAGCCGGAAAACTTTCCGACACACGCCTGGCAGAGCCAGGCGGTGCCTAAATTTTTTGATACCGGCTCCTTTGTCCGACAAATAAGGTTTTGTGTAACAACTTGCCCAACATTTCCGGCTTCTTGCTGGAAATAAGCGCTTCTTTCCGGTCAACAATCTGCCCGACGGGAGGTAAGAGTATGAGGTATAAGACTTTGACCGAAAGAATTTTGTTGTGTATCGACAGAGAACTGTACGGCTTACTAAAAGCCGAGGCAAAGGAGAGAGGTATATCCCTCGCCGAAACCACAAGAAGAATTCTCCGACAGTATTTTGACAAGAAAAGAGAGGACGCAGAATATGAGGAGCGCTACCGGATGATATTGGAGGAGGCTGACAAAGAGTTGGACCAATCTGTCCTGGAGTTTCTTGCCGAGGTTGAAAAAATGAAGAGGGGGAACTCTGATGGCGAAGAACACTAAGTTTCTCAGCCGTTTGGATATACGTATCCCCGAAAAACTCGAAAGGCGGCTTCGGGCCGAGGCAACCAGGCGGGGCCTCTCGGTAGCGAATCTGGTCCGGGACATACTGGAGCAGGCCTTGAGCGAGGAAGCAGCCGGGCTGGCAGCCAAGGAGGGTCGGGAGGCCCTGGAAGAAGTCGTCAGAAAGGCCATAAAACCCGAGATGGACCGGCTGGCAAAGCTCATATCCAGGGCCGGCCATGCTGCCGCGGCAGCCATGTACCTCAACACCCAGGCCATAGCCGATATGGGCAAGAATAACGCCGTAGAGATGTACCACATGGCCCGGAAGAAAGCGGCAACCTACTTCAGGGAAGATGACCAGTATGACTAAGAGCGTGGTAATCGTAAACATAGCCTATTACCAGCCCGGCACCAGGAAGATGTCCCACAACTACAACCACATACGCTACATTGCCACTAAACCCGAGGCCGACCGGGGAGATCCAGAGTCCTACCGGGTAGGCGACGATGATTATCCCATAGCCCCAGACACCGCCGCCGGCCACGTCAAATACGCAGCCGAGAGGCCGGGCAGCTCCGGCCTCTTTGGACCGCAAGGAGAGCCGGCCCCCCAATGGCAAGAGGTGGGAAGGAAATTAGCCAAACACAACCTCCCTGTGTGGAGGGTGATAGTCTCCCTCCGGCAGGACGACGCTGAGCAACTGGGCTTGGTGGACAGGGAGAAGTGGCAGGCCGTCATAGAGAACGGGGTAAACAGGGCCATAAAGGCCATGCACCTGGACCCGGACCGTGCCAGGTGGGTGGCTGCCTTCCACCGTAAAGAGGGCCATCCCCACTGCCACGTAGTCATCTGGGAAGAAGAGCACGGCGCAGCGAGGAGGCAGGGCCGTTTGGAGCCGGGGGAAAGAAAAGGCGTCTTCCGCGCCTTTGCCCGTGAGGTCTTCCGTGAGGAGAGAGACCGGCTTACAGCCGAGAAGACCATTATCAGAGACATGATCAGGGACGTGGCCGGTGATAACATAGCCAGGGCGGCCGGGCTTATGCGGGAGATAGAGACGGCCGGGCTGGAGGCCAGGGCCTTGACCGGAGACAGGCCCCGGATGCTGCCCGTACTCCGGCCAGAACAGGAGGAGATATTAGCGAAGAAGCTGCAAGAACTGGCAGAAATAATGCCCGGCCACGGCAGGATAGCATTAGCCTATATGCCTCAGGAAGTAAAAAAGGAGGCCCGGGGAATAGCCGACTGGATACTCCGGCAGCCAGGGTTTATCCAATCGACCGAAAGGTATAAGGCTATAGCCCGCCAGCTAGCTTCCCACCACACCTTAAAGCCCGAAGCTCTGGATGAAGCGGCCCGGAAGGCCTACGAAGACGTCCGGGACCGTATAGCCCAGCAAGTTTTAAAAGGAGCAGCGAACATTCAGAAACACCTGGAGCACCTGGAACCCGCTGCCAGCCCGGTGGTAGAAGAAGCCGCGGCGGAAGAAACCACAGCAGAAGAAAAAGCCCTGGTCCTGGTGAGCGGGCAGGCCGGAGAGAGGTACCTGATACCGAGACACATAGTTTGTGCAACCCCGGAAGAGAGCAGCGAAAGGCTCTGGCGGAGTGTTTGCCGCGGCCTAAACAGGGCCTACCGCCGGGAAAACCCCGAGGCCCCGGTAATAAAGCCCGAACTCCAGGACGAGCTGCAAAAAGAAATAATCGAGCGCCTTAAGGAACTGGCCGAAGCAATGCCCGACCAGCAGGGAAAACCGGGCCTCGCCTACCTTCCGGAAGACCTCCAGGAGAAGGCCAGAGACCTCGCCATGCTGCTCCTCACCCGGGAAGAGTTACAGGGCAGGTTCGGCGAGCTTAACAATACCAACCCGGAAAAAGCTAACCGCCTCCTGGAATACATAGCCGACCAGGCGGTGGCCAGGGCCTATGACTTAATACCCAGGGAAGTCCCGGACATAAACATGGTGCTCCACCCCCGCAGGCAAGTGGAAGCCGCGGCAAAACTCCTCTCGGCCAGGGCAGACTTCGTTAAGGGTGACTACGGAGAGATCTACTGGACGGTGGCCACCATCTACCGGGCCATGACCCGCCTGGAAGCTCCTCCCGAGATAGCCCGGGAAGCAGCGGCGAGGTTCGGCCGGCAGGCCGGGCTGAATGAAGACAAAATCGAAGGACTAATTGCCAACGAGATCAGCCGCATGGAAGAGCTGGCCCGGAAGTGCGAAGAACAGGGCCTAGACGCGCCGCGGCACATAAGCAGAGACGCCTGGCAGCGTTTGACTGAAAACCTGGGGCTGGAAGAACACGAACTCCTCTACCCCTGGTTCGGCATAAAGAGGCCGGAGCCGGAAGAGGAAGAAGAAAAGCAAAGGCTAAAAGAGCTCTTGAATCCCCGCCTGGTGGATGAGCGGATTGCCCCGGGCCTGGCCGCCCTCAAAGAAGCCGGGGACAGGCCCGAAGACCCCCGGGAGCTCCGCTGGACCCTGGTAACCCTAACCTCCACCCTCAAAGCCCTGGGCGTAGAAGAAGACGAAAGAGAAATCATAGTCCGGTCCTGGTGTCATAGAGCCGGGGTAGAGATAACCGAAGCCAGGCTGATGGATGTCCTGGACCGGGCCGAGATAGACCAGGGCGAATTCTGGATGGGCCAGAGGAGCTGGTCCAGGCTCATGCACAACCTGGGCATAGACGAGCCGCCGCCTTCGCCCTGGGAGATAACCGTTCCTCGTGCCGTAGTGAGAACCAGCGGCATAGCCCATGAGGTATGGAGGGCCGCCTGGAGGGCGCTGGAGCAGGAGCGCACCCGGGCCGAGGCCCAGGCTTTGCTGTTAGCGCAAAAGGAGATGGAAAGGCGCAAGAAGAGAGAAAGAGAGGAGGCAACTGAGAGGGCATGAAGATAAGACCCCGCCATGCAATGCTGTTTCTCCTCTTGCTGGTGGACCTGTTCTTCGCATCCTGGTTTCTCACCTTACCACCTAGTCTAAAAACCTGCGGCTTTAAGCCCGGCCTAGAGGCCTGGAAAAAGGAGCTTTTCACCCACCCCTTGGCAGGTCCTGCAATACTCATGCGGGACACGAAGGTCCGGACCGCCTGGCTCTGGCTCCAGCCGGTAGTGGGGGCCGCCATATTGACTCTACTGTGGCCTTCAAGCAGGCCGAGGAGTAAGCCGAAAGACTTAGGAGGCCCCGAGGCCGCAGGCCGTGGGCAGTTCGGCACGGCCAGGTGGAGGACGAGAAAAGAGATAGCCAGGACCCTAACTGAATGGCGCTATCCGGGCAAGCCCCCTATTGGGGGTTTTGTTGTGGGTGCCGGGCAGGACAAAGACTTTACCGCCTGGCTGGACGCTTCCGAGACGCACTGCTTAGTTCTCGCGGCCACCCGCAGCGGCAAGTCCAGGCGCATAATCATGCCCACCATCTGGGTCCTCGCCCAGGCAGGAGAGAGCATGATAATCACCGACCTCAAGGGTGAACTTTACCAGATGGCCAGCGGGTACTTGAAGCGCAAGGGGTATGAGGTAATACTTATAGACCTCCGCCGGCCCTTGAGGGGCAACAGGTGGAACCCACTTCTACCCGTAGTGGAGGCCTTCAAACGGAATGACGTGGTAGAGGCCAGCCAGGCGGCCTGGGACATGGCGCACATAATAACCCACCAGTACCCGCACTACGGAGACCCCATCTGGCCGCAGGCGCAGGAGAGCTTAACCGCAGCTTTAGCCCTGGCGGTGGCGGACCGGGCACCTGAAGGAGCTAAACACCTGGCAAGCGCCTACAGGATGCTCTCGGAGCTTGGCGCAGGTGGGGGCGAGGAGCTGGACGGGTACTTCCGGCGCCTGCCCCAGGACCACCCTGCCCGGGCGGCCTATGGTGTAGCGGCCCTATCCGAGGACAGGCTGAGGAGCAGCATATTTACGGGAACGGCAGCGCAGCTAAGGCTCTGGGCAGACCCGGAGGTAATTCACCTCACCGCCGCCCAGGACCACGACCTGGCCCTGGCGGGCAAGAGCAAAGCGGCGGTGTTTATCGTCATCCCCGACGAGAGGGAGACTCGGGACGTGCTGGCCACCCTGTATATTTCCCAGACCTACCTGGCCCTGACCGGCGAAGCCCAGAAAAACGGTGGCAAGCTCCCGAAAAAGGTGAACTTCCTCCTGGACGAGTTCGGCAACCTCCCGCCTGTACCGGCGTTCGACAAGAAGCTCACCGTGGCGGCCGGGAGGGGGATGCGCTTTTTGCTTGTGGTCCAGGATTTGGCCCAATTGAAGGCCAAGTACAAAGAGGCCTCCCAGACCATCACCGCCAACTGCGCCACCTGGGTATATCTCTCCACTGCCGACCCGGAAACAGCAAAAATCATAAGCGCCAGGACCGGGCAATATACGGTGGCCACCGAGAGCTATTCTTCCCAGGTGAGGTATGCGGACCACAGCCAGGGGACAACCGAAGCCCTAACCGGCAGGCCGCTGTTACTGCCCGATGAGGTTTCAAGGTGGCCAAGGGGAGAAGCCCTGATATTGCAGACAGGCCAGAACCCGGCCAGGCTGCCCCTGGTGGACTTATCAGGCTGGCCAGTGGCAGGAGAGCTAAAACCTTCACCTGACATCGACCAAGATAAAGAGGGGGTGAGAGAGATCCCGCCGGTATGGGTGCCCGGGAAGGCGGGAGGCCAGGAGGAAGCCGGGGAGCCCGGGCAGTTACCACTTATAGCCGACCTCTGAAGGGAGGAGAAACAGATGCATACCAGGCTCGCGAGCCTTATCAAGAAAGCTCTGCCTTACGTGCCCATTGTCTTTTTCGCCCTCGCTAGAACAGCCTTCGCCCAGCCCCAGTTCGTCCAGGGGGCGACCAACTTCTTGGATGACGCCACGACCTGGCTCTTGGGTCTTATACCCAGCGCCAGCGGGCTGGCCATAGGCTACCACGCTATCATGAAGCAGTTTGCCGAAGACCCGAGCGCCGCCTCTATCCACAACCGGGCCATGAGGAACGTCCTGGTGGCCGGGGCCATCGGCGAAAGCGCCGTGGCCATCACCAAGGCCTTCCTGGCGTACTTCCAGTAATTCTACCGGCAGGCCCGGTTCACCCGGGCCTGCTCCCTTTGAGGAGGCGAAATTCGTGGAGGTACTGTTCAATCTCATTATTGGGGCCATAAACAAGTTCCTGGCCACCATCTTCGAGAACGCCCTCACCACCTTCGCGCAGGTGGCGGGCGATGAGATGTCCCTGGCCATGCAGATCCTGGGCTCCGTTTACGTGCAGAACGCTATAACTTTAGCCCAGACCGTAGCGGGGAGCCTGCTGGCCCTGAAGGTAGGGGTAGAGGCTACCCGGACCTATATCCTCCACCTCCACGGCGAGCCCGGGGCCGACCCGGGAGGCCTCTTAAAGCGCACGGCTTTTGCTGCGGGAGCCATAGCAGCCGGGCCCTGGATGGTGAAGAACGTCTACCTCTGGGGCTCCAGCCTGGCCGGCGAGGTGGCCCAGCTCGCGTCCGTCAACCCCAACGTTACTCCTCTGGATACCCTGGTAAGCTTCACGGCCACCGCGCCTTTCCTGATTATCCTTACCGCCCTGGTGGCCATAGTGATATGGGCACTGATCCTGATCCAGATGGGCATACGCAGTGTGGAGGTGGCCGTGCTGGCGGCCGTGGGGCCTATCATGGCCGTGGGTTTGACCAGGGCGGACGAGGGAGTGGCGGCGGTGTGGTGGAGGGAGTTAATAGTCCTCTCCCTTTCCCAGGCCGTGCAGGTGTTCCTGATAAAGGGCCTCCTTTCCACCTTCATGACCCTGACCTTCGGGGCCGATATTCTAAAGCTTTTCCTGCTCATAGGCTGGCTCTGGGTGGCCTTCCGGACGCCGACGGTACTGCGCCAGTACGCCTACCATTCCGGCCTGGGAGGGGCCATAGGCCAGACGGCCCAGACCGCAGGCACCTGGTACATCATGCGCAGGATGTTCACGAAGGTATAGGAGGAGGGAGACCGTGTACCTCATACCCAGGAACGTCAGGGCCAGGTTCGAGTTCTTCCCCGGCTTCGGGTGGTTCGAGCTGGCCTTTGTGCTGGCCGGGGCTTTAGTGGGGTTTTTGCTCTATGCTCTGGCCGGCCTGTTTACCCGTTCTTTTTTCCGCATTGTGCTCTTTATTGTCCCTCCCGGCCTGGCCTACTTCGTCACCAGGCCGGGGCCGGACGGCCAGAGTTTGTACGGCTTAATCAAGCTCTGGCGACGGTGGAAAAGGAGCCGGAAGCGATACCTCTACGTTACCAAGGGAGAGTGATAGCGTGCTCATAAAGTTCCCGCAAAGGAAAGTCTCTAGAGAAAAGCAGGTAAGCCAGCAGGAGGCCAGGAAGGCCGTCCAGGACTGGCTGCCCTTCAAAGATATTGCCGGGGGAGTCCTGATGAGGAAGGACGGGCAAGTGGCGGCGGTTCTAAAAGTGGAGCCCTTTAACCTTTCCCTGAAGAGCGAGACGGAGAAGAAGCGCATCATCACCGCCGTCTTCGAGGCCATAAACGGCCTGAAGGAGCCCTTCCAGATATTTTCCCTGGGCAGGCCGGTGGACCTGGACGCCTACCTAAGGGAGTTGCAAGAGAAAGCGAGAGAAACGGTCAATTTCGCCAGGAAGAGGCTCCTCCAGGAATACATCAGGTATGTGGGGACCCTGGTGGCCAGCGGGGAGGCCATGGAGAGGAGGTACTACATCCTTTTACCCGGCAAGGATAGAGAGGAAATCGTGCAGAGAGCGCACGAGCTGGCCTCCAACCTGGAGCGCTCGGGACTGAAGGTGAAGATATGCGAGGACCAGGAGATCCTCGACCTGCTTTTCGTCTTCCTCCACCCGGCCCAGGCGGCCTTCGAGCGGCCCCCTCTGTTCGCCGGGCCGTACCTGCCGCCGGTGGTGGCGAGCTAAGCTGGCGGTTTCCCTTAGGGGCTTTTGCTAAAGACAACTCTCAAGGGAGGTCGCTAACTTGAACACCAAAACAGCGGCTAGAATGCCAGCCCTTTCCGGCCTTCTCGACATTTTATCCCCCCAGGCCCTGGAGTTCAGGAAAAGCCAGATCGTCTTCGGGGACCAGCTCGCCCGGGTGCTGGTGGTGACGAACTACCCTCCCAGGGTGGGCCCTGCCTGGCTGGCCCGGGCAGCCGCCATACCCGGAGTGGTATGCTCTGTCCACGTAACGCCCACCGACCCCACGGAGCTTATCTTAAGCATAAACCGGGCCATAAACGAGTATACCTCCCGGCTGGAGGCGGGCGGCAATGCCCTGGTCATGCAGAGGACGGAGCAGTCCTTAAACGACGCCCAGGAGCTGCTAAGGAAGATAGACCAGGAGCAGCAGCAGGTGTTCTACGTTACGGTAATACTCCTGGTGCTGGCCCCCGACCAGGAAACCCTGGAGCGTAGGACACGCCAGGTGGAGGCCGCTTTGGCCGCGGCAGGGATGCGGGCGAGGAGAGCCACCTTCCGGCAGGAGGAAGGCCTTAAGGCTGCAGGTCCCTGGGGTATCCTTCCCCAAGGCGCAGAGGAAGCCGCGGCCAGGAACATGCCCGCGGAGACGGTGGCCGCCAGTTTTCCCTTTACAGCTTCGGGGATTAACGACGGCAGCGGTGTGGTCTTAGGGAGGGACAGGGACGGCGGCCTGGTGCTGGTAGACATATGGCGCAGGGGAGGAGACCGCCCAAACTCCAACTGGACCGTCCTGGCCAAGCCCGGCGCAGGCAAGTCCTTTGCCGTGAAGCTCTTGGCCTTACGCAACCTGGCCCAGGGCTCCAAGGTGATAATAATCGACCCCGAGCGCGAGTACCGGGAGATGTGCCGCCTCCTGAATGGGGCCTGGATAAACTGCGCCGGCGGCAAGGGGAGAATTAACCCCCTCCAGGTGAGGCCTGTTCCCCTGGACGAGGAGGAAGAAGGCGACGCGAGGTCCGGCCAGGGGCCTTTAGCCCTGCACCTCCAGACCCTGAGGACTTTCTTCTCCCTCTACCTCCGGGATCTCACGGACCTGGAGAAAGCGGCCCTGGAGGACGCCCTGGTGGAAGTGTACCGGCAGGCGGGCATCACTTGGGATACGGACACTAATTCTATAGCGGCAGACAAGTGGCCCACCATGAAAGAGCTTTACGCTTATATAGCGGAACAAGCTCAAAAAGAACCCGAGACTTACAGGCGTTTGGCTGTACTACTTAAACGGTCGGCCCTGGGCGCGGATTCTTTCCTCTGGGCCGGCCCCACCACGGCCAGCGCCGACAACGACTTGATCGTACTCGACGTGCACGACCTGCAGAATGCCGACGACGCGGTGAGGAGGGCGCAATACTTTAACGTCCTCTCTTTCGCCTGGGACTTAATCGAGAGGGACCGGCAGGAGAGGATTATGCTGGTGGTGGACGAGGCC
This sequence comes from Neomoorellaceae bacterium, assembly GCA_049701195.1. Lineage (GTDB taxonomy): Bacteria > Bacillota > DSM-521 > Neomoorellales > Neomoorellaceae > JBNATU01. The sequence goes on from JBNATU010000002.1 coordinate 26,461, forward strand.
TGGCTTTTGGTGGACCCCCAGACACCCCAGGCTTTAGCCTTTTTAAGGGACACCAGCAAACGTATTCGCAAATACATGGGGAGCCTGGTGGTCATAACGCAAAACGTTATCGACTTCCTGGCCCCTGAGGTGCAGCTCCACGGCCAGGTGCTCCTGGACAACCCTACTTACAAGCTATTGCTCGCTCAAGGCGAAAAGGATCTGGAGGCCATCACCAACCTCATGAGGCTGTCCGAGGCGGAGCGGGACCTGCTGGCCACCGCCAGGCGCGGTGAAGGCCTCCTCGTTGCCGGGACCCGGAGGGTGCACGTCCGCATTGAGGCTGCGCCTTATGAAATGCCCTACCTGGTAGGAGGTGGCCAGTAGTGGCCGGCTGGGCAGCCAGGATATTTCTTTCTCTCATGCCCGAAGTGGAGAAGCTGGCCCTGGTTATAGTAGCGATAATTACGCTCCCCTTCCTGCTTTTGGCCCTGCTCTTTGCAGGGCCGATTGTTATATGGGAGCGGGTGCCCATTGTTACCCCTTCTCAGGCCCAGATCTACGTAGACGCGGCCAAAGAAGTGAGCGAGAGCACGAAATCTCCCTGCGACCCCGGGGTTACCGTGGACTGGCAGCCTTTACTGGCCATAGACGCCGTGAGGCTGAACCAGGACTTCCGCAAGGCTACCCCGGCCAGGGCCAGGGAGCTCGCCGGGATGTTCATCGAGAGAAAGGGCACCTGCACCCACTGCACCGGGGACGACCCGCCCACCTGAGAGAGTTACCCGACCTACAGGTTGAGGGATCTCGGCGAGGTCCTTAATGATTTAGGATTCACCGAAGCACAGAAGGAAAAGGTGAAGAACATTTTGACGGTGGACCTGTCCTTTCTGCTGGACGTGGGCACGGGAGTGCCGCCCGGCTGGGTGCCGGTAGAGAAGAGCCTGAAGTGGCCCGTGCCCGGTGTCTACACCGTAACTTCCGGCTTCGGCCCCCGGATTGACCCTGTGGAGGGCATTGACGGCTTCCATACGGGACTGGACATAGGAGCTCCCCAGGGAACGCCGGTGGTGGCCGCTGCTCCCGGAATTGTGGCCCACGCAGGCAGGGCCGGTAACTATGGCCTGGCCGTGTTTATCCAGCACGAGGGAGGGATGGAGACCATATATGCCCACCTTTCGGGAGTTGCGGTCAAGAGGGGCCAGACGGTGCAGGCCGGTGAAGTTATCGGCTACGTGGGCTCTACAGGAAAAAGCACCGGGCCGCACTTGCATTTCGAGGTCCGGGTCCACGAGCAGCCGGTTAACCCCGTTGACTACTTCAAGTGAGGAGGGCAATGAAATGCTCATCCAGGCCTGCCCTTACTACACCATGTTTCCCATAGACTTTCCCCTGGAGCACCTCAAGAACGCCCGGCCTGGGGAGTGGGTTTTAGATCCCTTCTGCGGCCGGGGAACAACTCTGTACGCTGCCAGGCTCCTTGGGCTGCCCGCCTCCGGGGTTGACATCAGTCCCGTCGCGGCGGCTATCTCTGATGCTATGCTCGCCAGCGCTCCGGCCGGGGAGGTAGTAAACACCTGCCGCGACATTCTTTCCGGCCAGCCTGCTGCCCGGGATGTGCCGGCCGGAGAGTTCTGGGAGCTGGCCTATCACCCTGAGACCCTGTAAGAGATCTGCCGCCTGAGGGAGGCCCTCATGGCCCGCGGGGGAGACGGTGCCCGCCGCCTACTCCGCCTCATTCTCTTGGGCCGCCTGCACGGCCCCTTAAGGAAGACTATGCCATCCTACCTGTCCAACCAGATGCCCCGCACCTTTGCCCCCAAGCCGGGGTATGCCGTGCGGTTCTGGAGAAAGAAAGGGCTCTGTAGACCTCCGAGGGTCAATGTTCTGCACCTTGTGGCCCATAAAGCGCCTGGCTATTTAGAAGGATTGCTCCCGCCAACGGAAGGACGCGTTGCCCTGGGCGACAGCAGGGAGTTCGACTTCCTGGAGCTCGGTGGACCCTACACCTGGGTGGTGACTTCACCCCCCTATTTCGGCATGAGGTCCTATGTTCCCGACCAGTGGCTCCGGCACTGGTTTCTCGGCGGAAATCCGGAAGTGCAGTACAGCTACAACGGGCAGATAGGTAGTACCGGTCTTGAGGGTTTTGTTTTGGGGCTGAGGCAGGTGTGGACCAACGTGGCGCGGTCCTGCGTACCGGGTGCATGGCTGGTGGTCCGCTTTGGGGCTCTCCCTTCTTCTGCGGGGACGTGCGATGCGGAGTTCCTGCTGCGTGAAACGCTGCGGGGCACGCCCTGGCGGGTGAAGGAAGTCCGGCCGGCCGGGACGGCGGGGTGTGGTAAACGGCAGGCCCTACAGTTCTTTGGGGACAGGGCCAGCAGTTCCGTGGAGGAAGTGGATTTGGTGGCAAAGCTTGAGAAATAAACGCTAATGCCTGAAAGCGCAGAAAGGTGGTGTAACGCGTGGGAGAGAAGAACCCTTTTGTGCCCGTACACGTGCAATGCGAAGTGTTCCCTTTGGTGCCGGACGGCGGGGAAATCAGGATAATCCGCTACAAGGAAAAAGGGATAGCCCCCGTGCTCGTGTACCATGTCAGCCAGGCCCAGATAGAGGCCCTCCTGGAGTGGTACGAAAGGCGGAGGAAAATGTTCAGCCCCTGGGCGGACAGAAAGCGGGAGCAGCAGAGAAGGGACCTGCTTGCCAGCGCTCCTGTGCCGGTCCAGGCGCCCGGGGAATCCTTGTATGACCGGCTTGTACGCCGCAGGAAGGCCGCCGGCGGCTGAGAAAGGAGGTGCAGACGCGTGGACGAGGCCCAGAAATATGAAGAGGCGGTAGAGCTTTACGCCGGCTACAGCCAGGCGGCAGAAGTGGCCTTGAAGCAGGCCAGGGCTGCTAGGCAGGCTTTGGCCCTAGCCGACCCCGATAACCCTGCCCTGAAGCTCCCTATGAAAGAGTATGCGACTCTGAAGGGATACCCCATTCTCCTCCTGGTGGAAATACTCTTCGGCGGTAAGCATAGCCAGCACCAGAGGATAAGCCCGCAGCTCGCCCTGGTCGCGGGATCCGTGGCCTTGGGCCAGGGGTATAGCGTTGAAAAGGTTTTTAGTGTACTCCGGAGATTTTTAGACCATGAGAGGAGGGCATTATAAGTGCTATGCGCGGTTATATGTACTCCTGCCCGGGCGGAAGCCGTGAGGAAGGTTGTGCTCTCTGCCGGGTACCAACTGGTTCTTGAGCGCATTGTGACAGCTCAGGATGACCTTGCCCAGGCGCTAAATGCTGCTGCTAGAGTGGCAGCCGATGTGCTGGTTCTTGAACTGCCCCAAGACCTGGGTGAAGAGATCATAAAGCCTGTGGACGGCTACCGGATGCTCCGGCCCACCACCAGGATAATTGTTCTTGCAACAGGCCGCAGCCCAGGGGACCCTACCGTGGCCGCAATGGTGCACATGGGTATCTACGACATCATAGCCGGGCTACCCCAGGCGGACTGGGAGAACCTGGTCCATGAGGCCCTAACTGCTACCCCTGCCGATTACTCCAAAGCTGCCGCATGGCTTAGGGCCTCCCCTCCACGTAAGGAATGGCTTAAAGAGGCCCTGGTGGCCGTGTGGTCGCCTTCTGGCTTTATGGTGAGCTTCACGGCCCTGAACCTGGCGTTGGCGGCAGGCCGCATGGGCTACGATGTGGCCCTGCTTAACTTCAACCTCGCCTGCCCGGAGACGGACTTCTGGTTTGGCGTGAGGCAGACGGAGCCCGCGAAGTGCCGCATGGAGGATGCGGGGATAATGACCTTCGGGACCACCATGACGGCGGAGCTGGCGGTAAAAATTTTGGAGAAGCGCAAGAAGATCTGGGGGATCCGGTACCTGCCTGCCGGGAACAAGCTCGGCAACATCGGCACGCCGGACTTTTCCTCGGAGCATGTGGAGCTCTTCCGGGAGATCATCGCCGCTGCCCACTCACGCGAGAACGAAGGACCCAGGCTTACCCTTGTCGAGGCGGGCACGTGGTTCGAGCAGCCGCCGGTCTTTGCCGCGTTGTCCTCGTGCCCCATAGTGATAGTTCCCCTTGCGGGAGGAGAGCACGAGAAGGCGGTCTTAGAAATGCACCTGGGAGATTTGCGAAGGCTGGAGGTAAAACCTGAGGTCATAGAGTTTTATCCCGTAGAGGCCGTCGGTACTCTCCAGTGCACCGGGAAAAAGCCCATTGCCCTGGAAAGGGATCCCGCACCTTGGCAAGACCTGCTTGCCACTATTGCCAGGCAGCCGCAGCCAGAGAAACCGGGTCCTGGGCTATTCAAAGCCGTGTCGAAATGCCTTTTCTGGAACAGGACATAGCTTGCATTTGAGGGGCTGGACCGGCCTTCTTCTTCATCTCGGCAAAAAGCAGGGGGCCGGGGATATGTGGGCAACCCAAAGGGTTGTCCAAGGGCCTGTCGGGCAACCCGCAGGGTTGTCCACAGGCCCGGCATATCCCCGGCCCGAGATTTTCCCAGAAAGGAGCATTAGCATATGTTCTGTCCCAATTGCGGTAAGCCCGTTTCGGGCTCGTGCTGCCCGGAGTGCGGCACGCCCCTGGGCACTTCTATATTCCTGCGGCCTTATATACCCACTACGTCAAGGGAAAAGAAGCAGTTGTTCAAACTTGTCCTTGAATTAGCTTTCCTGGCCCCGGTAATCGCAGTGTTGACATTTATGGCAGGGGGAGCGCTGTTTATAGGGTTGCTTTTCCTGTTGGTACGGAACTTCTTCTAATGGGGCTTACAACTTGTTCTTCTATTCACTTAGGAATAATTTACCAGTATTCCAATCTGTACCTCATAGCCGTATACCGCAATGCCTTCTCTTTTGGGCCAAAGGAGCTATTTTCCCAACTCCAGGCATTCTCATCTGGTGCAAGATTTGTATTTCCTGAGTGGATAGTTCTCTATTTGGCTGTCTGTTTCTGCGGCTCTAGAGGCCGTTTTATTGCGTCTTAGGGGCATTCAGGCTGGAGGGGTTATATCCTTATTCCCCGGCCTTCCGTCCCAACTAGCATTCTACTGCCGCCCGGTCTTCAGGCGGCAAGGGCAAGGGCCTGCGGCATATGCTCCTTCGCTCCGCTTCGCTTCGCTCGTCCGCTATTCCTCGGCCCGGCCCTTTCGGGCCGCCCTTGCCGCCAGCCCGGGCGGCTGTGTTTTGCAGCCAAGGCCGGAAGGCCAGAGGCCGAAGGCCGCTAAAAAAATGGGGAGGTGCAGGAGATGAACGCTCGCAAGTGCAGGTGGTGCGCCACCTGGCCGTGTCCCTACCCGGGCGATGAGGCCTTCAGGAGGCAGGTCGAGCTCGGGGGACAGGAGTGGCTGGAGCAAAAGCCGTGCTGGACGCCGATAAGGGAGAACATAGGCATCATCTACGACGAGTCCGGGCGGCTGCTCGCAGAGGTCAAGTTTTAGGGGCCTGCGGTTGCAGGCCTCCCACCCCAGGCTGAAAGGAGGCCTCAAGCAATGGTCCGCATAGGTGTGGACATAGACAACACCATCTGCAACCTCAATGCCGAGCTCCTGAGGATGTATAACGTATCGCTGGAGTCTTACCCTTCCCCGGAGCTCCCCGAGGGCTTCTTCGCTACTCCGCAGGGGATGGAGGTGCTGGCCCAGGCAGAGCCCCTTCCCGGCGCAGTCGAGGGGCTGCACATCCTGTCGAGAAAGGGCTGCGAGATCTTTTATATCACCAGCAGGTCCCCCTTGGCAATGGCCCTGACGAAAAAGTGGCTGGAGTCCAGAAGTTTTCCCCGGGGAGCAATTAATTTCGTGCCCAGGGGGAGGAAGGCCTTCTTCGCAGGGGCCTTGAGCATCGACCTGTTTTTTGAGGACGACCCCTTGGAGGCAGGCGAACTCGTCAAGGTGGTGCCGGAGGTTCTGGTACCGGCATGGCCTTACAATAAGGGAACCAGAGCCCAGGGTATGATCAGGTTTACGTCCTGGGCTGGCCTCCAGTCCTGGACGAGAAACCTGTTTCGGTTTTCACAAGCTAAGTAATTGCAGAAATTCCAAACCATAGGGGGTGAGAAAAGGCGGAAGAGTAATATTTGAAAGGCTTTGGGGTGTGTTTTCCTAATCCCCCCTATTATCGTGTGGTGCAAGCTAGGCATTTTAGGGGGGGATATAACTCTACGTACCCCCTCCAGAATACCCCTCCGGAGTCATCACTGTAGGTATGGTACAAGCAAAAAATGGCCTTTTTTGAGAGGGGGGTATACCCCAGTAATTGCACCACAAAGATACCGAGGAGGCATGGTATTATGGCTAACCTTACTAAATTGGAGCAGGAGACCATACCGCTGGTCAAAGCTCGCCTGGGGAAAGTAGGGCTAAAACCCGTAAGGGAACAAGGGGAGGGTTGCTGGTACCGGGTGCCCCGCTGGGCACTCCGGATGAAGCTCGACAGTAAGACGGTCAAACTGGCAAACAAGAAAAGAAAGAAAAAATAAGCGTTTTATCACAGGGAGGCGAAAAACGTGAACTTTGTTGCAGTAATGGGCTTTTGGGCAACCGGAAAGCCCTGGTTTAAGCTGGACGATGGCGATCTCGTATATCTCGTTGGGACAGAGAGCCCAAGGGGACCGTGCCTGGTCCCCGTAGCGCTGGGGCCGGAGATGGTGCCCCCTCATGAAGGCACAAAAGTCCTCGTGGCCGGTTGCTTGGCCCAGTACGAAGACAAGTTTTATGTGGTGGCCACGACGGTTCGGGAGATGCCTGTAAAGGCAGTGAAAAGGGTGGTGGGGTGGAGAAAAGATGCGAAATAACTGCATATTCCTGGACGGTGTCTGCGTTTCCGATGCAGAGGAAATATTGACCTCGTGGGGGACTGCACTGCGTGTTTTCCTCCAGGTCCAGGGTTTTTACGGCCCGGTACGGCTGGCATTATTAATTCGGGACATGCGGGACCCGCAGGTAACAAAATTAAGGCAGGGAGTGAAGGCCTTTGTCAGGGGCTTCCTCCAGGAGGAGGACGGCGAGGTATGGATAGAAGCCCGCGGGATTTTTATAAAAGAACCGGCGGGATTATAGGGACTGTTTTTCCGGCCATATGAAAGAGTCCGGGCGTTATCCCCTCTGGAGGCGGTTGCAGGGCTTCCGACCTTGCGGCCGGAGGGATGAGGGCCTTTTCCCGCGGCCAACGTAAATTTTCAAACTGTCCCTATAATCCCTGTTATAGGACATGTTTATCGGAACTCTTGCGCTTGTACCTCAATATGCTGATACCGGGAGGTGTCTTCCTTGAAGCAGGACATGGACCTGAAAAACAAACTCCAGCTAGAAGTCCCGGACCAGGTTTACCGGCGGCTGGTGAAAATGCTCATCCAGTCGGTTATGCAGGAAAAACCGCTTAAGGTGCCCAATAAAATAGCGAGGAAAGGCTGAAGGACCTTCACAAGGGAGGGGAAACTGGAGTTATGAGGGACCTGGTGCCTGCCCATGTGGCTGGCCGGAGGCTGGAGGTCCTCACCGATCCGAAAGATACCCTGGAGCAGAAGGGGGTGAGCATCGGCGGCTACATAAGGATCTCCACCCGGAAGGACAGCCAGCTCTCCAGCATTGAAAACCAGAAAAAGCTGCTCTCACAGTGGGCCGAGGTCAACGGCTACAACCTGGTCCGGTTCTATATCGACGTTAAGTCGGGCGAGTACGCCTACCTGCGGGACGAGATGAACCAGTTGAGGGAGGATATACGCCTGGGCAGAATTAAGGGAGTGGTCACCAAGGAAATATCCCGGACCAGCAGGGATGTAATGGACATATTGGAGCTAAAGAGGGAGATAGCCTGCTACGGCGGCTTTTTTATTTCCATCAAGGAGAACTACGACAGCCGCACGGACGACGACGAGTTCCTGCTGGTCCTCCACGCCGCCCTGGCCCAGAAGGAGCGTAAAACCACAGCCAGCAGGGTGAAAGTAACCCAGATCATCAAGGCCAAGGAAGGTAAGACCAACGTACCGCAGCCAGCATACGGCTACAAGCTCAGCGAGGACGGCCAGCACCTGGTGGTAAACGAAGAGACGGCCCCAATCTACCGGTTGATAGTCGAGAAATTCCTAGAGGGGTGGGGCCAGGCCAAAATCGCCAAATATCTTAACCAGCTAGGGATACCGAGTAAGCGCGGGTGCAAGTGGTGCAGCAACGCTATAAGAACCATCCTCTCCAACCCCGTTTACCTGGGCATAACGATTTATAACACGACTACCCTGATAAGGGACCCGTCCGGCAGGCAGAAGCGGGTAATGCGGCCCAGGGAAGAGTGGATCATCAGGGAAGGAACCCACGAACCTTTGATTACCCCGGAGGAATTTGAGAAGATCCAGCAGATAATGCAGAGGAGGCGGGAGAAGGACACCAAGGAATGGACATGCGACCGCAAGTACCTGGGTTCGAGCATTCTGCGCTGTGCTGAGTGTGGGGGCAAAATATTCGGGTTCCGCTATCCCAAAAAGGTCAAAGGCAAAAAAGCCGAAGGCCAGTACCTCTACTATTATCGGTGCATGGGAACAAACGGCAAATGCAGTCCGCCCATGAAGCACTGGCATATGGAGAAGGTTGACTACCTCATCATGGAGCTCTTCAGAAGTATATTCGCTGACAAGGAAAAGCTTATGCAGGCGGTGAAGGAGCAGAGCAGCATCTTCGACCAGGACACGGAAGCCCTGGCCGAGGAAAGAGAGAGGGTCAGGCAGAGGCTCGACCAGCTCGAGAAGGCCATGAGAAAGCAGCAGGTAGCTTACGAGGAAGACGTCATCACCCTGGAGGAGTACCGGCAAAGGATAGCGGAGCTACGGGAAGAAAGGCACCTGCTCATGCAGAAGCTGGAGAGCCTTAATGAGAAGCTGACCAGAAGCGACACCTTAATGGACAGGTTAAACGCCATTTACGAGAAAATCTCGAAGAAGCTAGACCGGATCCACGAGCTCCCCTACGAAGAGAAAATCACTTATGTGAGCGCGACCTTTGAAGCCATATACCTGCGAAGCGACTACACCATCTCGGATGTAGTTTTTAAATTGACCTAGTTATTATCAAAAGTTGAAGTCCGGCCCACCATATTGAGTGATAATTTCCTTGGCCAGTCGAGGATTGGGTCCCCCTACGCGGACGGGATATTGTAATTTCTTTTCATATATCCACACGATTTGCGAACCTCCTTTATCCTTTAAAAGATGATTTCCCAAGGCCAGGGATCGTCTATCCAACGCCAACTGCCGGGGCTAGGGGTCGTGCCGTAGTTGGTCAAGGGGCCGTAGCGGCTCTCGTACTCTTGCTTGAGTTTCGCCAGCTCTCTGGCAGTAGCATTGTACTCTTCCAGGGCGCGGCTATCTTGGGGATGGGTATCCAGGTATAAATTGAATTCCAGGGCGGTGAATTCTAGGGCCATGATTTGTTTTAAAAGGTGGCGACGCTCGTGATCCATACGGTTTTGACCTCCTTTTGCTCACCGTAACGGGAGTACTAACGTCCCGCATGCTGATAGGGAAAACATAGCTCGGGGAAAATAGTGCCTTTGTTCAACCCTTCTAAGGGGTTCCATTTAGAGGTAAATTTCTGCCAGGGTATATAAGCGCGGGCCAATTGCCACTGAAAACCTTGGGCTTGAGGATCGCTCACAGAAAACCCTCCTTAGAATAGCTAGCCTTTTACTCTATGTTATGTAGAAACGATAGGAAAAGTTAGTCTTAAATGGCAGAAATGTTGCCGGCAAGAGCTGGACATAATAAAAATGCTAGGCTTTTTGGCCGGGAAAGGGGGGAGACGAATGCACGTAAAGGTGGTCGAATTGGTGGGGCAATCACCTTCCAACTGGAAGGATGCTGTCCAAGCGGCAGTGGCAGAAGCTTCTCGGGAGATACCCAATATTTCTGCGGTGGAAGTTTGCAACCTTACAGCCAATGTGAAGAATGGCAAACTCACTGACTTTAAGGCTAATGTAAAACTGGTATACAGCGGTCATGGCGCCGAATTTTAATCAGCAAAGCCCCGGGTTTCAGGCCGGGGCTTTAGCTCTGCCTAGCTCTAATTTAGTACGAAAATAGCCCTTAGCCCTATTTTCATAGGTGGTTGTGCCCGGCAGGCATGGCCGGTTAGTACGGAAATAGTCCTATTTTTATGCATGTTTGTGCCCCTGGGCATGGCCGGTTAGTTCTAATTTAGTTGATTTATGAAATCGGCCAGGCGTTCCAGTCCGGCTTCAATTTGTTCCATGGAAGTAGCGTAAGAGAGCCGCAAATAATGGTCATTGCCGAAGGCGATGCCCGGCACTACGGCCACCTGGAAGTGTTCTAAAAGAACGGCAGCTATGTCCGTAGAGCTGTTTAAGGTTTGACCGCGGAATTTTTTACCGAAGAGGCCGGAGACATTGGGGAAGAGATAAAAAGCTCCGCCCGGGCGGTTACAGGTTATACCCGGGAGGGTTTGCAGTCCTGCCAGCATACGGTTGCGCCGGGCGTAAAACTGCTGCCGCATGTGTTCTACGGGCTCCTGGCTGCCGGTCAGAGCGGCTACGGCTGCTTTTTGGGCAATGGAAGTGGGATTGGAAGTAGAATGGCTTTGAAGGTCGGCCATGGCCTGGGCGATAAAACGGGGTGCGGCAGCATAGCCTATACGCCAGCCGGTCATGGCATAAGCCTTGGATACACCGTCAATGAGGATAGTACGTTCCTTTATTTCCGGACCCAAAGAAGCGATACTTACGTGCTCGAGATTATCATAAATAAGAGCGGCATATATTTCGTCGGAGATTACGAAAAGGTCATGTTCCAGGATCACGCGGGCCAGATCTTCCAACTCTTGCCGCTGATAAACTGTTCCGGTAGGATTGCAGGGAGAATTGAGAATGAGGAGTTTGGTACGGGGGGTTAAAACTTCTCGTAAAGCAGCACTTGTAAGCTTAAAACCGGTCGCTTCCGTAGTGTGAACTACTACCGGCCGGGCTCCGGCCAATTTTACCTGCTCGTAATAGCTCACCCAGTAAGGCGCTACGAGAACAACCTCATCTTCTTCTTGGCAGCAGACCTGGATGGCATTGTATAGGGAATGTTTAGCCCCACAAGAGACCACTATGTCCGACGGCTCGTACTTGACGCCTCTATCTTGGTATAATCTGGCGGCCACAGCCTGACGGAGTTCGTCTGTACCCGGCACAGGGGTATATTTGGTGAAGCCGGCCTGTATGGCCTCCACAGCAGCCTGCTTGATATGCTCAGGGGTATCGAAGTCGGGTTCACCGGCGCTAAAGTTGATCACTTTAATTCCCTGCGCCTTCATTTTTTTGGCTTGGGAGTCGATAGAAAGAGTGGGAGAGGGGCTTATGGCGGCAGCCCTTTTAGCTAATTCCAATGGTAATCCCTCCGTTTTCTAAGCCTTTTCACTTAACTTAATTATTTCCTGCAACGGCTGTTTTGTAAAGGGAAACTATTATGTTTTTGGCAAAGCCATAAACACTTGGGGAAGAGGTTGAGGGCCGAAAATGTACCAGTAGAATGTTTTTAGTATGGGAATAGTGCTATTTTCATGCGCTGTTGTGACGGCTAAGCGTAGCCGGTACGGCCGGTTAGTACGGGAACAACTCTATTTTTATGCGTGGTTGTGCCGGGCAGATGTGGCTGGTATGAAGGGTTAGTACGAAAATAGCTCTATTTTTATGCGCGGTTGTGCCCCTTGGGCATGGCCGGTTAGTACGAAAATAGCCTTAGGGTTTATTTCCATTATGCGGTTGTAACCCTGGGGCATGGCCGGTTAGTAGAGAAAAAAGTAGAGGAAGGAGAAAAGCTCCAACTAAAAAGGGAGACTCTAAATTAATTAATCGACAGGCGAACATTATGTGGTGTTCTTAGGGTGTTCCCCCCAAGGGGTTCATAAAGAGAGTACCCGGCTCCGGTCGGGCCGGGTACTCTCCCGCTGAATTGCGCTATTGACATTGGTACCTCATTTCCTTTTGCCCCGGGCCGCCAATTCCCGGGCCAAGCAAATTGCGCTATTGATACTGGTACCTCATTTCCCCGGTATTGGCCGGAGCGTAGGTATTTATCATAGTATTGGTCGTCACCTCTTTAAGGGTGGGGACCTGGTAATATCCCTTCTGGTTCATGTATTGCCATACCTCATAGGCTTGTTCCGCACAGTTAAGAGCGCCTTGTTGGAGCATTCGCCTTAGTTCCAGGTCGGCGCATTCTAGCGAAGCCATCATTCTGAAGGCTGCCGAGGCCTTGTGGCAACCCAACATACCGCTGGCCACATCGCGGTCGTCCATATCGTTTAGAGAGGTGTTGGGGGTTTGGGTTTCCGGATTGTTTAATCCGTAAACAGGTCTGGCCATGCGGGGTCCGCGATAGGGTACGGCATGGCTTATCCCCCGCCGGTTTACGGCCTGGACCATGTTGTTATACTCTTGGGTCATGAACTGAATCTGTTTATCCAGGATAGAACGGAGTTGTGGATCTTTGGCATAGGGGCGGTATAGCTGAAACTGATTGATACCGTCAATAGTGTCACTCAAGACCTCATGAAGTTCCATAACTTCATGGGCACCGTAATGAGCGGTCATCTACCGAGCCTCCTTAGAACAGAGTTTTATTTTGGTATTTCACCTACTATTATGTCTAAATAAGGGGTAAATTATTTACCATAGCCCATGGTATAAACCGGGCAAACATTAGACGATAATAGAATCCGGGGGTGAGAATAAATGGGAGACCAGACGCAACAACCGGGACCTCCCAAGAAGCCGTTAAGTTTGGCGGAACAGATTAACCAGCAAAAACAGGCTTATGAGCAGCAAGTCTACCAAAAATTGGTAGATCAGATAAAGCCCAGACCTAAAGTGGCAGTAAACGCGTTCAATGCTTTCTGGGTGGGGGGAACTATTTCGGCAATCGGCCAGCTCATTACTTTGGCCTTTCGTGGTGCCGGCCTAAATATGCAGGATGCGGCCAACGCAACCACTATGGTAATGGTCTTCTTGGGGGCCTTGCTTACAGGTTTGGGCCTTTACGATGAAATCGGTAAAGTAGCCGGAGCGGGGTCTATTATACCTATTACTGGTTTTGCCAACTCCATTGTATCTCCTGCCATGGAATTCAAGAGAGAAGGCTTTGTTTATGGTGTGGGAGCACGCCTTTTTACGGTCGCCGGTCCGGTAATAATATACGGTCTGGTTACCTCGGTGCTCATCGGTTTGATTGCCTATTTTGTGGGCTAGGTGCGTTTTATGCGCCTTTGTTTCTGATTGCCGAGCCCAAATGTCTGCGGGTCCGAAAAGGTTGGGTTTGCTTGTTCAAGGAATTTTGGGGTCACCACTTTAGATATATTTAACCCTTCTGTCCCTGACCTCGTATTCATCGGCATCGCGCCACTTGCAGTCCCTTTAAAAGGCCTATTTTGACTGGAGCCAGGAAGCTTAAAGGTTGATAACGTAGTTTTAAAGCGTTCTTAAGAAAAGGTTAAACTGAAACCAAAATAGACTTAATATTTGAGCATTATAATTAAACTGCAAGTTCCGCCATAGTCGGTAAGGCCGGCAGACTTGATGCGGATAAGTCCCTAGCAAAAATGGGGGTCAAAGTATGGCGACCATACTGGTGGTGGATGATGAAGTTTCCATCCAACAACTCATACGTTTCAATTTGGAACGGATGGGATATGAGGTTTTGGTGGCCGGTGATGGTTTCAAGGCCTTGGCCGTAGCTCAGGAAGGCGGACTAGACCTTATAATTCTGGATCTCATGCTGCCCGGTCTCGACGGTTTTGAAGTGTTGCGGAGGCTAAAGAGTACGCCAAAGACGGCTGCTATTCCGGTGGTTATCTTGTCGGCGAAGAATGAGGAGCTGGATAAAGTTCTAGGATTGGAGATGGGTGCGGATGATTATGTTACCAAACCCTTTGGCGTAAGGGAACTGCTGGCCAGAGTGAAGGCTTGCCTCAGGAGGCCCGGCGCAGGGATGGTTGAAGAGTGCGAGCCGGAAATCATCCAGGTGGGTCCCTTAGCTATGGACTTGCGGGAGCGCCGTTTTTATGTGGAGAGTAGATCGATTGAATTGGCACCCAAGGAGTTTGAGCTTATGCGTTATCTCTTGCTGAATGCTGGGAAACTGGTGCGCCGTAATGTGTTGCTACGACAGATATGGGGATATGACAGTGGAGAGGATACACGGACGTTGGATGTCCACATTCACCATCTGAGGAGGAAAATTGCGCTTAATTCTTCTGTGCCTGTCCGTCTGGAAACCGTCCGTCAGGCCGGATATCGCTTATTGGTAGGATTAGAGTAAGATTGCAAAGAAGATATAAATAAAATCTTAAGATAACATTTACATAATTGTGATTAGGCTTTAACAAACAGATCTTATAATTGCTAGTGGGGGTACAGCCCGCTCGAATAAAAAGGCAAGGAGGAGAGAATATACTATGAAACTTAATATCGCAAGAAAGAGTTGGATTGTTTTGCTGGCGGTTGCGCTGGTGTTGGCTGTGAACGTGTCCGGGTGTATTTCCCGGCGGCCGGAGCAACAAGGGTCTGACCAGGGGAATAAACCTGCTGAGCAAGCTCCTTCTATAACTCTTAATGGCGCCGGTGCTTCTTTTCCATATCCCCTTTATAGCAAGTGGATTCAGGAATATAAAAAGGTAAAGCCGAATATAAATATTGATTACCAATCTATCGGCAGCAGCGGGGGTATTAACAATATCCTGAATGAGACGGTTGATTTTGCCGGCAGTGACGCTCCTATGACGGATGAGCAACTGGCTAAAGGCAGGGGAAGTATTTTGCACATTCCTACTGTGGCAGGTGCCGTGGTAGTTACTTATAACCTGGAGGGCGTGGATAAACCTTTGAAACTGACCCAGGAGGTCATTGCGGAAGTTTTCTTAGGGCACATCAAGAAGTGGAATGATAGCAAGATTGCTTCTCTGAACCCGGACATTAAATTACCCGACAAGGACATTGCCGTTGTTCACCGTTCGGACGGCAGCGGCACCACGAATATCTTTACTGATTATCTGAGCAAAGTGAGCGCTACCTGGAAGGATAAAGTGGGGAAAGGGACTTCCGTACAGTGGCCGGTGGGTATCGGTGCCAAAGGCAATGAAGGAGTTGCCGGTACGGTTAAACAGACACCCGGCAGTATAGGCTATGTTGAACTGGCTTATGCTGTACAGAACAAATTGCCCTATGCTAGTATTAAGAACAAGGCAGGTAAGTTTATTGAGCCTAGTTTGGAAACTACTACCGCGGCTGCGGCAGGAGCGGCTGCCAGTATGCCCGAGGATATGCGTGTATCGATTACGGACTCTCCGGGCGAGAACGCCTATCCCATAGCGGGATACACATATATACTGGTTTACAAAGACCAGAAGGATAAGGCCAAAGGAGAAGCTTTGGCGGAGTTTCTCTGGTGGGCCATACACGACGGTGAAAAATACGCCAAAGACTTGTTATACGCTCCTTTGCCTGAAAACGTAGTTAAGAAAGCGGAGGAAAAGATAAAACAAATCAATTACCAGGGGACCCCTTTTATTAAGTGAGCAGAATGCCGTGTGTCTGCGCTCCTGTAACGCGTGCCCCACTTCTTGATGTAAGGGTGGTTTTGGGCTAAACCTGTGAAGAGGTAATTAAGAGATAAGGGGGAAATAGGCGGTTTACTTTAGTGCGGAAATAGCCTTTAGGTGTATTTCCTAGGTGTATTTCCATAAAATAAATGGTTGTGCCCCCGGGCATGGCCGATTAGTACGGAAATAAGCCCTATTTTCGTATGTGGTTGTGCCGAGCAGGTGTGGCCGGCATGAAGGGTTAGTTTACCAATGAAGGATTAGTTTACCAATGTAAAATGTATATATTACAAGTTTATACACTGTAAGATTCGGTTCATGAAAGTAAAGACCCCGGCATAGTATTCGCCGGGGTTTAATTTTTTGGTGTGAGCGGCTTGGGCGCCAAGCTTCTTTAAAGAAAGATTGTTGGGTACTAGATAAGGTAGGCTGGCTCCAGGGACTACCGCGTTAGGCACTGTTAGTGGTAATATAGGGGAGAGTATCAGGCATCTGTATTTGGCCACCGGACACGAGTTTGGGAAAGTGGACAGGGCTCTTAAGGTGCAGTTTGCTGGTGCAGTGTCCACTTGGGCGGAAGGTGACGGCGGCATGACGATAAAGCGAGCATCTTTAGCCAGAGAATTGGAGAGGATTTTGGGGCGAGAGCGGGTATTATGTCACGAAGTAGATTTGCTCTGCCATTCCTACGACGGTACTTTTGCGGAGAGAACTCCTGATTTGGTGGTGAAGCCTGTATCTACCGAACAGGTAGCTGAGGTGCTAGCCCTGGCTCATAAGGAAGGAGTGCCGGTGTACCCCCGCGGGGCGGCTACGGGTTTGAGCGGGGGCGCCGTACCTTTAAAAGCCGGCATAGCCCTGGACCTGACAGGCATGGACAGGATTTATGAAATAAACCGGGAAGATATGCTGGCAGTAGTAGGTCCAGGGGTTATTACCGGCGAGCTTCACCGGGAAGTCGAGGCCCGGGGGCTTTTTTATCCGCCCGATCCCAGCAGTTCAGATTTCTGCACCATGGGGGGTAACGTGGCCGAATGCGCGGGCGGTCCGCGCGGTTTAAAATACGGTGTTACTCGCGACTACGTCCTGGGTCTTGAGGTGGTCCTGGCTGGCGGCCGGGTTATCCGCACCGGCGGCAGGACCATAAAGAATGTGACGGGTTACGACCTGACCCGGCTTTTTGTGGGTTCAGAGGGGACACTGGGAGTAATTACCGAGATTATCGTCCGGCTTATCCCCCGGCCTTCCCAGGTGCGCACCCTGTTGGCGTCGTTTAAAGATCTGGTGCGCACCGGGGAGGCGGTGACCGCTATTTTGACGGCCGGAGTAATTCCCAGAACCTTAGAGATAATGGATCGGGTTTCTGTTTCTTTGGTGGAGCGGTTTGCCCCCTGCGGACTGCCGCTGGATGCCGAGGCGGTGCTGTTGATAGAGACGGATGGGGGCGAGCAGCAGGCTACGGAAGAAGCGGAGCTTATAGTGAGGCTGCTGCGGGAGGCTGGTGCCCAACATATTCGCCGGGCAGCCGATGCGAGGGAGGCCCAGGAGCTGTGGAAGGCCAGGAAGTCCATATCTCCGGCTATAGCCCAAATAAAGCCGACCAAGATTTCAGAAGACGCTACCGTGCCGCGCAGCCGGGTGGCGGAGATGATAAAGCGCTTGGGTCAGATACGTCAGAAGTACGGCCTAGACCTGGTCATCTTCGGACATGCGGGCGACGGCAATCTACACCCCAATATCGCCTGCGACCGCTCTGATCCCATGGAAATGAAGAAGGTGGAAAAGGCCATCGGGGAGATATTCGAGGCTGCCCTGGAGCTGGGAGGTACCCTTTCCGGCGAGCACGGCATCGGGATTCTCAAAGCCCCCTATTTGAAGCGAGAATTGGGGCCTGCCTACGAGGTTATGCTGTCGCTCAAGAAAGCCCTGGATCCGGGCTCTATTCTGAATCCCGGCAAGATTTTCATTGAGTGATGATCTATGGATGAGGTAAAGAGAATAGACCTCCAGCTGGAGAAATGTTCTAAGTGCGGTACCTGCCGCGCTCACTGCCCGGTGTTCAAAGTATTAAGAGAGGAACCTTATGTAGCTCGGGGAAAGTTGAGGCTGGCGCGTTCCTATCTTAAGGGAGAGATCGGCTTTTCCCGCCGCTTGGCCGAGGTTTTCGAGCACTGCCTATTGTGTAAGACGTGCAGCGCTGCTTGTCCCAACGGGGTGCAGGTGGATACTGTGGTTTTGGCCGTCCGGGCGGCCATGGTTAAGGAGCGAGGCCTGCCTCTGTGGAAAAGGATAGGCTTGCGCTATATATTACCTGACAACCGGAAGCTGGCCGGGCTCGCCCGGATGTTGCGCTGGGGCAGGAAGCTGGGCATAGCCCGGATCTTCCCTTCCCGCCTGTCTCGGCCGGAAAAGCTTCTTCCCTTACCGACGCCAAAACCTTTTCGGACTGCCAAAAGGGCGGTTTACAGCCCGGAAGGTACCCCTGGAGGGAGAGTGGCTTATTTTACCGGTTGTATGACTAATCTGTTCTTCCCCCAGGTGGGGCAGGCAGTAATCCAGGTGCTTCATGCTTTCGGCTGGGAAGTAATTGTTCCGGAACAGGTATGCTGCGGTATACCTGCGCTGAGCCATGGCGAGGTGGAGACTTTTTTAAAGCTTGCCCATCAAAATCTGAAGAGCTTCGGGCAGGAGGTGGTGGACTACATAGTTACTGATTGTGCTTCCTGTACCTCCACCTGGCGGCTTTACAGCCAGTGGATAGAGGGGGAAACGGCGGCCGCCTGTTCCGGAAAGGTGCTTGACTTCTCCTCTTTTTTGATCCGGGAGGCGGGTGAGCAGCTGCGGAATTTAAGGGTACCCGGCAACCACAGAGACGAGGGGTTAACGGCGGTCGCCTATCATGATCCCTGCCACTTACGGAAGGCTTTGGGCGTTAGAGAGCCGCCTAGACAGCTTATAGATAGCTTGCCGGGTGTACGTTACATGGAGATGCAGGAGGCGGATTCCTGCTGTGGCGCAGCAGGATCTTACGGCTTCCTGCATTATGATATGGCGAGGGAAGTGGGAAGAAGAAAGATAGCCGCGGTACTGGCCGCCGGACCGGAGGTGTTGGTCACCCAGTGTCCCTCCTGCATAATGCAGTTACGGCATGGGCTGGAGGAGGCTGGCAGTGTAATTAAAGTCAAACACCTGGCGGAGCTGGTGGCGGAAGTTTTACCGGGTGTTAAATAGCCCTAATAGAACCTAATAGAAATGGAGAAGGGGGGTATTTGTTTGGACTTTAAGTAGATTTAAATCGCAAGAATTAGTTCATTCATAAATAGCCTTATGGACATTATTGGTTGTGTCTTCTAGGCATGGTCGTTTAAGTTTGATAAGATTTATTAGAAGAGGTCATAGGTAAAGGGTGAAAGCAGTGAAGGAAATACAGGTGAAAGATATAACGGACACTGTAGAAAGGCTTTGTATAGAGGCTTGCACCGTGCTGGGCGAGGATTGGTGGCAGGCCATGGAGGAGGCTTTAGAACGGGAAGAGTCCGCTTTAGGGAAGGAGATTCTGAGGCTACTTCAGGAAAACGCTAGGCTGGCCGCCTCGACCGGTGAAGCGCTTTGTCAGGATACCGGGACGGCGGTAGTCTTTTTAGAGCTGGGACAGGAGGTACGCCTTACCGGAGGGGACCTCTACGAGGCTATAAACGAAGGAGTGCGTCGGGGATATAGTAAAGGCTACTTACGCCAATCCATGGTGGACGATCCACTAATCCGCAAGAACACTGGCGATAACACTCCGGCCATAATTCATGTAGAAATTGTCCCCGGCTCAGACTTAAAGATAACCGTAGCACCCAAGGGTGGGGGCTCGGAGAACTCCTCGGGTCTGACTATGTTAAAGCCTGCCGACGGGCGAGAAGGCGTCATAAAATATGTGCTGGAAGTAGTAGAGACTGCCGGAGCCAACCCCTGCCCGCCTGTAATAGTAGGTGTGGGATTGGGCGGCAACCTGGAAAAGGCGGCCTTTTTAGCCAAGAAAGCCCTTCTGCGGCCCCTGGGTACAAGGCATCCAGAGGCCCACATAGCAGAGCTGGAGAAGGAGATTTTAGAGCGGATAAATGCCACGGGCATAGGACCCCAGGGACTGGGAGGGCGTATAACCGCCCTGGACGTGCATATAGAGATCTACCCCACCCACATAGCCAGCTTGCCCGTAGCCGTGAATCTCCAATGCCATGCGGCGCGCCATGCCGCGGCCGTATTGTAAAACGAGGTGAAAGAACATGATCCAGCTCACCACTCCTCTTGATCCGGAAACCTTACAGGGACTTAATGCTGGTGACCAGGTAAGGTTAACCGGTATAATTTTTACTGCCAGGGATGCGGCCCATAAAAGGCTGGTGGAAGCCTACCGGGCAGGGCAAGAGTTGCCCGTAGACCTTAGAGGACAGATCATATATTACGTCGGTCCTTGCCCGGCCCGGCCGGGAAAAATAATCGGCTCGGCCGGCCCTACTACCAGCGGCCGCATGGACCCGTATACCCCCTTGCTTATCCGCGAACTGGGGCTGAGAGGAATGATCGGCAAGGGGAACCGCAGCTCGGAAGTTGTCCAAGCCATGAAGGAGAAAGGGGCGGTATACTTTCTGGCTATAGGGGGTGCGGGGGCGCTGTTGGCCCAAAGGATTAAAAAAGCCGAGGTAGTGGCCTACGAAGACTTAGGCCCCGAGGCTATTTACCGGTTGGAAGTAGAAGATTTCCCTTTGATAGTA
Source organism: Neomoorellaceae bacterium (assembly GCA_049701195.1). GTDB lineage: Bacteria > Bacillota > DSM-521 > Neomoorellales > Neomoorellaceae > JBNATU01. The sequence continues at coordinate 46,780 of JBNATU010000002.1, forward strand.
GGTATTGACTGTCGGGGGAAAAACGCCTATCTTGAGGGCAAGGCGCGATATAAACGGGCTTAAAAATAATGGCCTGGGAGTAATCGAGCAAAACTTATGTATGAGGATATATGAGGATAGATAATACAATTATCCATGATACAATCATGATACAATGAAGATATATCTATGCTGTATGATGTTTTTATCTCGTCTCTTAAGGCAGTTTAAAAACCCAAGAGAGCGGGAGACAAAGAGAGCTTTAGGTGCTGAATTTAGACTGGGAGGTAAGGCATTAAATGGACCTTCGTACCCAAGCCCTAGCCCTACATAGGGACTATAGAGGGAAAATTGCTCTCCAGAGTAAAGTAACCGTTAGAAATCGGGAAGAGTTGAGCCTGGCCTATACGCCGGGCGTAGCCGAACCCTGTAAGGAAATTTACCAGAATAGAGAACTGGTGTGGGAGTATACCGCGCGGGGCAATCTCATAGCCGTAGTTACCGATGGGAGCGCCGTGCTAGGCCTGGGAGATATAGGGCCGGAAGCTGCGCTACCGGTAATGGAGGGCAAGTGTGTACTCTTCAAGACCTTTGCTGGCGTAGATGCTTTCCCCTTATGCCTGGCCACCAAGGACGTGGATAAAATAGTAGAGACGGTTAAATTGATCTCACCCACTATAGGTGGAGTCAACCTGGAAGATATATCCGCTCCGCGCTGCTTTGCCATAGAAGAACGTCTGAAGAAAGAGACGGATATACCTATCTTCCATGACGACCAGCACGGTACGGCCATAGTAGTAGCAGCCGCCCTGATCAACGCGCTCAAAGTGGTAGGTAAGAAAATGGCCGACGTAAGGATAGTCATAAACGGCGCCGGGGCAGCCGGTGTGGCGGTGACCAAGCTTCTTGGAGATATGGGGGTAGGGGATATAATTCTTTGCGACAGCAAGGGGGCGCTCTACAGAGGTCGCGCAGAAGGCATGAATGCCTACAAGGAAGACATAGCCAACAGGACCAACCGGGAAGGAGCCAAAACCTTGGCCGAAGCTTTTAAAGGGGCCGATGCTTTTATAGGTCTGTCCGTTGGCGGAGCGGTGACGCAAGATATGGTAAAAAGCATGGCCCGGGACCCCATAGTGCTGGCCATGGCTAATCCCGTCCCGGAAATTTATCCTGAGGAGGCCAAGGCGGCCGGGGCCAAAGTAATAGGTACGGGTCGTTCGGATTTCCCCAACCAGATAAACAACGTTCTGGCTTTTCCGGGGGTCTTAAGAGGGGCGTTGGAGGTGCGGGCGCGGGACATAAATGAGCAGATGAAGATTGCGGCGGCCTACGCGTTAGCGGCCCTGGTGGACGAAGAGGAGTTGGGTTCTGATTTTATCATCCCGGACGTTTTCGATACCAGGGTAGCCCCCGCGGTGGCAGCGGCTGTAGCCCGGGCAGCCATGGAGAGCGGCGTGGCCCGGGTAAAGAGGGACCCGCAAGAAGTGGAAGAGCACACCAGACAAATGGTAAAGAACTTAAAATAGAGTTACCACCTTAAGCGCCGCTACCAATTTGAGCGCCTCGCCCGGTCAGAGAACTTCTGGACGAGCAGGGCGGCAGCAGGTGATAGGGGTATCGGGCGGGCATGTAGCGCCGGATTTCCTCTTACTATCTGAGTGTCGAGGACAAAAACTTGGAGCTCAGCATGGCAGCTTGCACCGGGGCCTGTGACCACTAAAAAGGCGGCGGCCAGAGGACCGTTGAATATCTCCGTCCGGCAGATGGCTCCCAGAGCATCTTTATAAGTTACGATTAGTTTGTAACTATAATTCACCCTGCTCAGGCCCAACTCCGGGGTAAGGGGTAAAGAGATTAAGCTACAGTCAACCTTGAGGGGGATGAATTGGCAGGAAATTATCTGCTGGGGAGGTGCCGGGGTCGGACGATTTGCTGGCCGGTAATCCCCATACAGTTCGCGACAGGTGCTTGCCCAGAAGCTATCCAGCAGTCGGTCGACCTCCACCCAAGCAATTTCTGCTGTTCGTGATGGTCTCCTACTCTGAGGAGAGCCCAAGGAGGGGATTAAGAGACCGGTTCTGGAGGTCACCCGCAGCGTCAAAAGTTCCTGAACCTGGCAGACTATATTCACTTCGGAAAAGCGCGTGCTAAAGCGGTTGCCTGAGTTAGCAGCTATACAGGTCAGGGGCATGGCTCATCTCCCACCAAGCGAAAAGGGCCGCCGCAGGGGGCGGCCCTAAGGTTGGTTTTTTTAGCTATTAAGGCGAGGCTTGAGCCACAAAGTAAAAGTCTACTGTGAGATCGATGTTTTTAGTTACGTTGCCGGCGGTGGACGGCAAGGTGGCAATGAACTGAAGGACTTCACTGTCGGGAGAAGCCAGGAAGCGCCCTCCCGAAGGCTGATCAATAAGGGCTGAAAGCGGGCTGTTATTATAAAGGATTTCACCTGCTGGACTGGTTTGGATAGTCAATAGTAGATTATCAGCCAAAATTTGGGCCTGCCGCGGCGTAGTGGTACCGCTTTCTTTCCAGTCGGCAAAGATATAATAGAACACGTCCACATCACCGTTGTTGGTCACCGTTATTTCAGGTGATCCCGTGACCGTTTGCCCCGGGACCAGACTCACGTTGTTGAAAATGGCTCCCGTGGGACTGACAGAAATGGACGGGCTGCCGGTACCTAACAGATTGGCAGTATTGTTTACAGAAGCAGTAAAGGCCATCTATTACCTACCCCCTTAATTAAACTATATGCAGGGGGGAACCTTTTGGTTATGCTTTTCTTCCTTATTAGTCCTAAAAATAGCGTTGCCACCATTTTAATCCATATTTGCATCTCAAGGACAGACTTACTTCTTAGCCAAATACTTCTTTGATTACTTCGGCCCAACGTTGGGCCCAAAGTTCCCGGCGGAAGGCCAGAGCCACCTCCCGGGCGCGTTTGCCCATCTGTGCACGCTTTTCAGCCTCCAGGATTAACTCTTCCACAGTCCCCTCGAGGTTGGATACATTTACCTGTATAAGGTAGCCGTTATATCCGTGAATAATGAGGTCAGTGAGCCCTCCGGCCAGACCGGCGATCACCGGTTTCCCACAGGCCATGGCCTCCAGTGCGGCCAGACTGGTGCCTTCAGTAGAACGGGAGGGAATAACTACAATGTCCGACATTTGGTACACCTGAGGCATCTGGTCCATAGGCTTCCAATAATAGTAACAGCGCTCGTGCTGGCTGGCCCACCGGAGCATCACTTGCTCATGGGCGTCACTATGTCCGCGGCCACAGAAGTGGAACTCCACGTTAGGATAGCGGGAAGTAAGCCGTTCGGCTACCCTAATGGTTTCGTTTAAGCCGCGAACAGGGACCAGGCGCCGAGGGTAGAGGACGCGGACAATCCCGTCACCGGCACCTTCCGGGGCCGGGCAGTAAAGTTGGGTATTTACAAAGTTGGGGATATAACGGAATTTGAAGCCGCAGCCAGGGAAAACCGTTTGGAAGAAGTTAATGGTGTTGGTATCCACCGAAACCACCAGCCTGAGGTTGCGCAGGGCTACATGCTGGCGATGTAACCATTCCTGCACTATTTGCAAGTTACCGCCGGTAAAGAGCTGGAAACCCGGCCAGTCCCAGTAAATTCCATGGCTGATTCCGAGGCTTTTCTCCTTGGCTACCGGGTATGCCAGGCTCATGACGAAGTAGATGGCGTAATCAAAATCTATGGCCGCTTCATAGAATAAGGTGCTCAGTTCCGGAAAAGTGTGCATTTCGTTTTGGCGAGTAGGTAGGCCATGAATTTTTACGCCGTCGAATTCTCTGGTCCAGTTGTCGCCTATCTGCCACACTTCCACTTCAAAGCCGAGTTGGCGCAAAAGTCGGCAGAGCTCTACTTGGTACCGCTCGGCCCCGCCCATTATGAGCCTTTCTTCCACCGGATGAAAGAAATTAGTAGTTAAAAGGGCTATGCGCTTACCCATCTTTTTTCCCCTCTTTCTCCAGCTATGGCTGGTGAGTACCTCACCTAGTCTCCTCATGGTTTTGAGGGTGAACTCTTAGTATCCAAAGTATGTTTGGGAGCGGCAAGAAGTGTAGAGGCGAGAACAGATTTACCCCTCTCAACGGGAAAATGCTTCTGAACAGAGTCATCGGCCAAAGGTGAACACGAGCAGTTATTCTTGAGGTGTATAGGACTATGCTATAATTAACCAGGGGATGTGAGTACCTGCTTTTTTGCGATATTATTGGGCCTGGCGGTCTACTCCTTAAGGGGTCAGCCGCCGGGTGAACTGTTTTGAAGCTTTAGAGAGGAGGGGGACAAGATACCTGCTTCTATGCGCCGCGGCCTTATAGCAGCGATGATTTTGTGCGCCGTTACGGTTTTATTCCCTGAACATGCGGTAGCTTCCTCTATGAAACAGGTGATCTTCTCCGAAAGTTCCCGCGAAATATGGGTTGACGGAGAACGTAAGGAATTGAACAGTACGACCTACTTATCCGGTGATTACATCATGATACCGTTGAGGTCGGTGGCAGAGGAGCTGGGTGGGACGGTAAAGTGGGAGGCAGGGCCACCGGAAACTATAAGGGTTTCATTGGCAGGGCTTACGGCCGAGCTATATCCCGGAAGCTGTATTGTTTTCATTTTAGAAGGTGAGGGTCGGGAGGCTGAGATACTACCGGTAGAAGTCCAAAAAAAGGACGGTGTAGTTTGTGTTCCGGCTATAATTTTTCGCAGGGTATTTCACCTGCCCTACGCCAAATGGCAGGAGGAGAAGGCTTATCTTCTCGGAAGCGATAATCGGCCACCTTCGGCTTATTTTGAGGTAAGGGAACCGGTATATGCTGGAGCACCGGTAGAATACGTGGTACGCGCGGGCGATCCGGAAGGCGATGCTATTATCGAAGAAAAATGGTCGGGGAAACAAGATGTTTTTGCGTATCCGGGCAATTATACGGTTACCCTACAGGTAAAGGATAGCCGGGGCAGCTGGAGTAAGCCCTTTTCCAGGAGCATTAGCGTGCTGCCGGCTCCTAGGAGGGTGCCGGGCGAGATCTATGCAGGGGAAGTAGTGGAAAGTTTTCTGTACCATCCTTTTAAGAAGACGTCAGGTCCCAAGCTCCTTTTTAGCGATAGCCCGGAATATATTGAGCGTCCGGGGATATTATACAGAGAGCAGGTGGAGGGAGCAGCAAGGCTTTATTATTGGCACGCGATAAGCAGCCCTTTGGCCTTTAGGGTATATGTTCTGGCTGTCAACTCCAGCGGGGAAGAGGCCAGACTTACTGTGGTACGGGAGGGATACGGAGGGCCGTCCAACGATGTTTACCGGGTGGCTAGAGAGGCTTTGACCGGCTATTACCGAGCGGGGGTAGAACGGAAATATATTGTGCGGCCTGGAGAGGCGGTAGTCGTTAATAGCGAGGCTCCAGCTGCGGTACGTCACCAGGTGCTTCACGGGATCTTGGATGTAGAAGCTCGGGGTAAGTTATGGTTTCTATTTATAGCGGTACCCGCTACTACGACAGATGTACTGAAAGAATACTCCAAGCTGCCTTTGCTGCCGCCGGACGGCAGGCACGTTAGAGGAACCTTTGGGACTTCAGAAGTAGAGATGGAAATTTCCCTAAGCGCTCGGGAGACAGGGGCACTGGTGCTGGCGGACGGACAGGAAGATGAGTTTGTGGCGGGACGGGACAGCACTACGACCGCTGCGGTGGTGAATGCCGGCAACTACGGGGTGCAATATAGGATAAAGGTTGTGGCTGCACGGGATACCCAGGTTTTCTTGGTCCCGGTGAGCGGTTGTTTCGGCGGTAATATAATGGTAAACGAGGAGATAATCGATTTGCCCTCCAAAGGTTTCGTAGAACCTCCGGGACAGCCGATCTTTGTAGGAACCTTAAAGGCAAACCGGGTCCACGAGCTGCGTTTTATACCCCCTGGAGGGTCCTGCCTGCCGGTAAAACTGATCTTTAGACCCGGCGATTGATAGAAGGTGTAAGTAGTTGTTTGATGCCTCAAGTGTCGCCGGCGGACGGCAAGTACGTTAGAGGAACCTTTTTGAACGAGCTTGGCGAGCCGTAGGCAAAACTAAGCCCGGAGGCGGGGCCGAGGGCACAAGCGCTGCGGCTGGCCTGTGAGACAGGATGTCGCTTTGGCCGGGAGCCCTGCTTAAAGTCGCAAGGGGGAGCTGTACGGCTCGCGGAGTTCGTCCGAAAGATACCGGCGCCAGCGCCCCGGCAGGGATAATATTTCGGAAGAATCAACCAGTTTACGGGGGTATAAAAAGTGGATGGTAGGAGAGGGCGGTGTTTCTAGGGTGGTGGGTAAACCTCAAGAAGTGCAGGCCGCATATAGAGCTTGGAAAGAATTTATAACCTTAGGAACGGTGGTCGAACCCTCCTGTGTACGCCCGGAGATACTAGAATCCTGGAAGCGGTCCCGCGCTTATGGAGTTGATGCTTTCCAGCAATCGGAGCCATTTGTCCTTTCACGGGAAGAGTTACGTGGGCGCAGGGAAGAAAAAGCGGACCTTTTGACAGTAGCCGCTCCGTTTATGGAAAGGCTGTACCAGTTCGTAAGCGGTTCCTACTTTGTGGTGGTGCTGGTTGACGAAGAAGGGTTTGTGCTTAAGGTCATCGGAGACCCTAGCCATTTTTGTAGCCTTCGTGAGGGTATATGTCTGGCGGAACAGTTCATGGGGACCAACGGATACGGTACGGCGCTGGTTATTGGTAAGCCTTTTCAAGTATGGGGAGCCGAGCATTACTGTCGCTTGGTGCATCATGTTACGTGTTCCTGTGCTCCGATATATGATACAAAAGGTTATATAACCGGCGTACTGGGAGTGACGGGTAGAAAGGAGTATGTACACCATCATACTTTAGGGATGGTAGTGGCCGCTGCCGATGCTATTACTAACGAATTGCGTCTTAGAGAGGTGGTCAGCCAGAAGGAAGCCATTTTGGAATCACTTTCAGAGGGTATTGTGGTGCTGGACCGGGAAGGGAAAATTGTTTATGTAAATGCAGCGGCAGAGAAGATGTTGGGAGAGACCTCTCACAACCTGGCCCACAAGAGATTAGAGCAGCTTTTGAAGCGGGAGGCTAAAGAAGGCTTTAATACCCGCCTTTATGAGGTGCTGGCGCGGGGCAAGAAGCTGACAGAGGAACTGGTAGACCTGGTGTTTCCCGCGAAGACTGTGAGGTGTAGCCTTACAGTGCGTCCCTGGGAAACCCCGGCCGGGCGCAGGAACGGAGCGGTGCTTGTAATAAAAGAAAGAACAAGCGTGAGTCAAATGGTGAGTAAGTATGCTAGAGGCGTGGTACGGTTTACCTTTGCCGATGTCTTGGGGAAAGAGCCGCGGTTTTTGGAAACAGTAGAGTTGGCCAAGAGAATTGCCAGAAGCGACTGTGTAGTGTTATTGACGGGGGAGAGCGGGACCGGCAAAGATGTTTTTGCCCAGGCGATCCACAACGCCAGCGGCAGGTGGAAGGGGCCTTTTGTAGCTATAAACTGTGCGGCTATCCCTCGTGAACTCCTGGCGAGCGAACTTTTTGGGTATGAGGAGGGTGCTTTTACCGGGGCACGCAAGGGCGGACACATGGGGAAGTTCGAGCTTGCCCAGGGAGGCACATTGTTCTTGGATGAAATCGGAGACATGCCCCTCGATATGCAGGCTGTTTTACTGCGCATTCTGGAGGAAAAAGCCCTGGTACGTTTGGGAGGGAAGAGCGTAATTCCCGTAGATGTCCGGATAATTGCTGCTACTAACCGGGACCTGGAGCGGGAGGTGGCCTGCGGGCGCTTCCGGGCGGATCTTTATTACCGTCTTAATGTGGTCAAAATACACCTACCCCCTCTGCGGGAGCGCAAAAGAGATATCATGCTTCTGGTGAAGGAGTTTGCCTCCCGTTTTCTTAGAAGAGAAGTAACGGTGGACGAAGAAGCACAGCAGGCCCTATTGTCCTATTCCTGGCCGGGGAATATTCGGGAGCTGCGGAACGTCGTAGAATCTGTACTCGCTTCTAGTGATGAACCGGTTATTACTTTTGCGTCTTTACCGGAGCATATCCGTGCCGCGGTGAGGGGGACAAAGGCGAATAGGGTATCCATAGACTCTCTGAAGGACTTGGAACTGAAGGCTATCCAGGAAGCTTTGCGGCTCTGCGACGGCAATGTAGCCCTGGCGGCGCGGTATTTGGGGATCCACAGAAGTACTATTTACCGGAGGCTGGGTGCAGGAAAACTGCGTGGCGCAGGTCCCAGAAGTGGATACTGAGCATCTTTAAGACTTTTTAAAGACTTCTCCTCCCGTTTGTCGCAGTTTGCGACGCAAAAGTAACAAAAAGATTTCTGGTGTGTGTCGTAAAATGCGACAAAAAACTACTGGGTAGTGTTGCATTTTGCAACGTTGTCTTTTTCGTACGGTTCGCTGTTTTTAATTACCCTTAAGAAGTATCGAGTTTAGTACGGAAATAGCTCTATTTTCATGCGTGCATCCCGGGCATGGCCGATTAGTACGAAAATAACCCTATTTTCATGCGCGGTTGTGCCGGGCAGGAGTAGCCGGCATGAAGGGTTGGTTTAAAAATTCATTCAAGGTGCCGGAGATGGTTTGAATATTACCTCCAAATAGGCTGCCCCGGGTGTCTGCCGGCAACTCATTGCGCTGGAGAAGTTTAAATATCGCCTTTAAAGGTGCGCTTTATGGAGAAGGGTGGGACTCTACTTTCTTATAGGGCTTTTGGGGTTTTGCTTGGTAAGTTGGCACGCTTTTTGCTAATAGAGTTACACTGGAAATACTTGTGAGGGATTATTTTGCGCTTTGGGTTTTTACGGGGATAGAGAGGTTTTATTTTACTATGTGGCAGGACATAAAGGTGCTTGATCTGGAGATAACTTTGGTGGCCAAGGAAGACATAAGACTGCCCTTTTTCCGTGAAAACGCCCTCAGGTCGGCGCTAGGTAGTACCTTGTTGAGCACGATGTGCATCAGCCCCGAATGCCATGCCTGCGAAGAATGCGCGGTAGAGGGGCTGTGCGCTTATTCCCGGCTTTTTTTCTTGCGCCGGAAAAGCTTTTCTGGGGGCAGCTTCTCCTCCCCTTATGTCAGTTTTTTTGCTCCTCATACGCCGAAGTTCCTGAGCGCAGGTATGCCATTTACGCTATACTTGCGCCTTTTAGGTTCTGCTGTGTCCTACTACCCCTACTTTTATTTTTGTCTAGAGGAACTGGCTAGAAAAGGCATCGGCGTACGCCGCGAAGACGGCAGGAGGGGGCGTTTTGTTTTAAAACGTATTTTCGCTCAGTACCCTGACGGCCGGAAAGTGGCCGTTTTTTTTCGGGAGACTGGCCTTCAATCCGGGGAGTTGCGTCCATTTACTCTGGCAGATCATATAGACTCTCCTGAAGTACGCCTGCTCAAACTTAAGACTTTAAGCCCTCTCCGGCTTAAATACCGGAATCGCCTGACTGATCGCCTGGAATTTCACGTACTTCTCCGCGCAGTGCTGCGGCGCATTTCAGGCCTTTACCTTTGGACCACTGGTCGGATTCCCGGACTGGATTATTCCAGCCTAATCAGTAGGGCTCAGACGATTACGCAAGTGGAGAACAGCCTTAGTTGGTTCGACTACAGTCGCTATTCCACGACCCAGGGTACGGAGATGAAACTTGGAGGACTGGTGGGTGAAGTGGTGTACCAGGGCGACCTTACAGAATTATATCCTTTTATCAAAGCGGGAGAGGTGTTGGCTATTGGGAAGGGCACGGCTTTTGGTTTCGGCCGGTATAAAGTCAGTGTAGAGGAGGCTAAAAAGGGTTGAAACGAGAAACCGTGGTTTTAGCTGGCCTCCTTCACGATATAGGGAAGATAATCTATTGGGCTTTGAGGCCACAGGAGCGTTGGGGACGGAATCACCAGGAACTTGGCTTTGCCTGGGCGAGGGAAAGGGGCCTGCCTGTGGAAGTCCAGGAGGCCATCCGTTGCCACCATGTTGTCCAAGCTGATGATATTGAATGTGGCCCGGCTGAGTGCAGGAACCTCATCTATCTTATAGCAGAGGCTGACAACCTAGCTGTAGGTGCAGGGCGCCCTGAAGGTTCGCGTGAAAGTAATTACGAGAGCGACCAAGGCTTGGGTCTAATATTTGATAGGGTGGGCTTGGGCGCCGAGAAGGGTCAACAGCATGTGTGGCAGCCGGAACTGTTGGAGGAGGCACCGTACCCCCTAACTGAAGGATCGGACGTGAAACAACATACTGCGGATCTGTATCGGTCGGCCTGGGCAGGGTTATACAGGAGCCTCCAGGACTCGCATAATCTGCAAGAGGATAGGCTGCTCCTCCTTCTGGAAAAATACTTGAGTATCGTACCTGAGTACTTACCGGATTCGGCCGCTTTTCCTGCTGATACTTCTCTCTACCACCACTTAAGGGTTACGGCAGCAATTGGTGGGTGCAATTATCTTTATCTAACAGAAAGCGGGTACAACTGGGAAGAAGATCTTAAGAAGGCTATAACTGACCGGCGGGAAATGCGGTACCTGCTGGTAGGGGCCGAGGTATCCGGCTTACAAGACTTTATCTTTACCGTAAGGTCGAAGACGGCCTTCAAAACCGTACAGGCCCGCGCTTTCTTTGCCGACCTATTGGTAGAGAGCGCAGCCAGCCAGCTATTGACAGAGCTCTGTCTGGGACGCTCTTCTTTGATCTATGCTTCCGGAGGGAAGTTTTACCTGCTGGCTCCCAATATCTCAACCTGTCGTAAACGGCTTGAAGTTTTTCGGGACGGCTTTAACTTCTGGCTGTACGATAACTTTGGTACTGGCCTGTACTTGTGTGTGGCGTCCGTACCCTTGAGCGGGGCTGAATTAAAAGAAGGAAACGCCGGGCTGCGGAAGGCTTGGGAGGAGCTGCACCGAAATTTATATTTCCAAGACCAGAAGAAATGGGAAACCTTGCTGTGCACCGATCCGGTGAGATTTCTGGAACCCCGTCCCGTGGACAGAGAGTGTCAGGTTTGCCACTGTTCCAGTGGGGTGAAGAAGGTAGACCTGGATGGTGTTTCCCTGGAACTTTGTACTTTCTGCCATTTCACCTTACACCTGGGAGAGCGACTAGCGTCTCTGAAAAGTTTTTACGAAGTGGAGCCCGAAGGGAGGGAGCACTCATCTAGCTTGGAGCAGATTAAGCTCACTCTTTACGGTTCGGCCTATCTGTTTGGTGACAGCGTACCCGAGGGTGTTAAGGTAGAGTACCGGCTCAAGAAGCCGTGGGAGTTGCCTTCTTCAGCCTGGCCGGTGCGAACTTTCTTTTCGGGAGCTTCCTACAGTCAGACAGACTTCGAAGAACTGGCTTGCCAGGCTGTAGGCGACAAGAAAATAGCTGCCCTCCGTATGGATGTGGATAGGGTTGGGGAGATTCTCTCTTATGAGCTGGAACGCCCCAATCTCGCCCGCATGAGCGAGCTGTCCGCTAAACTCAACCTGTACTTCAAATATTACCTTCCCCGCCTCTTGGAGCGGGCAACCGGCGGTTTTCTTCCCGTAAAGCCGAGGAAACTTCCGGTCCAGGTGGTGTATACCGGAGGCCAGGGCCTCTTTTTGGTCGGCACATGGGATGGAGTTGTAGAGGCAGCTATGGCCATAAATCTGGACTTCCAGAAGTACACAGGTCACAACGCAAGTTTTACCCTTTCTGGGGGGCTGGTGATATCTGACGCAAGGTTGAACTTATACCGGTTGGCTAAGCTGGCCACCTTCGCGAAGGATGAAGCCCAAGCAAGAGGAGGTAACCGCCTTTCCGTTTTGGGCACGGTGCTCACTTGGGAGGAAGTGGCCAGACTTCGCCAGTACTTTGAAATGTTCCGGCCTGCGCTGGAACAGGTCGGACTAACTGTAAGACCTAAAGAATTCTCGTACGGTTTCTTTCGGCGCTTTAGCGCCTTGGTGGAAGAATACAACCGAGAGAGCACCAGAGTAGCACAGGGCCTTCGGTACTCTAAGGGAGAGGGAAACGGTAACAGGATGTGGGTTCTGCCGCAGCTCTATTATCTTTTCACTAAGGCAAGGGCCGGTAAGAAGAGGGAGGGTTCCAGGGAGTTCTATCGCAAGCTGCTGGCTGTCAGCTTGAGCGATGACGCTCTGGCTATCTTCCTGCCGCCTGTTTTGAGAGCTTTGCAGCTGATACTGCAGGAGGCGAGAGATGGTGCCTCAGCTTAGCTTCAAAGAGCTTCTCGAGAATAAGAGCTTTACCGAGCAGGCCGTTTGGTACCGCATACTTGCCAGGTGGCGGACCGGCCCCGACAACAAATTACTGGAAGAAGCTCGTAAGATGTGTCGCGACTACCTCCTGGAGGAGGACGAGACATTAATAAGCCAGGCTGTTAAGTTTTGGCAGGAGAAAGGAGATCACAGGCAAAAGAGAGCCGTATGGGAAACCTATCTGGAAGATTTAAAGGAAGCCGTACTGGCGGCAATAGATGTTCCTTACAGAGTAGGTCGGGTCGGATGTCTCTCCAACCTCAGAATAGGAGAGTTGGTGGATTGGGCGCGAGCTCTCGGTGCCATCCTGGCTGCTGATCTAAAGACTACTCAAATCAGGCGCTTTCTGGGTGAGGTCGTGGCAGCAGAAGTAGAAGCTGAGGAGAAGGGGCCGGAGGAGTTTGAGAACTCCAGGGTAGAATACCTGCGGGTCTACTTGGCTTATGCTACCGGTCGGAACCGGTCGGCCAAAACCCTCCTGAGAGTGCTGGAACCCATGATAAAGGGTATACGGCCCCGCGGAAGAGAGGGCTGGGATGATTTTCAGGTTTTGGTAGAGTTCGTCCGGGCCATAATGGCCTACCATAAGTTCTACGGTGGTACCGAATAGGGGGAGGCCATATGACGGCAAACCTGCGGGGGGGCAAAATATTCATAGAAGGAATCATTCGCTGCGTTACTGGGCTCCACATAGGCGGTAGCCAGGAGCCCGGGGATATAGGCGGGGTTGACCAGCTGGTAGTTAGGGACCCCTTTACCCGCCAACCTTATATACCTGGGAGTTCCTTAAAGGGCAAGCTACGGTCCTTGTTGGAGCGCTATCACTTCGCGAGGGACCCCTCTTTTCTTTTTGACCGGAATAAAATTAAGATTATGACCAGCGGAGGCCAGCAGATCCGGCTTCACGAGTGCGGGAGGGAAGACTGCACCGTCTGTCGTATTTTCGGTGCCAGCCGCGGGGGTGGTGGCCCAGAAAACATGCCGGCGAGCTTATACGTCCGCGACGCTTACTTGACTGAGGAGAGCAAACATAAGCTAGAGCGAATAAACAGTGGATACTACCTCTCGGAGGTAAAATTTGAGAACGCTCTTGACCGTATTACCTGTGCTGCTAATCCGCGGCAGGTAGAAAGAGTGCCGCGCAGCGCTTGCTTTTATTTCCAGATGGTGTATAACCTCTGGCGCCCCAGGGTAGAACAGCACTTAAGGGAGGATATTAAGGAAGTAATGACAGGCCTTCAACTGCTGGAGGACGACTATCTTGGGGGCCACGGCTCGCGCGGCTATGGTCAGATCCGGTTTGATAGCGTGAGAATGATCTGGCGTAGCCCCCTCTATTATAGGGGTGAGGCAGAAGAGAAATCCATTGCGACCAACGAAGGGCAACGTCTGTCCGATTTTGCCGCGCAGGTAGACCGGTGGCTATATATGGTGGCAGGATAAGGGGGTTTCCGAGGATGTCTCAGCTGGTAAAGCTGCGCTTTAAGGCGCCTGTACACCTGGGCGAGGCTGGGTTCGGACCGGAGGAGAGCGCAGTTATCCTTCACTCCGATACTCTTTTCAGTAGCCTTTTCCAGGTGTGGTTTTGTTTATATGGCTGCGGACCGCCCGACTTGCTCCTCAGTTCAGCCTTCCCTTACGTGGGGGAAGAGTATTACTTCCCGTGTCCCCTTCTACCCGTTCCTCATCTCACCTTTCGGCACGTGATGCAGTACAGGGAAGAGAGCCGGCAGCCGCATTTTGTAAGCCTGCGGTATTTCTCCTGCTGGATTAAGGGAGAGGCTTTCGATTACGGCCGCATGGTTGAGGATACCCGGGAACTATACGAGGCCCTGATGCTGACTATGCGGCCGCGTACGGCTCTTGACCGGCTAACCTTTTCGCCTGTGCTGTATTTTGTGGGTGAAACGCGCTTCGACCGTCTTAAAGACGCCGGCCTTTTCTTCCTGGTGGACGTGGCACCCGGCGACTGGGCCAGGTTCAAGGCCGCCATGAAGCTTTTGGGTGACGAGGGCATAGGAGGCCGCCGCAGTCAAGGTTACGGCGTGTTCGAGCCGGAGTTCCTCGGTGAGATTGACCTAGGAGAACCTGATCTACCGGAGGGCTTCCTCAGCCTTTCCTTAGTGTATCCAGACACTCCAGAGGAAGTGCGAGATAACCTCATCTCCTACCGATTAGTGGAGCGCGCCGGGTGGCTAGAAGACGGTGCCGGTAACCGCAATTTTCGCCACCTGCGGGTGCGGATGTTCGCTGAGGGAAGCGTGTTTAAGAGGCCCGTGCGTGGGAAATTGGTGGACGTTACGCCCAGGGGTTTCGGGCTTCACCCCGTATATCGGAACGGCCGCGCCTTTGGTGTGGGCGTTAAACTGGAGAGTGAAGGCGCTTGAGAAACCTGGAGGTGATTGTGGAGGTTTTGAGCCCCCTGCACATAGGTGGTGCCCCGGGTAGGCTGGGATCCATGGACTTCTTCCAGGATCGGCAGAAGATTTACCTAGTAGATGAGAAAGCCTGGGCAGAAGCCCTGAACAAGATGGCTGGAGTCGACTATTTTGTTCAGTACGCCGAGCAGGACAGACGACCGTCTCTGGATACGTACCTGGAGAAGCTGAAGCCAGCCATAGCTGATACCTTACGTCAGGCTGTATTAAGGTGCATACCCAAGTGTGAGTCCTTTAAGGTAAGCAATCTCCGTTCCTTTATAACCGAATTGGGTTCTGGCGGAGTTTATCTGCCGGGTTCCAGCCTTAAAGGAGCCTTGCGAGGCGCATTGCTCTACCGTTTGGCCGAAAGTGAGAGAAAACTGGCCGAGTTCAAGAAGAAAGCTCTAGGCAAGAAACTAAAAAACTTGACATGGAGGTGGAATTACTTTAGAGCCAAGCCGTTTGGGAGTAAGTACCTTACAGAGAACCCTCCACCCCAGCTAGCTTCAGCAACAGGGATTAGGCTTAATAAAACGTGACCCGAGATTTAGGGGACGGATAGCTGCCAGTTAGTCTTATAGAAAACCCATCTCTCCCTACTTTGACCCGACACTTAGGGGACGGAAATAAGTGCGCCGAACTCTTTTACGGCGCGCTCTTTTTAAGCGGTGTGCTAATCACCGCTTCTTGGCGTAGTATTAGTGGCCTTGCTCATATTCACTCGAGCCTTATTATTTATCCCCACCGCGGCTTACCAGATTGTAGTATCAGGTAGATCTTGCTGATGGCCTTGGTGCATAAAGTTTGCGGGCCCTGGCGGATAATATAGCCAGGGTTTATTTTCGGAAGAGCAGAGGTGAAAGACTATTGAGCCCTGCTGCCAAGAGAGTAGGGAGACATACCATCCAGTTCGCCAATCCGCCGGTTATAGTGGCAACAGCTTCGGTGGTGGGCCCGAAGGAAGGGGAAGGTCCGCTGGGTAATACCTTTGATATGGTTATCGACGATACCTACTTTGGAGAAGAAAGCTGGGAAAAGGCTGAGAGGAAGATGCTGGAAGAGGCCGTTAAGATGGTTATTGCCAAAGCTAAGCTACAGTGGCAGGACATCGATTTCCTCTTGGCCGGCGATCTGCTGAACCAGACCATTTCGGCCAACTATGCTGCCCGTAACCTGGGCATCCCCTTTCTAGGGCTTTACGGAGCCTGCTCTACCATGTATGAAGGCATGGTTTTGGCCAGCATCTTGATTGACGGCGGTTTTGCTACTCACGTAGTAGCCGCCAGCAGCAGCCATTATGATACGGCGGAGCGCCAGTATCGCTACCCCAATGAGCAAGGGGTGCAGAAGCCTCCTACGGCTCAGTGGACGGTCACCGGAGCCGGGGCCGTTCTTCTGGCACCGGCCGGCAACGGGCCGCGGATAACTCAGGCTACCATAGGCCGGGTTCTAGATCTGGGTATCAAGGACCCCAATGATATGGGTTCGGCCATGGCTCCAGCAGCAGTAGATACCGTGGTGCGTCACTTTCAGGATACCGGCCGTACCCCGAATGATTACGATCTTATTATTACAGGAGACCTGGCCAAAGTGGGCCATGCCTTGGCAGCCAAATTGATGGAACAGCAGGGCTACAACCTGGCCGACAAGTATACCGACTGCGGCCTTCTTATCTATGATTCTGAACGTCAGGGTACTCATGCTGGCGGAAGCGGTTGTGCCTGCTCGGCAGTGGTTTTTGCCGGTTACCTTATGGGTAAGCTTAACGACGGTACTTATAAGCGCATCCTGGGTATCGGTACGGGCGCCCTGCTAAGTCCCACTTCTGCCTATCAGGGGGAATCTATACCCGGCATCGGGCATGCCGTAGTAATTGAAAAGGGGTGATCAGGTGAGCGTAATTTCAGCCTTTGTTGTCGGTGGGGCTATTTGCCTGGTGGGACAGCTGATAATGGACTTAACGCCCTATAAGGTTACTCCGGGTCATGTCTTGGTTGGTTTCGTAGTAGGCGGAGCAGTGTTAAGCGCCCTGGGCTTATACCAGCCCTTAGTGAAAATCGGCGGAGCAGGGGCTACTATTCCTTTAAGCGGTTTCGGTCACCTTTTAGCGCAGGGAGCTTTAGGAGCGGTTCAGACCAAAGGGTTGTTGGGAGCCTTTGCCGGCGGCATGCAGGCCGCGGCTGTAGGTCTTACTGCTGCTATCCTATTCGGCTATGTAATGGCCGTTTTGTTCAATCCCCGCGGTTAAAGCGGGTACTCTCCTTACAGGAGGTAAGCCCATGACCATTACCGGTGAGGGCGTAAAGGTAGATTCCCAGCTAAAAGTGAACATCGACTGGTTGAACCGGGAGTTGGGCGTCAACGAAAGTTTTGATGTTATCCGGCGGGATGTTATGTTTGCTGGCCGGCAGGCCAGCTTATTTTACCTCGATGGCTTCGCCAAAGACCATATTATGCTGTATGTCCTGCGCAGCCTTGCCTCGGTAACCGCGGAGGACCTGGCTACCGACGCTTTTAAAAAGGTATGGCAGCAATATGTCAACTACATCGAAGTAGAAGCGTTAGACGATCTTCATAAGGTGGTAGACAAGGTTCTGTCCGGCGGGGTAGCTATGGTGGTGGACGGCTTTACACAAGTTATTCTGATCGATGCTCGTCAGTATCCCGCCAGGAATCCCGAAGAGCCCGATCTGGAAAGGGTGGTCAGGGGATCACGGGACGGGTTTGTGGAAACCCTCTTGTTTAATACTAATCTTTTGCGCCGACGCCTCCGCGATCCCCGGTTGCGGGTAGAGATCTTGCAGGCCGGCAGTCGTTCGAAAACGGATATAGCAGTAATATACATCAAGGACATAGCCAATCCTCTGTTAGTAGAAATGGTGAAGAAGAGAATAGCGGCCATCAAGATAGATGGGCTGCCCATGGCTGAAAAATCAGTGGAAGAGCTTATAACTCCAGGAAGTTGGTGGAATCCTTTCCCGCGGGTGCGTTATACTGAAAGGCCGGACGTAGCGGCTACCCATCTGCTGGAGGGACATGTGTTGGTCATGGTGGATACTTCTCCCAGCGTTATGATTCTCCCGGCTACCCTCTTCCATCACTTGCAGCATGCCGAGGAGTACCGACAGGTGCCGCTGGTAGGAGCGTTTTTGCGATGGGTACGCTTCTTGGGAATAGCTGTATCCGTATGGTTACCTCCTATTTGGCTTTTGCTGGCTTTGGACCGGAGGTTTATCCCTCCGGGTCTGGAATGGCTGGGGCCTAAAAAGATAGCCGCTATTCCCCTGACCTGGCAGTTCTTACTGGCGGAAGGCGGTATAGATCTCATGCGTATGGCAGCCATCCATACCCCTACTGCTCTGACCACAGCGCTGGGTTTGATTGCTGCCGTACTCATCGGAGAAGTAGCAGTAGCCGTGGGATTTTTCAATCCGGAGATTATTCTCTATATGGCCATAGCGGCTGTAGGCATTTTTGCGACGCCTAGCTATGAGTTGGGAATGGCCAATACACTAGTACGGATAGCAGCGATCGCGGGAGTAGGCTTGGGAAGACTGCCAGGCTTAGTAATAATACTTCTGGCTACCTTCTTATTGTTGCTAACCACCAAATCCTTCGGCGTACCTTATCTCTG
Organism: Neomoorellaceae bacterium; assembly: GCA_049701195.1. Lineage (GTDB taxonomy): Bacteria > Bacillota > DSM-521 > Neomoorellales > Neomoorellaceae > JBNATU01. The sequence goes on from JBNATU010000002.1 coordinate 65,077, forward strand.
GCCGTTAATACCTTGGGACTGGCGCTCGCTGAAGTCCATTATACTACGTTCGCCGGTTCCTTTGCAAAACCTACGTCCACCAGCACTTAAGACTAAAGACGAGGATCGCCAGCCCGCCCCTGCTTACAAACCCTTCCCTCACCAAGGTTCAGAAACCCTTTGGGACCGTCTGCAAAAAGATCGGGGAAAAAACGATAAGGGCGGTGAGTCTTAAGCTCTCGCCCTTACCTCTGGCGTAGACAGTGAAGTGGATAGCCTTTCGGCTTTACGTAGGTAGTAGTAATGGATTAGACCTCCCTGCCGCCGGTGCGGCACCAGCAGAAGCATGAAAATAGTGAGGACTATCTTTGGGGTAGACGCTCATGCCGCTCTGGCGGCACCAGCAGAGGGATGAAAATAGCCAAGGACTATTTTCGGGGTAGTTTACACCTCTCTTCCCGCTGCCGCTTCGGCGACTCCCGTGTAGGGAGATAGAAGGTCCAGCAGATAGCGTCGGAACGGCTCGGCTAAATCAGGACGTTGCAAGGCGAATTCTACCGTAGCCTGCAGAAAGCCCAACTTGTCACCGACATCATAACGCCGTCCGTCGAAGCGATACGCATAAACCTTGCCTTCCCGAGCTAATACCTGCAAAGCATCGGTCAACTGGATTTCGCCGCCGGCTCCTGGTTGGAGTTCGGCCAGAATAGGAAACACATCAGGCAAGAGGATGTATCGACCGATCACCGCCAGATTGGAAGGCGCTTCTTCCGGGCGCGGCTTTTCCACCAAACTTTTTACCGGGAAAAGCTTTTCCTCGCCTACAGTGGCCGGTTCTACTATACCATAGCGCACCACCTCTTGGGCAGGAACTTCTTGCACGGCAACAATAGCAGTATGAACCTCCCGGTAGCATTCCATCATCTGCAAGAGACAAGGGGTGGGGTGCAGAATAATATCATCCCCGAGCAAGACGGCAAAAGGTTCCTCCCCTACGAATTGGCGAGCACAGTAAACCGCATGTCCCAAGCCCAACTGTTCCTTCTGTCGAATATAATGGATATCGGCTAGATTGGTTACTTCCTCTACTATCTGCAGGAGTTCCTGATTGTTCTTTTCCCGCAGGAGAGCGATTAATTCCAAGGACTGGTCGAAGTGGTCCTCGATGGCCCGTTTATGTTTACCGGTAATAATTAATAAAGAATTTACGCCCGAATTTACCGCTTCCTCCACGATATACTGAATAGCCGGTTTATCCACCAGAGGAAGCATCTCCTTGGGCTGCGCCTTAGTAGCTGGCAGAAACCGAGTGCCCCAGCCGGCAGCCGGTATAACCGCTTTGCGTATTTCCGTCATACCGTTAGTGCCCTCCTTAGTCGTATTTTGTGTTTACCTAAATAACGTATGGTAAACGTATGGTAACTTTGGGACGGATAGCAGCGAAAGAAACTTTTGCACAGCTACCGGTGAGGGTAAGCGAAATTTAGCCCAAGAAGGCCGCTCTGGACCCACCAACACGGTTAAACCCTTACCCTCTAAGGCGCGAAAGGCATCCTCGTCGGTGAGGTCATCTCCCAGGTAAACCGGCAAGGCCCAGGGGTAAAGATTTGACAGATACTCCACCGCCAATCCTTTGTGTACGCCGCGCGGTCGTACTTCTAAGACCTTACGGCCTTGAAGCAGTTCTAAGTCATGAGCGTGCAGCCAAGGCTCTATCTCCCTTTTGAAACTCTCGATTAACCCGTAAGCTTGGGCAGTGTCGGCCTGACGATAGTGTAGAGCTATGGCTTCACCCTTATCTTCCAGCCAAACTCCGGCAACGCCGGCGGACAGCCGCCGGGCCAGCGACACTAGGTGTTCCCAGACTTCTCGCCCCGGCCCCGGCCGACCCAGCTTTATCTGGGGGCGGGCGCCTGTTCGATCTGTAGCCGGCAGAGCTAGTATCCTCCCGTGGGTGCCTGCCAGGATAGCTTTGGGCAGGGGTAATAAAGAACACAAATCTCCCACGGAACGGCCGCTAATAATGGCCAGATGTAAACCCGGCTTCGAGCTTAAATGTTGCAGGAGCCTTAACAGTCTGGCGCTGGGCCGGGCCTGGTCGGGCCGGGGAGCCAGCGGGACCAGGGTACCGTCATAATCAGACATCAATAAAACCCGGGGATGAGATTGAACCATAGTTACCAAGACGCAAGGGTCGACGCAAGCTCTCATCTTCTTTAACCTCACGTTCCTTAAGGGCCCGCTGGAAGTTGGTCAGCCACCACTGAATATCGTGCCGTCTTACTTGCTCCTGCAACCGGCGCAGGCGATGTCTCTGTTGGGATACAGGCATGGCCAAAGCGGCTTTAAGGGCGGCGACTGTTCCTTCAATGTCATAAGGATTGATTATTACGGCTTCTTTCAATTCGCGAGCCGCTCCGGCAAAACGGCTTAAAATAAGAATGCCTGTACCATCCACACGACTGGCCACGTACTCTTTGGCTACCAGGTTTAGCCCGTCACGTAAGGGCGTGACCCACATAAGGTCCGCAGCCAAATAATAAGCCACCAGCTCTTGTCGCGGAAGTCCGCGCCAGAAATAGTGAACCGGACGATAGTTTCCTTCACTGAAACGGCCGTTGATGCGGCCTACCGCCTCTTCTACCTGGCTGCGTAGCTGCTGGTAAGCAGTAACACCGGTGCGGCAAGGTACAGCTACTTGCACCAACGCCAAGCGCCCAAGCCATTCGGGGTTTTCCTCTAAGAAACGCTCAAAGGCCAATAGCCGTTCTAAGATGCCTTTAGTATAATCTAGCCTTTCCACAGCCAGGGCTATACGCTCGGTACCGATTTGCCGGCGCAGCTCCTCGGCTTGCTGTCTAATTTTAACATCGCAGGCTAGCTTCTGAAAAGCATCAACATCAATACCCATGGGCCAAGCAGGCGCTATAATTCTCCGGCCATCCCATTTGATGGAGAAAGTAGTGTAATCCACAGGTACTTCTAGCAGCTTATTGACCGCCTGTAAGAAATTATAGCTATAATCAGGGAGATGGAAAGCGATAATATCGCTCCCTAGTAACCCCCGCAGTACAGCTCGGGCCCACGGAAGGGTAGCAAAAAGATCGTAGTGGGGGAAAGGTATATGCCAGAAAAAGACTTGTCTTAATTCCGGGCGGTGCTGCCTCAAAATAGCCGGAACTAGGGCTAAGTGATAATCGTTGACCCAGACGGTATCTTGGGGTTTAGCTTCGGCCAGTGTGGCAAGGGCGAATTTGACATTAACCTGGCGATAAACCTCCCATTCCAAAGGATTATAGCGACACTTTTCCAAAAAATAGTGGCATAACGGCCATAACGCGCCGTTGGTGAAACCATGATAGTATAGCTTTATTTCCTCTGCCGTGAGAGGCACCTCACAAAAACAATAGGACGGATTTTCGGGTGGCACCATTATCCTCAGGGCCGGTGCGTCGGGGGCAGTCGCCTCACGGCCGCCCCAAGCTACCCACACTCCACCCTTTTCTCTAAGAACCGGTTCCACAGCCGACACCAGACCGCTAATGGCCGGTACAGCTTCTACCTTACCGTTTATCTCCTTCAAGTTATAAGAACCGCGGTTAGACACCAATACGAGTTTGGCTTCCACGCCCATATTTTTTGCCCCCTTTTCTTACCAGTATTAACCTGCCTGTGCCTGAGGAAGGGCCAGCGCCTCCTGGTAAACATCAAGGGTGGCTCGTGTCATAGCGTCAACCGTATAATATTGTTCTACCAGCCGGCGGCCGTTTTGCCCTAAGGCCGCTCCTACGCTCGGATTGCGGAGGAGGAAAATAGTGTAGCGGGCCAGCTCTTCGTGATCTCGGGGCGAGACTAGAAAACCATTATAACCGGGACGAATAATCTCCGGCATCCCTCCGGCCCGGCTTACAATTATAGGCTTGGCCGTAGCCATGGCTTCCAGCATAACCAGACCAAAGGGTTCTTGGAAAGAGGAAGGATACAGGCAGACTTCTGCTACCTTGTAAATTTTGGGCATTTCCGCCCAGGGGAAAAAGCGGACAAAAACATGCTCTTTAAGATCCAGCTCTTCTATAAGCTGGTACATATGAGCTATTTCCGCCGGTTGTTTTTGACCCCAGTCTACGGTGTTGGTAGTTCCCGCCATGACCAACAGCACTTCGGGTATTTCATGTCGGATAAGGTCCAGGGCGCGGATGCTAACATCGCAACCTTTAGCCAAACTCATGCGTGCCGGGTGGAAGATAATCCGACGGCCTCGCAAGGTTGGATAAGCGCGGTAAATGTTTTGGAGTTCCAAAGGGGTAGGAGCCTGGAATATAGTAGGATCAATGCCATGATGCACTACGTCAATGCGCTCAGGGGGGTAACCGTTTACCATCAGCTCTTGCCGTATATAATGGCTAACGGCTATTACCCGGTCCCAGCCACGGGCCAACTGGTTCATTTGCTTCCAAAGCTCATCTTCCCACACATTGTGGGCCGTGAGTATAAGCGGCCAACCGTGACGGTGACAGATTTCCTGGAGAGCAGAAGCATGTACGAAACTAAAATAATGGAAATTATGGGCGTGCACCACGTCCGGACGGAAATCCAATAAAAAGTTTTCCATTACTTGCCGGATCTCCGCAGCCTTAGCCTCAATAAGCTCTGGATTCAGTGAATTTAAGTCCAGGAGAGGAGAGCGACGGATGATCACCCCCCGCCAGGTTTCCTGGGTCAAGGTACCCGGTGCCGCACCCGTGAGCAGGCTTACCACATGACCCTGTTGGACCAACCTGGGACACAGGAGGGCCAAGTGAGACTCCACCCCGCCTATAATCGGGGGAAACGCCCAGTGCAACATAGCTATCCGCATATCCCATTCCTCCCCCTCTTTGTGGAATTAGTTAACACTTTTATTATATTCCAGGAACACAATGAAAGTCAAGGAAAGGCAGGACTGACGTATCCCCAGTTTTGTCCCGAGGCCTGCTGGGCTTACGCTCGCTCCAAAAACCCTCGCAGGCCAAACTATCACTCAGCCTCAAGCTCCGGCGGACTTCCCGGCAAATTCGACATCCTGTCTCAGTTGCCGGCCTCGGCCATCCGTGGCCTCGTGTCCGCCTCCGCTTTCGGCTTCGTTAAGTTTGGCTACCGCGAAGGCTTGTTCGCTCACTTCCAAGCCTAAGCAGGCCTGCCCTGTAAAAAGTGGGGATAACTCAGAAGGCAGGACCCTACCGGGCTAGCCCGGGGGTTTTTACGCCTCAATAATAACCCTCACCTCACCTTCCTTTCGTAAAACCTGGCAGAAAACCTGTCCTTCCTTCTCTTCAAAGGCCAGATCTAGGCGGCCCTGACCCACAGCTAGGTTGCGCACTTCCAATCTTTTAGCCCCTGGTAAAAGAAGCGGCCGATTTATATATATGGCCTTATCGCGGCAATCTAAACCTAGTAGACTCTGTAGAAAAGAAAAAAGGCTGCCTACGGCCCAGGCTTGAGGATCGCAGGCAATAGGGTAGCGCACCGGACCGGTTAAACCTCGACGAGTGAAACCGCAGAACAGCTCAGGCCAGCGGTTATAAGCGAAAAAGGTGCTGGCCTCAAACAGCCCAGAAGCCACTTGACATAATTCGGCCAAGCATTGGTACCGGCGCAAGCCGGCGGCGATAATGGCATTATCATGGGGCCATACCGAACCGTTATGATAACTCATAGGGTTATAGGCTTTCTCTTTTTTGCTCATGGTTCTAATGCCCCAACCCGAATAAAAATCATCGGCCAACAGGCGCCGGGCCACCTGACGCGCCTGATCCGGGGATAAAATGCCCGTAAAAAGGCATTGACCGCCGTTGGAAACCAGGGTAGGAATAGGCTTTTTCTCTCCATCCAAGGCGAAGATCAAATAGCCTTCATCTTCCAGCCAGAAATCCCTAACAAAGCGCTGTCTGAGTCGGTTAGCCCGCCGTAGAAGATGGGCGGCCATATGGTCTTCTCCCAGCACCCGCAATAAAACGGCGGCCTCCTGAAGGGCAAGATAATAATAAGCCTGGACTTCCACCAAAGCGATGGGCCCTGGCGGAATATGGCCTGCCGGGTCTACCACCGCATCCCAGGAGTCCTTCCACCCCTGGTTGGTTAATCCCACAGGTGATTCGCGCAGGTATTCTAGGTAACCGTCATTATCTAAGTCCCCATACCAGATGCACCACCGCATACAGCGAATCAAGGGGTCGGCCATCTCCTGCAAGAATTTTTGGTCTACCGTCCACCGGTAGAGGGCACCTAAAAGGATTACAAACCACAGAGTGGCATCTATAGAACCGTAATAAGGACTGTGAGGAACTTCGCCACAGCGGGTCATTTCCCCACGCCGCAGTTCATGAAAAATTTTGCCGGGCCTCTCTTCGCGCCAGCGGTCTTCGCGGTTCCCCTGATAGCGGGCAAGAAAGCGAAGAGTATTTTTGGCAATCTCGGGATTTAGGATTAAGGTTTGCCAAGAAGTGATTAGTGCGTCGCGTCCAAAGGGGGCGGCGTACCACGGTATACCGGCATCCAGGATCTTACCCTCACCCGGGTACTCGGTCTGTAAGGCGGCCAGATCGGTTACCGCCGTTTGTAACATATTGTTTAAGAGAGTATTGTCGGTGATAATTTGGGTACATTCTCTCTCCCACTGGTGATAGCGGCCGGCCAGCATAATGGCTGCGGCAGAGAAGCCGGTGCTGATGAGACCAGGATCTCCGGTGAGGTCTTTATCTAAATCAATACGTAGGTGGAGATACACTTTCTTTTGTGGCGGTAAAGTAATTATGTACCGTACCGCGGCCCGGCCAGGTTCAGCTGTAATGCTGGTCGGGGCAGGGTCCAAAGAGATGGCCGTGGTCCGAACCAAGCCGTCCAGCCCCCGATAGGCCAGCTTTACTCCCCACCGTTTAACCTCCGGCGGCAACAATTCGCCCCGTCGCGGTCTCTTAGTGCCCCGGACTTCAAAAATATCCTTATAGTCAGCACCGAATACCATGTCTAGCTCGACCGTTACAGGAAAAGAATTGAAGTTAATCAGGCGCAAACGCTGAAAAAAGGCGTCTTTTATCAGCCGTAAGAGACGGATATGGATAGTTTGTAGAGGGATTACTTGTCCCGAAGGAAGGGCAAACTCTGGATTAGTCAACTCAATTTGAGCAAAATGGCTATCGCGGATAGCCGAAGAAAGAAACACGGGTTTACGCTGCTGTAGGAAGAGTTCCAGGCAGTCCAGGTATCGAGTATCGGCGTGATATAATCCCAGACTGCCCAGGCTCTTGCCGGTAATCTCACCGGTAGGTAAAGAAACCACAAATATGTTCCCTTCTTTTAAGACCTCGGTTGCCGGCTCTATTTCACAGGGAGCGACACGCAGTTCGAATTGGGGCTCGGACACCAAGAGTACCTCCTCACCAAAATAGCTCTTTAATTTTCATGGTTCGTGGAGAGGGCACTTGCCCTCATGGATGGCTCCTCCACAAATAATTCTTAGTCGTTTTCATACCTCTACTAGTATCGCACCGGGGGCATGAATGTTTTTACCTAGGAGAGATAAGATATGGGCATTAATTTCGACAACAGAGAGAACTTTCCTGCCAAGAATTCCGGCCTCTGGCGCATCCCCAGTTTTGCTTCTAGTCCTGTTTGGGCTTAAAGCTCGCTCCCAAAATCCGCGCGGGCAGGACTTTTGCTTACCCTAAAAGCTTAAGGCGGGGTGCCATAGACAGTTGGCATCCTTGCCGGTAGGGTCGGTCTCGGACCTCCTGGCCTCGACCCCACCTCCGCTTTCAGGCGAAGCTCAAAGCTTGGACTGGCCGCTAAGGCTTGTTCGCTCGCTTCCGAGCTTAAGCAAGCCTCCCCGGCAAAAACTGGGGATAACTCAGTTCCGGCCTTTCTGGACAGCAGCGCTTACCTCAGGTAAAATGTAGATATACTTGGGGAAAGGGGAAACTGAGAGGATGCACTTTCGTGGAACCATGCGCATCAACGACCTGGGCCATTTGGAGATCGGCGGATGTGATGTGGTAACCCTGGCTCGGGAATTCGGCACACCCCTTTACATCTTTGATGAAGAGCTAATTCGGAGCAACTGCCGGAAGTTTTACAGAGCTTTTGTACAAACTTATGGTCGAGCTGAGGTGATCTATGCGGGTAAAGCCTTTTTAACCCTAGCCCTTTGCCGGATAATTTACCAGGAAGGGCTGGGACTGGATGTAGTCTCTGGAGGAGAACTCTATACAGCCTTGCAGTCAGGCTTTCCTCCCGAGCGCATATATTTTCACGGTAATAATAAAAGTTGGGAAGAATTGCGTTTGGCTCTGGATGCGGGGATAGGCCGTATAATAGTGGACAATTTTATGGAGTTGGAAGCTCTGGCCCGCCTGGCGAGGGAGCGCAGGAAAAGAGTGCCCATACTCTTGCGGGTTACCCCAGGCATTGAAGCACATACTCATGAATACATCAAGACGGGTCAAATTGATTCTAAATTCGGGTTTACTTTGCCCAACGGGCAAGCTTTAGCCGCCGTTAAGAGGGTAAAAGAGATACCTTGGCTAGAGTATAAGGGGTTACATTGTCATATAGGTTCTCAGATATTTGAAGTGGAGCCTTATGCCCATGCTGCGGAAATCATGATGGCCTTTATAGAAGAAGTGCAGGAAGAGGCAGGGCTGGTGACTGAGGAACTGGACCTAGGGGGCGGTTTCGGTATAACCTATGTAGAGGGTGATAATCCCCGGCCCATAGAGCATTATGCAGAAGCCATTATGGCCTGTGTGTATGATGAGGCCGAGAAAAGAGGACTTAAAGTACCCAAAGTTATAGTCGAACCCGGCCGGGCTATCATAGGCCCAGCCGGTAGTACGGCTTATACGGTGGGCTCGATCAAAGAGATTCCCGGCATAAGGAAATATGTGGCGGTGGACGGGGGGATGGCGGATAATATCCGTCCGGCCCTTTATGGCGCCCGTTACGAAGCCATTCTGGCCAACAAGGCTACAGCTCCGGCCGCAGAAGTAGTCTCCATTACCGGAAAATGCTGCGAATCCGGGGATATGCTAATCTGGGATATCGCCCTGCCGGAGGTGGAACCGGGAGACATTTTGGTCACGCCTTGTACCGGCGCCTATGGCTATAGCATGGCCAGCAATTACAACCGCTTAGGCAGGCCTGCGGGCGTTTTAGTCAAGGATGGCCAGGCAGATCTGATTCTCCGAAGAGAAACTTACGAGGATTTGGTACGCTACGACGTATTGCCGGCCAGGTTAAAATAATAAGGAGGGTCCTATTTTGTACCTGCATAATTTATCCGAGTTTCTGGCGGGGATTCCCGCCATACTCTTGGCCCTTTCTTTTCACGAGTATGCTCATGGGAAGGTGGCCTATCTCCTGGGAGACCCTACTCCCAAATACCAGGGACGTTTAACTTTGAACCCCCTGGCCCATATGGACATCTTAGGTACCCTCCTTTTGCTGGTAGCCGGTTTTGGCTGGGCCAAGCCCGTACAGGTGAACCCTTTCTATTTTCATATGGAGCGACGTAAAGGGATGATGCTGGTGGCTTTGGCGGGACCTCTGATGAATTTGGTGATAGCCTATCTGGCTGCCGTGGCGTGGCAGATCTTCCTTCACTGGGGGTTGAAAATAGACCTTCTTTTGTCCTTTTTCTACCTGATGGTGGTCTATAATGTAGTCCTGGCGGTATTTAATCTCCTACCCGTACCCCCCTTAGATGGCTCGCGGGTCCTGGCAGGTTTAGTTTCGCGGGAAAGCGCAGGCTTTCTTTACCAGTTAGAAAATATAGGTCCTTTCCTGCTGCTTTTACTAATTGCTACTGGGATTATAGGGAAAATTATGCGACCTCTGGTAACTGAGGTGCTACAGTTTATTGTAGCTGCCAGCCGCTTAAGCGTTATGTGAGAGAAATGGAGGGTTAGAAGCAGATGTCCCGTAACAGGATTCTAAGCGGTATGCGCCCCACAGGAAAATTGCACATAGGGCATTTAAGTGTATTGGAAAACTGGGTCCGTTTACAGGAAGAACATGAATGTTATTATTTTATTGCTGACTGGCATGCTTTAACAACCTCCTTCGAGGATACGGCCGAGTTAAGAAATAATATACGGGAAATGCTATTGGACTGGCTGAGCGCCGGGCTGGACCCGGAGCGCAGCACCATTTTTGTGCAATCCCACGTGAAAGAACATGCGGAACTGCATCTCTTGTTTTCCATGTTTACTCCCCTTTCTTGGCTGGAAAGAGTACCTACTTATAAAGATCAAATCCAGCAGCTGGGGCAAGAGGGGAAAGACGTATCTACTTATGGGTTTCTGGGTTATCCCCTTTTGCAGGCAGCAGATATTTTGATTTATAAAGCTACGGCCGTGCCGGTAGGGGAGGACCAGTTGCCCCACCTGGAATTCTGCCGGGAAGTAGCCCGGCGGTTTAATCACTTATATAAGGTACACCTTTTTCCTGAACCTCAGGCTATCCTTTCCAAAATACCTTTGCTGCCAGGAATAGATGGCCGTAAAATGAGCAAGAGTTACGGTAACGACATTTCCATATCGGCAACGCCGGAAGAGGTGAGGGAGAAGGTCCGCCTCATGGTTACCGATCCTGCGCGCATCCATAAGACCGACCCCGGCCACCCTGAAGTATGTGTAGTGCATACGTACCATGAGATTTACAATCAGGACGAAGTAGAAGAGACTAGACGGAGCTGCCGGGCAGGGGCCATCGGCTGTGTACCCTGTAAACACCGTTTGGCAGAAAAGATTAACAGTGTCTTGGAACCTTTACGGGAGACACGCCATGCCTACCTGAAACGACCGGGACTGTTAGAGGATATCTTAGCTTCCGGGGCGGCACGGGCTAGGGAGGTGGCTGGCGCGACCATGCACCAGGTGCGGGAGGCTATGGGGGTATAGGGGGACCGTGGATTATTACGTAGAGTTAGATATTTTTCAAGGGCCTCTGGACCTGTTGCTCGACCTTCTGGAACAGCAGGAAATAGATGTTTACAGCGTGCAAGTGTCCGAAATAACCGCGCGCTATTGGGAAGTGCTACAACTAGCGGGCGCAACCGACTTGGAAGACATGGAAGAGTTTTTGCTTTGGGGAGCAGAACTGTTAGCTCTTAAAGCTCGGTTACTTCTTTGGGGACCGGAGGAAAACCCGAAAGGTGAGGAGCTGAAAGAGGAAGAGGCTTCTCTAGAGCTTTCCAGACGGTTGCAAGCGTACCAGCAATACCGCCGCGCAGCAGAAAAGTTGGCGTTGCTGGAAGAAAAAGCTTCCCTTAGCTTTGGCCGGCCCTTAGAAACTGAGGTGGTAGCCCGGGCACTGGCCCGGGTAGACCCCCTGGCCGGAATTACCTTATCCGACTTGGAGGCGACCTTTAGGAAAGTAATCCAGCGCTACCAGGCCGCTCAAGAGACTAACCACCCGGTTTACTCTGTAGCAAGAAGATCCATTACTTTACTGGAGCAGCAACGGCTTATCCTTCGGATGCTGGCTCGGGTTCAAGGGAGGATTAAGTTTCGCGCCTTTCTAAAGCCGCAGCCTAGCCGATTGGAGGTAGCTACGACCTTTTTGGCTCTATTGGAATTAGTGCGGCAAGGACGAGTCTTAATTTATCAACCGGAAACCTTCGGCGAAATAGAGGTCTCTCGAAAGGAGTGAGCGATTTAATGCGTAACTCTCACCTGGAAAAGAGGGCTGCTCTGGAGTGTTTGCTTTTTGTGGCCGGAGGGCCGGTGGAGACTTCAGTTTTAGCCCGGAGCCTGCAATTGGAAGAGGAAGAAATAGCGGCCATGGTGGTGGAATTGCAAGAGCTGTACGACAGCCAGGGCCACGGTTTGCAGATCAAGAAAGTGGCGGGAGGTTATAAGATGTGTACCAGGCCAGAGTATGCGGAGTATGTGGAGGATTTTCTGAAACCCGACATTCCCGCTCTCTCGCGCGCGGCCCTCGAAACTCTGGCCATTATTGCTTACCGGCAGCCGGTAACTAAAGCGGAGATCGAACACCTGCGAGGCGTAAAAGTGGATGCTGTAATACATACTCTACTGGCCCGGGGGTTGGTAGCTGAAGTAGGCCGGAAAGAAGTACCGGGACGTCCCATCCTTTACGGTACTACCTCTCGCTTTTTAGAGCATTTCGGACTGAACAGTCTGGAGGACCTTCCGGTTTTGGATGAAGACTTGGATGAAGAACAGAGAGAGCAAGAGGCTGCTGGTGCTGGATAAACGAAACAGACCTCGGATATATCTTAATCGATCGAGAAAAAATAAATAGCGATATTGGTAGGAGGTGGGGGGAGCAGCCTGTATTTTATTTTAGGCCTGCTTTGCGGCTTTGCAGGGTTATTTCTTTTACCGGTAAAAATAGAGGTTTCTTATGGGTTCCTAGAGGGTAAAACTGAGATCCTGGAAATGGGTATACGCCTATTCTTCCATAATTGTTTATGGCGGTGGGAAGGAGCTTTTTGGTTGAACGATCCTGGGTTTAGGGAACAGGTTAGGGCTATACCCGATCTCAGCGATAGTGGCCTGCCTCGAGAAGAACAATCCCCGCCGGACTGGGAGATGGGCCGCAGCCGGCGGTTGTTCTGGAGCTTGAGGTTTTGGAATCGACTGGCTGTTATTTGGGGACGCTTCTTTAGACGGGTCAGGTGGGAACGGTTCGCGTGGAGAGTGGAAGTAGGTGCAGGGAATCCGGCGGTTACCGGTCTGGTAGCCGGTATTTTGTGGAATGCAGCAGCGCTAGTGTGTATAAATCTTTACCGCCTAGCCAGATATAAAGGGCGGCCGGAGATAAGAATTATACCTTGGTTTGATAGCTCCTGTTGTCGGACCTTTCTTTACGGTACTTTTAGCTTTGCCCTAGGCTACTTTATTATAGCCGGTATCCAAAGCCTGAATTTAACATGGCGGACTTTACGGGATGAGGGGAAATCTACAAGTAAGGGTGGACGAAGTGGAGTGGGGTAGGGGAGCTTTAAAGATTATCGATCTGGGCTTTAGAGATTATTCTTCTACTTACGCTCTACAGTTGGAGTTAGTAGAAAAGCGGTTCCAGGGCAAGATAGAGGATACTCTGATTTTGGTAGAGCATTCGCCGCCGGTGATCACTATGGGGCGTAGCGCTAAGAGCGAGCACCTTTTGGCTGGCCGGGAAGAATTAGAGAGGCGCGGTATAGAAGTAGTGGAGACAGACCGAGGGGGCGATATTACTTACCACGGTCCGGGCCAAGTGGTGGCGTATCCTATTTTAGACTTGAACCGCTACGGGCGGGACCTGCACTTAATTTTACGGCTTTATGAAGAGGTCATGTTGAGGACTTTAAAAACTTATGGCCTTACCGGCCATCGCCTAGAGGGGCTCACGGGTGTATGGGTGAATAATAAGAAAGTTGGGGCCATCGGGGTGGCCGTCAAGCGGTGGGTTACTTATCACGGCTTTGCTTTTAACGTCAGTCCAGATTTAAAAAACTTCGATTTAATAATACCTTGCGGTATCCGGGAGTATGGAGTCACTTCCTTAGAGGTTCTTCTAAATTATCGTGTCCCCATCTCCGAGGTCAAGACGCGCATAGCCCGTGCTTTTTCTCAGGTGTTTAGACTGCGTCTACCTGAGGAGCTGGGTTTAGTCGAATTTTAAAAAGTTATGGTTGCGGCAGCAGGGAAAGGAGCGATGTATAACGAATTAATAAAAAATTAATAAAAAATAGGGAGGGGGCGTATGTTGGGGGAGTTTTATGGTATTCACCAGGTAGTGTGGCGCGAGTGGAACAGATTCATTAAAGCCAGCAAATGTTCGGAAGAGACTGTAAGAGCGGAGATCCGTAATTCCTGGCGCAGATGTCTGGATATTGGAGTAGATCCTTACGATGGTAAAGGACGTCAACTACTTGAAGGAGAGGCTCTGAAAGAGGCTAGAGAAAAGCAGGAGGAACTGTTGCGCGCTGCCCGACCGGTGATGCAGGAACTTTGGCGATTGAACGGGGATGCGGGTTTCTTGGTTGTTCTGGTGGGACAGGACGGTTATATTTTAGAAACGCTGGGCAGTTACCGGGAGACGCTGGATATGGCCAAGAAGATCAATTTTATACCTGGAGCCTGCTGGCGCGAGGATGCGGTCGGTACTAACGGCATCGGAACCGCTCTGGCTCTGGGCCAAGCGTTACACGTCACCGGTGCCGAGCATTTTTGTAGCGGGCACCATTACTGGACCTGCGCTGGTTCCCCGATTTTTGGACCCGAGGGACAGGTGGTAGGCGTAATAGATTTGTCAGGTCCTTGGAAACAAGAAAATAGGCACATGCTGTCTACTGTGGTGGTGGCAGCCATGGCCATTGAAAATGGACTAAGGCACCATAAGGCGCAACAAAAAGCTGTTTCTCAGCAATACATTGCGCAATATTTGCTGGAGAACGCTCCTCAGGCCATATTAGTGGTCGACAAGAACGGCAAGTTAATGCAGGCCAACCGGCTTTGCGAAAAAGTCTTGGGTTGGGAGACGCAAGACCTAATAGGGCGGCCGGTAGGGGAGATTTTCCGGGACCCTAGGGAAATTTTATCGGTGATTGGGACGCGGTTAGGGTTAAAGAACAAAGAGGCCGTAATACAAAGTCGTTGGGGCCCCTTGACCTGCAAGATAACCTTGTCTCCCGTGTCCGGCGACCGTAATGAGACGGTCGGGATGTTGATTGCTTTGGAGGAACCCGAAAGAAGACGGGTTTGCACCAGTACGCTTAATTTCGGCGGGCTGTTAGGCCAGAGTCCCCGTTTTCTGGAGAGCGTACGCCTAGCTGCTATCGCAGCTCGAAGCCCCTCCCATGTCCTTCTGGTGGGTGAAACAGGGACAGGCAAGGAGATGTTCGCCCGGGCCATACACCAGGCCAGCGGGCGCCGGGGTCCCTTTGTAGCCCTTAACTGCGGGGCCATTCCGCGTGAACTCATTGGTAGCGAACTGTTTGGTTATGTAGGCGGAGCTTTTACCGGGGCTCGACCAGAAGGCAGACCGGGGAAATTTGAGCAGGCTCAAGGGGGAACCCTTTTCTTAGATGAGATAAGCGAGATGTCTCCGGAGATGCAAGTATATCTTTTGCGGGTATTAGAAGACAAACATGTAGTTCGCCTTGGTGGTCATAAAGAAATACCTGTGGATGTTCGGGTTATCGCAGCCACCAACCGCGATCTCGGTCGGTTGGTACAAGAGGGCAGGTTCAGGGAAGACCTGTATTTCCGGCTTAGAGTCCTTACGATTACTATATGCCCTTTGCGCGAACGTCAGGAAGACATACCCCTGCTTTTTGAGCATTTTGTGCGGGAAAGCTGCCTGAAGCTGAACAAGGATATAAAGCGGATAGATCCTGCTATCTGGCCGTTTTTAAAAGAGTATAAATGGCCCGGGAATGTGAGAGAACTGCGCAACTGCGCTGAATGGTCGGTTAACCTGGCAGAAGGAGATGTCGTGGGGGCCGAGCACCTGCCGTTTTATATCTTGAGCGCTCTGAAAAGTAGCTGTGCTACTGGAGAGAGCCCAGTATGGAGATCCCTAGATGAAATAGAAAAAAACGAAATAGAACGCTTGCTGGACTATTACCGAGGAAATGTGACTAAGGTGGCTGCGGCCTTGGGAATTGCTCGCAACACCCTTTATCGGAAGCTATACAAGTATGGGTTACGAGGATAACTAGAGGATAATTATAAGTAATGGCGTTCCACATATTACCCAGGTTGGTCTTAAGTCACGAGGATAACTATAAGCAGCTTCATGCTAGTTGGAGGCGTAGCGGTAAAGGGGAAGAAGTAGTTACGAAGATAATTATTAAGGAGTTTCATGTTGGCTCTGGAAAGATAACTGCTTAAGCTCTCATAATTATGAGGATATAATTATGAGGATAGCCGCAAGGAGTTCGACAAGAAAAGGAAACCTAGAGTTGTCCCGTTCACGATGGAAGGTACCAAGGGATAAAGAATTATGTTTCGAAATCTAACGTTACGTATCGTTACATGGATACAACTGTTTTGGGGCATAAGTACGGGAGGGCGAGCTATAAAGCCAGCACGATCTTCTCTATACGTGCTGGCATATTTTTTGCTTATACAGTTATAGAGTTCTACCACTCAAGCTTAAGGAGGGATTTAAGAAGCTATGGAAATAAGCAAGGAACTTCTTTTGAGTTTTTATCGGACCATGGTGACCATCCGCAATTTTGAGCTCAAAGCGGCGGAACTTTTTGCGGCAGGACGGATTCCGGGATTTGTCCACCTGTATGTGGGAGAAGAGGCGGTGGCTACGGGGGTATGCGCTAGTCTTACGCCCAAAGACTTCATAACCAGTACCCACCGGGGCCATGGCCACCTTATTGCTAAGGGCGGCGACGTGAAATTGATGATGGCCGAGCTTTTCGGCAAGAAGACCGGCTACTGTAAGGGCAAAGGTGGGTCCATGCACATAGCTGACGTATCCCTGGGGATTTTGGGTGCCAACGGGATAGTGGGCGCAGGCCAACCTATAGCGGTCGGCGCGGCCCTGGCCTGCCAAACGAAGGGTGAGGGAGCGGTCAGCGTGTGCTTTTTCGGAGACGGAGCGGCTAACCGTGGGACCTTCCATGAAGCTCTTAATTTAGCAGCTATTTGGAAGCTTCCCGTGGTCTATGTTTGTGAAAACAATATGTACGGCATATCCAATTATCAGCGCAACAGTACTGCCGTGGCGGATATTGCCGACCGGGCGGGGGCCTATAATATCCCCGGGGTGAGCATAGATGGGAACGATGTGGTGGCCGTCTACGAAGCTGCTGCCGAAGCCATTGCCCGGGCCAGACGCGGCGACGGACCTAGTTTGATAGAAGCTAAAACTTGGCGGCATCGCGGGCACTTCGAAGGCGACCAGCAGGTTTATAAGGATCCTAAAGAACAAGAAGAGTGGTTGGCCAGAGATCCTATTACCCGTCTAGCCCGACAGATTGTAGAGAAGAATTATGCCACTCGTGGGGAACTGGAAGCTATAGAGGCCGAAGCCAAGGCTTTGGTACAAGCAGCGGTAGAGTTTGCGGAAAACAGTCCGGAGCCCGAAGCGAGCGAGCTGTTAGAGGATGTTTATGCATAAAAAGGAGGGGAGAGAGAACATGAGGCAGATTACCTATGCCGAAGCCATTCGCGAGGCGCTGGCTTTGGAGATGCGCCGAGATCCGACCGTCTATATTGCAGGCGAAGATGTAGGAATTTTTGGCGGCTGCTTTGGAGTCACCCAAGGGTTGTACCAGGAATTCGGCCCCAGTAGGGTAAAGGATACTCCCATAAGCGAGACGGCTATCGTAGGCCATGCCGTGGGGGCAGCGGCGGCAGGTCTTAGGCCCTGTGTGGAGATAATGTTTGTCGATTTTATGGGAGTGTGTATGGATGAAATACTGAACCAGGCGGCTAAAATGCGCTATATGTTCGGTGGCAAAGCGAAACTGCCTATGGTAATCCGAACGCCGGCGGGCGCGGGTATGCGAGCTGCGGCCCAGCATTCCCAATGCTTAGAGGCTTTATTCACCCATATCCCCGGGCTGAAAGTGGTTATGCCGGCGACCCCTAAGGATGCTAAGGGGTTACTGATCAGCTCTATCAGAGACGATAATCCCGTGATCTTCATAGAGCATAAGCAGCTATACGGGTTAACGGGCGAGTGCCCCGAAGGCGAATATTTAGTCCCGCTGGGAGAGGCGGCGGTGGTTCGCGAAGGCCAGGATGTCACTATTGTAAGTTGGAGTTGGATGGTCCATAAAGCTTTGAGTGCGGCCGAAATTTTGGCCCAAGAAGGCATTGAGGCAGAAGTTATCGACCTGCGCACCCTGGTGCCTCTGGATAAGGCTACTATCCTGACCTCCGTACAGAAGACTAACCGACTGGTAATCGTCCATGAGGCCGTCCGCACCGGCGGCTTTGGAGGGGAAATCGCTGCCGTAGTGGCGGAGGAAGCCTTTGACTACCTGGATGCACCCATCAAACGGGTGACGGCTCCTGATACGCCGGTACCCTTCAGCCCATCTCTGGAAGATGCCTATCTCCCCAATGAGGCCAAAATCATAGCTGCTGTCAAGGCGGTGGTCCACTGAGTTATCCCCAGTTTTACTTCCAGGCCTGCTTGGCTTAAAGCTCGCTCCAAAAACCTTCGCGGGCCAAACTAGCGCTTGGCTCAAGGCTCCGGCAGGCTTCCCGGCAGAATTTAAACATCCTGTCTCAGTTGCCGGCCTCAGGCTTCTCAAAAGCCTCGGGCCTGCCTCCGCCTTTCGCCTCGCTTAAGTATGGCTGCCGCGAAAGTTTAGTCGCTCGCTTAAAGCCTAAGCAGGCCTCCGCGCCAAAAGTGGGGATACGCCAGGGTGGTCCACAGATAATCGGAGCAGGAGCCTACTTCCTACAGGAGGGGAGCGCGAACATTTGAGCTCAGTAGGTATAATCGCCAACCCGGCGGCGGGTAAGGATATCCGCCGCCTGGTGGCCTACGGTACTGTATTTGACAATATGGAGAAAGTAAACATTGTTAAGCGTATTCTTCTGGGCCTGGCAGCAGTCGGCGTCCAGGAGGTCTGGTATATGCCCGAATACTTCGGTATTGTGCCGCGGGCCCAGGAGAGCGTGTATTCCCAGCACTGCTTGCACCTGAGGGTCGTCCCGTTGCCTTTATCCTTAACCTGTACTCCTGAAGATTCGCATAGAGCGGCCGAGGAAATGGCTCGCCTGGGGGTAAAGTGCATCATTACCCTGGGGGGCGACGGCACCAACCGCGTGGTGGCCAAAGGATGCGGAGAAGTGCCGCTTCTCCCCCTTTCTACGGGAACCAATAATGTTTTCCCTCAAATGCTGGAAGGCACTATAGCCGGGCTGGCAGCCGGCCTGTTAGCCACCGGCAAGGCTTGCGGCCAGGGGCTGGTGAAAAGGTGCAAACGCCTGTCGGTAGTAGAAAACGGGATGGAAGTGGATATGGCCCTGGTAGATGTGGCGCTCATAAAGGATACCTTTATCGGCAGCCGCGCTGTCTGGGAGCCAGGCAAGCTCCGCCAGCTCGTGCTCACCCGTTCAGAGGCCGTAAATATTGGGTTTTCTTCTATCGGAGCGCGCTTCTTCCCTTTAGATGCTTTTGAACCCATGGGGATGGAGATAGAGGTGGGAGTTCCCGGGGAGGAAGTTCTGGCTCCTATAGCGCCGGGTCTGGTAGTGCCTGTGGCGGTCCGTCGCTGGCGCCTTCTCCGACCGGGAGAAGAGGTTGAGGTGAAGGCTGATCAGGGGGTGCTGGCTTTAGACGGAGAGCGGGAGATAGAATTACGGGGGCGGGAGTATGGAGTAAGGTTGCTGGACGACGGCCCTTGGGTAGTGGATGTGGAGATGGTGCTGCGGAGTGGAAGCGCTCGAAAAACCAAGGAGGACGGAACTGATGGCCGAAAAAGTGCTTATGCCCAAGCTGGGCCTCACCATGAAGCAAGGCAAGGTGGGCAAATGGTTTAAAAAGGAAGGAGAGGCGGTTAAGAAAGGAGAAGTTATTGTTGAAATCATAACCGACAAGATAATTGCCAAGGTGGAAGCCAAGGCCGACGGGCTGCTGCGCAAAATCCTGGTAAGCCAGGGTCTAACCGTGCCGGTGGGGACGGTACTAGGAATAATTGCGGGGGCGGAGGAGAACATAGAGCCCTTGCTGGCCGAGGCAGGATCTGTCGCCCCAACGGCGGAACCAACAGTAGGTGCAGCACCGGTGGTGGCCGGCGGCCGAGCGAGCGGAGAAAGGCTTAAGGCTTCACCCATCGCGCGGAAATTGGCCGAAGAACACGGCCTTAACCTCGCTGAACTTACCGGCACCGGGCCTGAAGGCCGCATAACCAGAGAAGACGTGGAGCGATACCTGGAAGAAAAGAAACGGGAGGCGGCTCCGACTACTGCGGCGGAAGGGCCTCAGGTGGCGGCCGGCGGAGCTCTCTCTTCCTGGGCCCAAGCCTGGGAACTGCCGGCAGATGAACGGCCGGCTAAGCGGGTAATGCCCTTTGAAGGGGTACGCCGCATAATCGCCGAAAATATGGTGAGGAGCCACCTTACCAACGCTCAAGTTACCCTCACTACTAGCGTGGATATGGGAGAGCTTCAGGAGTACCGGGCTAGAGTTAACGAGGGGTTCTCTGAACGTGATAAAGTTTCGGTGACTGATTTTCTGGTGAGGGCTGTGGCCTTTGCCTTGGAGCGATATCCTTATATGAACGCCGTGCTTTGCACTGAGGGCGTGAAGGAGCTAGAAGAGATCAATATAGGAGTGGCCGTAGCTACGGACGCAGGTCTGTTTGTACCGGTCGTAAAGGAAGCTAACCGGAAAACTCTTAGGCAGATCAGCGCTGAGGTAAAGCAGCTCGCCCGTAAAGCTCGCCGAGGTAAGCTTACCCCTGACGACATTACCGGCGGCACCTTTACCCTATCGAATTTGGGGATGTATGCGGTGGATGCCTTTACCCCTATAATTAATCCGCCGGAGACGGCCATACTGGGTGTGGGACGAACGGTGGACACGCCTGCGGTTTATCGGGGCCAGATCTGCATAAGGCCGCTTTGCACTTTAAGCCTGTCCTTCGACCACCGTTTAGTGGATGGTGCCCCGGCGGCAGCTTTCTTAACCTATCTCAAAGAGATTCTAGAAAAGCCGCACAAGATGTTTATCTGACCTCTATTTACCTCACCTTCTAAACACCGGCTTTTTGGGCTCAATGCCTTTTGGCCTTTATAGTGGTTTTCGCCAATAACAGCACCCGGGGGGAAAGAGCACATGAATGATAAGGAACCCAACAAGCTCTTAGAAGATTTCACTTCAGGCCTTGGACGACTGGGAGACGACCTCCCTGAAGTGGCTGACGCCTTTGTGAGGCTCACCAATTGGTGTTTTGCCGAAGGAGCTATTCCGGCCAAGTACAAAGAACTGATAGCTGTGGCTATAGGAGTTTATGCCCGCTGCGAGTATTGCATTGCCTATCACGTTAAAAAGGCCCTGGAGGCGGGCGCCACCCGGGAGGAGATTCTGGAGGCGGCCGCGGAAGCCATAGCCTTTGGGGGCTCTCCGGCCACGGCCTATTGTGCTACTCTGGTTCAGCAATGCCTGGATGCCTTTGAAGAAGAATAGTAGAAAGGAGGTTTGATCTATGGCCCTCAAGGCTGCCTTTGTGTTTGTAGCCCCCGGTGCGGATCCAG
This sequence comes from Neomoorellaceae bacterium, assembly GCA_049701195.1. Taxonomy (GTDB): domain Bacteria; phylum Bacillota; class DSM-521; order Neomoorellales; family Neomoorellaceae; genus JBNATU01. The sequence continues at coordinate 86,277 of JBNATU010000002.1, forward strand.
CAATTCACCGGGCTAAGGTAGATACCCCTGGAGTGGAACTCTTAGTGGTAGGCGTGGCGGATTACGCTGCGGCCGAAAAAGTGGCTAAAGAGCTGGTGGCGGAAGGCGTCGCGGCCGTCGAACTGTGCGGCGGGTTCGGGCACGAGGGAGTGGCCCGGGTGGTCCGGGCGGTCGAAGGGAAAGCGGCCGTGGGAGCAGTCCGGTTTGATGCCCACCCGGGGCTGGACGGTAAGAGCGGGGACGCCTTTTTCGGCAACTAGTAAAATAAGTTGGAGGCATCAAGGAATGCAGATAGGCGAATTTCATTTCCCGGATGAGCTTTACTACGATGAAAAGCACGGATGGGCTAAGCTCGAGGGAGAGGAAGTAATAGTAGGACTGACGGACTTCACCCAGAAGCTGGCCGGTAATTTCTTACATGTGATGCTGCCCAAAGTGGGCAAAAAGGTTAAAAAAGGGCAACCGCTGGCCTCTGTGGAGTCGGCCAAGTGGGTCGGTAGGGTTTACGCTCCGGTGAGCGGTGAGGTGGTGGCCGTAAACGAATCCATAAAGGCCAACCCGCGCCTGTTGAACGAGGACCCGTACGGGGCCGGCTGGATGGTACGGCTCAAGATGGATGATCCCTCAGAGCTCAAAACCCTTATGCAAGGGGAAACTCTGGTACCTTTCATCGAGAAAGAGGCGGCCAAGCACAAGAAATAAGGTTTTATGGGGGTGCCACTGATGGTACCCCTCTTTATGGAGTCTTTTATGGATGAGTTCACCAGCTTGCGATTTCATACGTATACCAGCAGAGAGCATTGGGGATGAAGGCAAGATGGTTTGTTATCAGTGTGCTAAGTGTACCTCTGGCTGTCCGGTTGCTGCCCTGGACGTCGGCTACAATCCTCGGCGGTATATCAGGCTGATACAGTGGGGGCGGGAGGAGAAAGCCGCCCAGGAGACCGAGCTCTGGTATTGTCTAGGATGCTTTACCTGTCAAGAAAGGTGTCCGGAGGACGTCAAACCGGCCGAAGTTATGCTAGAGCTCAGAAACCGGGCTTTTAAAATGGGCTTCGCCCCGGGGACCGTGGGACAGGTTATTCAGATATTGGCTGACGAGGGGCGGATTTACCCGGTGGATGAGTTTCATAATGAATACCGCCGGGAACTGGGATTGCCCACACTGGACGAGGAAGTCGGGAGGCTCGCCGACATCTTAAGGGCTGCTGGTTTGGCGGGGAGTGAGGAAGGATGAGGCGCCTCGCCTTTTTCCCCGGTTGCAGTGCTCCGGTTCGGGCCCTGGGGTATGAGCTGGCGGCCCGGAAGCTTATGGATTTTTTGGGGGTAGAACTGGTAGAGATACCCGGCTTTCGTTGTTGCGGTTATCCTCTTAAGAGCCTGGATAAGGAAGCGGCCCTGCTGATTGCCGCCTATAATCTCGCTCAGGTCGGAGACGAGAGCCTACCCATCATGACCCTATGCAATGCCTGCGCTTCCAACCTCATGGAGGCAGACCTACTGCTCAAGGACGGTGGAGGCCTCGGGCGGAAGATACGACAAAAGCTAGAAACGGCAGGTTTTAGCTACCGGGGCGGGACCCGTGTGCTGCATTTGTTGCGGGTCCTGGCGGAATTTGATTTTCAGAAGCTAGTACGGCGGACTCTGGCAGGATTGAAGGTGGCCGTGCATGAAGGCTGCCACTTCGCCCGGCCTTCGGAAGCCTACCGCGCCTACGGACTGGAGGGTTACGGGTGGTCCGGCGGCCAGGGTATCCTGGACCGGCTGGTGGTAGCTGTCGGAGCGGAGAGCATTGATTACGAGGGAAAAGAGGATTGCTGCGGGGGAGGTTTAATGGCCCTGAGGCCGGACCTCATGGCCCGGCTGTCAGCGGCTAAAGTAGAACAGGCCGGGCGTGCGGGTGCTGACTGTCTGGTGGTGGCCTGCCCGGCCTGCGGGATTGCGCTGAGCGCCGGACAGGGCGAGGCAGAACTGCCCGTGCTCTATTTGCCCCAGCTTCTGGGCTTGAGCTTAGGGCTCAACCCTGAGGAGGAGCTGGGCCTGGAGTTAAACCAAGTTTCTGCGGACAGCGTGTTGGAAAAACTGGGGGTGTAAAACCCTTGCGCTATACTTGCGATGTTTTGGTGCTCGGCGGCGGGCCGGCCGGTATGGCCGCCGCGGTGGCCGCCGCCTCTTATGGTCTTAGAATCCTACTGGTAGAAAAGGAAGCTTTTATCGGCGGCCGTTGGGCTGAATATGCCTGCAAGGCAGGCCAAGAGTGTAGCTCCTGCAATATATGCCTGGGGTTCGAGCTTATGGAGGAGCTAGCCTCCGAAAGCCGGGTTCGGGTGTTGACCGGCTCCTATGCCGGTGAGGCATGGGGTGCGGCGGGCGATTTCAGGGTTCGCCTCCTGCCAACTTCTCCTTCGATAGACCCCCATCTCTGTACCTTTTGCGGCCGGTGCATGGAGTCCTGCCCGGGAAAAGCTATCGAAGTGCTCCCACGGTGCACTCCCCGGGGTATCGTCATCCGGCGTCACCGCTGCAAAGCCTGCCGTGAAGGATGTAGGGTGTGTGTCGAAGTGTGCCCTCAGGAGGCGGTGAGGTTAGGGGAGGCGCAGGAGATAGGGATCGTGGAAGCCAGAGCTATAGTGGTGGCGACCGGAGCTTCCGTCTCCGAACCTGAGCTTCTGCCCGAGTACGGCTGGGGCCGTTATGCCGGCGTCTTGACCACCCTAGAGCTGGAACGGCTTCTGGCCGCCGAGGATTGGTCGGCCCTCACGGGCAGGCGGTGGGCCTTTGTCCAGTGTGCCGGTTCGCGGTCTCGAAGGCTCGGGCGGGACTACTGCTCCCGCTTCTGCTGCGGGGTAAGCCTTCGCCTGCTTTTGCGGCTGTATACCCTGGGGCTGGTGGATGAGGCCGCGCTCTTTTATATGGACTTACAGCTCAACAGCCGGCGGGATGAAGAAGTATTGCAAGAGCTCCAAGCTCATGGTCTCCGCCTGGTGCGCGGTCTCCCGGGAGAGGTAAGAAAAGGGGAAGCCGGCCTTGTCCTGCGCTTTGAGGACCTGGAGGTAGGCAGGCTGGAAACTGCGGAGTTCGACCGCGTAGTGCTCAGCGTGGGCCTGGCTCCGTCTTTAGATAATCCTCTTCCAGGCATGCTCGAGACGCGCCTAACTGGAGGCTTCTGGGAGCAGGAACGGGAGGGGGTTTTCCTCGCCGGGTCTTGCCGCGGTCCCCTGGACATCCAGACAGCAGTCCTGGAGGGGCGAGTGGCGGGTGAGCAGGCGGCCCAAATCGTACTGCGGTCTGAGACAAGCAGCGGAGTCGCCCGTTTCCAGGAGCTGGCTGCCGACGTGCTGGTCTGGGGGTGCGGCTACTCGGGGCTGCGCGTGGCCTGCGAGGCACTGGCTGCGGGATGTTCCGCGCTTATGCTGGCCGACAGGGGGAACTGGGACCCGGCCGATCCTACAGGTCTTAGGGCTGAGGAGCTTTGGGGCGAAATAGCAGGGCGAGAGGGCTTTGCCTTGTGGGAGGGTGCGGAGTTAATTAAGCTTAACGGCGAGCCGGGGAACTTGGAGGCCTGGGTCAGGGTAGCCGGTCGGGGAGTTAGGGTGGTAAAAATTAAGACTGTCGTCCTGGCACCGCGCTTTACAAGCCGCGCACCGGTAGCGGCAACGACCCAGGCGGAGCTGGCCCGGGACCTGGTCACCGGTTCGTTTTCCCTGGCGGACGGTGGCGGACCGGTGGTGTTCTGGCTGGACGCCAACGGCGAATCCCTTCCGGCAGTACACGCTCTGGCTCTGAGAAACCTCCTGGCTGTACGGGAAAAGCTGGGAGCAAAGACAAAAATTTACTACCTTGCCCGGCACATGAAGGTGGGCGCGGCTCCCGATTTGGAAGCCTTATACGGGAAGTTGCGGGAGGCAGGAGTGATCTTTGTAAAGCCCGCAGGCCCTCCTGCCTGGGATGGGGAAAAACTCTTTTTCACCGATCCCACTACCTCCAGCGAAGGCCGGCCAGAGGAGGTGAGGCTTTCCCCTTCGGCGCTTATGGTAGGCGAAGAGCTTTCTCTGCCTCCGGAAGCTCAGGAGTTCTGGAGGGCGGTATTCTCGGGCGGTGCAGCGGAGGCAGGAGTGGCGAACCTCCCGGGAAGTGTCGTTACTCCCAGACACGGGGTTTTCCTGGCAGGAGCTGGTCTTGCTCCTGAAAACCCGGAGGTGGCGCGGGAACAGGTTCTGCTGGCTGCACGGGCTGCGCTGGCGGTGGCCTCAGGCCAGGCGTGTAGAGCGCAGAGCGACCTTGAGTGTACCGCCGGCCGCCGTGAAGCCGGTTATTGTGCCGCCTGCCTTACCTGCGTGCGTACCTGCCCCCACGGAGCGGTGACGGTGGAGGGCAAGGCGCTGGTCTACCAGAAGTCCTGCTGGGGCTGCGGCCTTTGTGCGGCCGAATGCCCTGCCCGTGGTTTGGAGGCCTCCGGCTGTATAACACCTGCAGGCCTTATGGAAGCCTTCGGGAGCAACGGAGAAGAAGCGGTGGCCTTTCTGTGCCGGCGCTCAGCTTGGCGTTCCCTCCAGGAAGCGAAGGGAAGGGGCCTAGCTTTGCCCGAAAATATCGCCTGGGTGCCGGTTCCTTGCGCCGGCTCGGTGGACGTGGAGACGGTGCTGACCGCGCTGGAACGGGGAGCCTCCGGGGTGATGGTGTTGGGCTGTCGCCGCCGCGCCTGCCGGCACCTATATGGAAATGATCGGGCCGCCAAAAGGGTGGCGGGATTGCGCCGGCGACTGGCCGAGGCCGGGCTTGATCCGCGCAAGCTAAAGTTTGCCGCTGTCGGCCCTTGCAATCCAGGAGAGCTTATCCTGGAGGTGCGGGGATTTCTGGAGCAGCTCGAGACGGCGGACAAGGCAGGTCGGTGACCATGCAGGCGGAATGGCGGCTTCTGGATACGGGGTTCAGGACGGCGGCCGAGAATATGGCCTTGGACGAGGTGTTGCTCCTCGCCAGGTCCGAGGGGGCTATACCGGATACCCTGCGCTTTCTGCAGTTCGACCCGCCCTGTGTCCTGGTCGGGTACCACCAGGTAGTGGAGCAGGAGGTAAGGTTGGAATTCTGCCACGGCCACGGCATAGAGGTAAACCGGCGCCTTACGGGGGGAGGAGCCCTTTACTGGGATTCCCTACAGCTCGGCTGGGAGATAATTACCACCGGCGATAATCCCCACCTCGAGCGCAAGATAGAGCGCCTGTACGCGCAGGTTTGCGGCGCGGTGGCCAGGGCTTTGGTAAAACTAGGAGTACCGGCGGCCTATCGCCCACGAAATGACATTGAGGTGAGGGGAAGAAAAATTTCCGGGACCGGAGGGACCGAACTTCACGGCGCTCTTCTTTATCAGGGAACGCTTTTGGTGGACTTCGACGTGGAGACCATGCTAAAGGCTCTCAGGATCCCTACGGAGAAGCTCAAGGCCAAGGAGATAAATTCTCTTAAAGAGCGGGTTACCTGCCTTAAATGGGAGCTGGGCCGGGTACCACCTTGGAACACTATAAAAGAAGCCATTGCGGAGGAACTGGCCCGGGAGCTCAACATGATTCTGGTCCCGGGGAAGCTGACAGAGTATGAGAAAGCGCTGTTAGCCCACCGGTTGCCCTATTTTAAATCCGACGAATGGATCCATGCGGTGAGGACCCCCGGCGACAAACTGGTGCTTAAGGCAGGGCGCAAGACTCGGGGCGGCTTTTTGCGTTGCTCCCTGGTATTGAGTGCCGATAAGAAAAGAATCGAGGCCGTCTATTTCACCGGCGATTTTTTCGTCCACCCCCGCCGGGGGATCTACGATCTGGAAGCGAGCCTCAGAGGGATAGAGGCCTCTGTGGATGCGGTAACCGGCGCTGTACAGGATTTCTTTCGTAGGAGCCGGGTGCGCCTTCCGGGCATAACCGTGGGCGACTTTACCTCCGTACTCCGCGACGCACTGGGTAAGAAGGATTACCCGGCCTGGGGGATCCCGGCTGACCGGGTAAACGACGTAAGTACGGTGGCGGGGACCTTAGCGGAGATCCTCGTTGCACCGGTGGTACTCCTTCCGTACTGCGCCAAGCTGGTCTCCTGTCGTTACCGCTTTCGCCAGGGGTGTAGCCGGTGCGGCCGCTGTGATGTGGGGGAAGCCTATCGCCTGGCTCTGGACTACGGCCTAAAACCGGTGACCATCCAGAACTACGAGATGCTTTCCCGGGTCCTGCGTCGCCTAAAAAGCGAAGGCCTTCCCGCTTTCCTCGGGAGCTGCTGCGAAGCCTTCCTGGTTAAACACCGCCGGGACTTCGAACGCATAGGGCTTCCCGGCGTCCTGGTAGACCTGGACAGCTCCACCTGCTACGAATTAAAGCAGGAGGGCGTGGCCCACGCCGGTCGCTTTGAGAACCAGACTACACTCAAGCTGGATCTGTTGGAGCTTCTTATGGCGAGGCTGGGGCCGTACCGAAGCGGGGTGACGTCTACCAATATATAAGCCATAGGCCTATTTCCACTTTCGGCCTTACGCCTACTTGAGTTTAATATCGATCCCAAGAGATTATTGCTGACAAAAAGCGGCATTACCAGCTGCTTTCTACCTGAGCTTAATATCGTTCCTAAGACCAACTTGCAGAGCTTTCTGGCGCGGGCACCGGGTAGCTGCTTGGGTTAAACGCTTGCGCCTGAAACCCTTGGGGATCAACCCAGCACAATATGAAAGCGAGAGTCTAGATGCAGGAATACGATGTCATAGTAGTAGGAGCAGGGCCGGCGGGTAGTGCCGCGGCACGAGTGGCGGCTGCTGCCGGCCTGAAGGTACTCATCCTAGAGCGCAAGGCGCGGCCGGGTTTTCCGGTTCAATGTGCCGAATACGTACCGGTCCTTATGGACCTAGAGGTCGAAATCCCGGGGGAAGCGGTGGCCCAGAGAGTAGAAGGAATGGAAGCCCGTTTTCCCGAGGGTACGACTCTTGCCGTACACGCCCCTGGATTTCTTCTCCGCCGCGAGGTGTTCGACTATGCTCTAGCCCTGCAGGCCGTAGCGGCCGGGGCTGAGCTGTGGACGTCTACCTGTGTTCTGAATTGGACGGAAAAAGGATTAATAGTACGCAGGGAAGGTAGTCTTCTTACTTTAAAGGCGCGGATGATAGTGGGGGCCGACGGTCCGCGGTCGGTAGTGGCCAGGGCCGCAGGTTACCGTCCCCACAGGCTGGCGGTGGCCTACCAGGTGGAGGTGGAGCTCCCGGAATCGATGAGAGTGACCCAGGTATATTTTGACCCTGCCTTTTTCGGCGGGTACGCCTGGGTGTTTCCCAAAGGCCTTACGGCCAACGTTGGAGTAGGGGTGACCCGGAGCGGGACAGACGGGTGTTGGCCGGACCTGCGGGGTCTCCTGATCAAGTTTCTGAGCTTTTTAGGGTGGGAGAAGAGGAGGATCGTCAGGTGTACGGGAGGCTTTATACCGGTAAGCGGACCGTACCGGAGCTGCTGTTTAGAACGGGTTATCTTGTGCGGGGATGCCGGCGGGTTTACGCACCCCGTGACCGGCGCAGGGATACTTTTCGCCGTACAAAGCGGAGAGATGGCCGGCCGGGCAACGGTGCGCTACTTCCGCGAGGCAACTCCGCTGTCCAGTTACGATGAGGAATGGCGAGAATTCCTGGGGCCACCGTTGCTCCGGGCTGTAAGACAGCGCAGGCGTATGGAGGCCGGATGGACTGGGGAGGCGCAGGCCCTTACCACTCTCTTGAGAGAAACATGGCAGATGTGAGGGAGCAGGCTGGACGGTTTATTGCCGCTGAAAAATATAGTGCCCGTAATACAGCAGATATTATCCAAGGCTTATCGTTCAAAGATTATTATCCAGAGTGGTCTCGCGCACGGTCCTGTTTAGCGGAAAAATTCTACCGGCGGGCGAGATGGAAAAAGGCGAAGCTATATCCAGTTTTTAGAGGGGAGGCCTGCTTAAGCTTGGAAGCGAGGAACTTTTCCCGAGAGGTAGCCAAACTTAAACTTCGCCCGAAAGCGGAGGCGGGGTCGAGGATATAGAGGGTTTTTGAAGCGAGCGCAAGGTAAGCAGGACGAGGGATACGTTAGGGAGTAAGGAGGAAATTGAGCGTGAGCCATACGAGCCCTGATTGGATAAGGATCAGTACTGCCGCAGCCATCACCTTGGGACTGGCCAACGGGTCTTTCCACCGAGGGGCCAGGCTTCGCGGCCTGAACCTTCTTTTGACCTACGAGGAGCCCTGCTCCGGTCGCTGCGCTTACTGCGGCCTGGCCGGCAATAGGCAACCCCTGGGAGATACCTCGTTCATTCGGGTCGATTGGCCTGTGGTTCCTTTAGATGAAGTAATTGCCCGAGTTAAAGCCGACGGGCGGGGGTTGGAAAGGGTCTGCGTGGCCATGCAGACCCACCGGCGGGCTATGGGAGACTTACTGTATATTGCCGGCCGCATTAAACAGGAGACTGACCTGTTGCTCAGCGCCCTCATAACCCCTACTTGTGTAGGAAAAAAAGAGTTCGAGGAGCTTCAGGCAGTCGGCGTGGATATGGTGGGCATCGCCGTAGACTGCGCCACCAAGGGGCTTTTTGAGGCCCTGCGGGGAAGGGGAGCAGGAGGTCCGCACCGCTGGGAGCGGTATTGGGCGGGCGTAGAAGAGGCAGTTAGCGTTTTGGGCGCAGGGCGCGTAGGGATTCACCTCATCGTGGGGTTAGGAGAGACAGAGCACGAAGCGGTGGCGGCCATCCAGCGGGCTCAGGACTTGGGCGCCCGCACCCACCTTTTCAGCTTTTTCCCGGAACCGGGCAGCCTCATGCAGGAGCAAAGGCCGCCTTCCCTGGGGCGGTACCGCCGCGTTCAGCTCGCCCGTTACCTCATAAACGAGGGCCTGGCGCGGCTCGAGGGTATGCGTTTTGACTCCGGAGGACGCCTCGTGGACTTCGGGATAGGGCAAGAGCTGCTGGACGAGACTATAAGTACCGGCTTGCCGTTCATGACCTCGGGTTGCCCCGGGAAGGACGGTTGTACCGTGGCTTGTAACCGGCCGTACGGCAATGAGCGGCCTTCCGGATGCATACGCAATTTTCCTTTTCCGCCTGAGGAACGGGATTTATTCTTCATCCGCAGACAATTGTGGGCCTAATCCCTTAAGCTAAGGTACAGCGGCTACCCTCAGAAAATAGCATTTTTACCATTTTTCCTTCCGTCGGTACCACCGGCGGCATGAGCGTCTCCTCCGAAAATAAACTTCTGCTTTCATTCTTCTCCTTTCATTGTCCGTGGTGAGGGTGTTCTCCCTCATGGGCGGCTATCTTATCACCTATTTCATGGTTCATGGAGAGGGCGCCTGCCCTCATGGAAGACTACCCCGAAAATAAAATCTTTAGCCATTTTCCTCCTTCTGCTGGTGCTGCTGGTGCCGCCAGGGCGGCATGAACGTCTACCTAAACGAGGAAAGGGGAATAAAAAGCCGACAGTGAGATCTACACTATACCAACTTTTGACCGAGCTTATTCACCTGCCCCTTAAAGAGCTCCTGACCGCGGCTTGGCGAACCCGCGAGACCAATTTCCCCCCGGAACTCGTAGTGGCTCTTCCCGGGACCAAACACTTCGATAACGGCTTATACCGGAATAACCCGTACGTATTTCCGGCAGTCAGCCTCACCGGTACTAAATGTGAACTCCAGTGTCTTCACTGCCGGGGAAAGATGCTAGAAGGTATGCACCGGGTATCTTCGCCCGAAGAACTGGTAGAACTGGGGAAACGGTTAGCAGATGAGGGATGCGTGGGACTACTGGTGAGCGGCGGGTCCGACACGAAAGGCAGGGTGCCGCTGGCAGCTTTTTGGGACGCCTTATCCAGATTAAAGGCTCTGGGTTTGGCGGTGGTAGTCCATACTGGATTAGTCGACGCCGAGACTGCCGCGAACCTGAAATCTTGCGGCATTGACCGGGTGTTAGTAGATATCATAGGCGATGACGAGACTGCCCGCAGGGTTTGCGGGGTGGCCCAGGGAGCAGCACCTTACTGGAGGACCCTGGATGTCCTTTTGGAGGCGGGGCTCAAGGTTACACCACACGTAATCCTCGGCCTGTACTTTAGCAGGCTGAAAGGCGAGTTAGAGGCGGTAGGCGGGATTTTGAACCGGGGCCTAAAGGATGTGGTCTTTGTGGTACTCAAACCGCTTCCCGGGACCCCTATGGAGGCGGTTGCTCCGCCAGAACCGGCTTCCGCTGTTAAGATAGTAGCTGCTGCCAGGATTACCGCACCAGAAGCCAATTTGCGTCTGGGTTGCGCCCGGCCCGGCGGAAGGTATGCGGAGCGTATAGAAACCTATGCACTGGCGGCCGGAGTTAACGCCGTGGCCTACCCTTCAGCGCTGCTTATACGCTTGGCCGAAAAAAAAGGGCTCCGCATTGTCTGCCGCTATACCTGTTGCTGTCTGGTCTAAAATCCCCACCTAGAAAATTATCGGGATGCATATTTGCTTTTTTCTTGAGCCATATTATTAGCACGAAAGAAGGCAGGGTATTTACGGGCTTTATAAGGTACTCACAGGCAATGCCGGGAACGAAAGGGGCGTGCAGCATAGAATTGAGCGACCACCCTATCGAAGCGCTGATGAAGACAGCTATGGAAAGCATCAAAGAAATGGTGGACGTAAATACTGTAGTGGGACAGCCCATTGAAACGGCTGACGGCATGGTAATCGTCCCAGTATCGCGGGTAACGGCCGGTTTTGCTGCCGGCGGCTCGGAATATGAATCCGGCCAGGAGGAAAAGGGAGGTGAAGGCGGTAAAGGTTGGCCCTTCGGCGGCGGCAGCGGCGCCGGTGTCTCGGTACAGCCTGTAGGTTTTCTGGTAGTAGGAAAAAACCAGATACGTCTGCTGCCGGTAGACGGTAACGCGGTAGTGGATCGCTTAATCGACTTGACCCCTCAGGTTTTGGAACGCATACAGGAATTACTGGGCCGGGGTAAGAAAGAGCCCAAGAAGGATGAGCAACCGACAATGCGTACGGAAACCGTATTACGACCCCAGTAGCAGGAGATTCGCCCTTTCCGGCGAATAAAAAAGCCGGGGGGGTTAGTAGTAATGTTATGTAGTAGGGTAAAGGGCAAGCTAAACCCCTGGGTGTGGACTGCGGGGGTCTTTTTATTGTCTGCTTTATTGCTTTTTCCCGGGAACGTCTGGGCCATGGAGCCTGAAATTCAGGCCAAGAGCGCGGTCTTGATGGATGCCTTAACCGGACAAGTCCTTTGGAGCAAGAACCCACACCAGCGGTTACCCCAGGCCAGTACCACCAAAATCACTACCGCCATCCTGGCTTTAGAACGGGGCAACCTCAATGACTTGGTACGGGCCAGCAAAAAGGCAGCCGAGGTAGGAGAGGCGTCCATTTATTTGGAGGAAGGCGAAACCCTAACCTTAGAAGAAATGCTGTACGCCCTGTTGCTGCGTTCCGCCAATGATGCGGCAGTAGCCATTGCCGAACATATCGGCGGCACGGTAGACCATTTTGTGGCTCTCATGAATGAAAAGGCGCAAGAACTGGGAGCCCGGGATACCCATTATGCCAATCCCCACGGTTTATCGGCGCCGGACCACTATTCTTCGGCCTATGATCTGGCCCTTATAGCCCGTTACGCTTTGCAGATCCCTAAATTTCGCCAAATAGTAGCCACTAAAGAGAGAATAATTCCTTGGCCGGGGAAGCCCTGGGATCGCCTGTTGGTGAATAACAACCGGCTTCTTTGGGGCTATTATGCCTATCCCGGGGCTGATGGGGTTAAAACCGGCTACACCAGAGAAGCAGGGCAGGTCTTAGTCGCTTCGGCTACTCGGGAGGGCCGGCAACTCATCGCCGTAGTGATGGACTCGCCCAATATGTACCGGGAAGCCAGCCTGCTTTTGGATTACGGTTTTGCCCATTTCACCCGCCGGGTTTTGCTGCCGGCAGGAGAACTCGTCGCCCTAGCCCCTTTGCAAGAGGGCCTCAAGGCTGCGGTGCCCGCTATCACGGCCGGCGAGGCCGTGGCCGCCATCCCCAAGGAAGCCACGGTAGAGTGGCAGAGGAGTATAGAATTATTTCCCGATCTTAAGGCCCCGATAAAGAAGGGCGAACCGGTAGGCCGACTCATTTTTACTTGGCGTGACCAAAAGATAACCGTAGACCTGGTAGCAGGGCAGGATGTAGCCCGGAGGCCCTGGTGGGTTACTTTTCTCCAGGCTTTTATAGGCATTTTCCCTTTCCCCTGGCTCTGCTTAAATTAGAAGCGGTTCTATCTTTTGCCAGCCCTTCATAAGTTTACTAACAAGGTGAGTTAAGGTGGCTTATGGAGGGATTTTTTCATGGTTAATCTTATCTGGATCTTAATGCTTTTGAGCGGCATAGCCGTGGCGGGGAGTCAGGGCAGAATTGAAATAGTAACGGAAGCAGCGCTGGAGGCAGCCCAGCTGGCCGTAAATCTGGCCCTGGAGCTTATAGGCCTTATGGCCCTCTGGTTGGGTCTGTTAAAGATTGCCGAGGAAGCCGGGTTGGTGACCCTTCTGGCCCGGGCCCTCCGACCTTTAACCCGCTATCTCTTTCCCGAAATACCCGAAGATCACCCGGCCATCGGAGCTATCTTAATGAATTTAAGCGCTAATATATTGGGACTGGGCAATGCGGCTACACCCTTTGGCCTCAAAGCCATGGAAGAGCTTCAACATCTGAACCCCTCCCCCGAGGAAGCCACACCTGCTATGTGCACCTTCTTGGGGTTAAATACCGGCTGCCTTACCCTCGTACCGGCCACTATTATAGGCCTCCGCGCAGCAGCTAATTCTTCTGACCCGACCATTATTGTGGGGCCCACCATTTTGGCCACCGGAGCCAGTATGATAGCGGCCATAATTGCGGATCGCCTTTTCCGCCGTTTTTATGGAGTGCCTCCGAAACAATTATGATTTCCCGTTGGTTAAAGCCTTGTCCCTCAAGCACTTTTAGATTTGACGGGGAAGCGGAAGTCAAGAAAGATTACAAACATTACAAACTTCTTTAACCCGCGAGGGGTTAACAAGTTTTGCTTCGGAATCATTTTTACGGTTTCTTGGGGGTGAGCAAAAATGACCGGGATAATGCTGGAAATATCCCGCTGGGCCATTCCGGCTCTTCTTTTTTTTATCCCTGCCTGCGGTTACCTTAGAGGAGTTAAGGTGTATGAAATCTTCGTGGCCGGGGCGGAGGACGGGTTTAGAGTAGCGGTAAAAATAATACCCTTCTTGGTAGGCATGCTGGTAGCCATAGGAGTATTTCGAGCCTCAGGCGCCATGGACCTATTGGCCCGCCTGCTGGACCCTGCATTTCGTCTGGTGGGGATGCCGGGAGAAGTATTACCTTTGGCCATTTTGCGCCCCCTTTCGGGGGGCGGGGCTTTAGGCGTAGCAGCCGAGCTCATCAGCAACTACGGCCCGGATTCCTTTATCGGGCGCTTGGCTTCGGTAATGCAGGGCAGCACCGATACTACTTTTTATGTCTTAACGGTGTATTTCGGTTCCGTCGGTATCCGGCGCTATCGCTACGCCCTGGCTTTAGGATTGATAGCCGATGTCTCCAGCCTCCTGGCCGCCGTGGCCATTTGCCGGATAATGTTTGGCTAAAGCAGATGAAGTCGAAGAATAATTTACTTCGAGCGTTCAGAAGAGAGAACGGCTTTGATCTCCTGAATAAACTTTTCGAAATCGCCTAGCTCGTTTCTGGCCATTTCATATACCCGTTCAGGGGATACTTCCTGATACACGTGTACCAAGCGATTACGAAATCCGATCATGGAGGAATAGGTTTGCCAGTTAGACCGGGAAATTACACCTTGTTCGAGAAGTAGCCGCATGGCGTCCCGGGCGTCAGTAGGAGCATGACCGTACTTTTTAGCTGAGATGTGATAAGCCAAATCGATCATAGCCTCTATGGCTGTTTGTAAGGAATATTTTAAGCCCTTTATTAACCACGGATCTTCCAGTATCTCTTCCTTAGTCTTTTTCTCCAGCAATTCATTAATACCGGTCACTTGCTCACGGATATAACTGATCTTAGATAGTATCCGCTGGCGATCCAGAGCCACTTTCCCTCACCTCGGAGATAACCTCGTCCAGGGCTCGAATATATCGAGGATACAAATCAGCATACCTGCGGCTCACGTATTCCACTACATCAGTAACTCGCTCCATGTTACGACAGTAAATCAGCTTTCCTTTTTTAAGGACGCGAAAAGTAAATAGAGGTTTATCGGGGTCCAAGAGAACTATGTCAAAAGGATGTCCATCTACGGGTGGCAGATAAAGGGCGATATCTGCTTCTAATTTGTCACCCTCTTTACTATCCGGTTTTATCTCGGGTTCCAGAACAAGACCTAAATCGATATCGCTATTAGGACGACAGAGATCCAGGCTGGAACCGAATAGATAGGCTCCAGCCACTTGAGGAAAATTCTTTAATACGGTTTGAACCCGGGCCACCACCTGGTCTAAATCGATTTTACCTAATGCGGGCATTCCAACCACCTGGCATGTTTTGGCACGCAAATTACAGTAAGATTATAACAGAAAGGGAAGACTAACACCAGCTTTTCGCTAAATCCATTTCGCTGAGTTCTCTGGACCATCTCCACATCATCGCCGCTTCCACTCCTCTTGTAGTCAAGCCGTAGCGAATAGGGTTTTCGTAGATATTGCGACTTTTGTGAAGCCACAGTTAAATAACCGGTTGGCTGGGTAGTTATATAAGCCCACTCTCGCGGTGTAAACCCCAAGATGATCCTTAGAACTGTCAGTGAAAGCGGTAGTAATTTTCCGCTAAATTACCTTCGGCAAACTCTGCTAAGAGCAAACTGCGAAACAAAGTTAAACAATTTTATACGCTAAATAGCTGGAAAAGAAGCAAGTGCTCCTTCTAACCTCAGGAGCTTTTCCTTTATATCCAGCCCGCCTCCGAAACCTCGCAAATCTCCGCGGGCCCCAATAACCCGGTGGCAGGGAACAATGATACCCACCGGGTTGCTTCCTATGGCCCGGCCCACGGCCCGCGTGGCTTTGGGCTTACCTATACCTCGGGCTAGGTCGCCATAACTACAAGTAGTACCGTAAGGTATGGTACGCAGCGCATGCCAGACGGCTAACTGGAAAGGTGTACCTCGCAGATCCAGGGCTACCTCAAAAATGCGGCGCTTACCGCAAAAATATTCTTCCAGTTGTCGGAAAACTTCTTCCGCTACCCCTGGGTTTTTTTTATAATTGCCTGGGGGAAAATAACTTTAAGGGCGGCCAGCATTTCTGATGGAGATTCATTAGGGAAAGACAGGCGGCATATTCCTTTAGGGCTTAAGGCTACCGTCAAGTAACCCAAGGGGGAAAGGCGCCTTTCCCATAAGATAAGGATTTCACCTGGATGGGCTGGCACGGTAGTCACCTTCTATCTGTTAAACTGTTATTATAACTGTAATAACATAGTACCAACGAACACCCGGTAGTTCGGGTCTTCGTTGGTTATAACTGTATTATAACTGTAATAACCCTGGTATAATAACCTGCTCTCAGTTAAAATTTTAACTGCCGACAATAAAGATGCCTAGGGTGAAGGACTATGCGTTTGCAAAAATTTTTGGCCCAGGCGGGGGTGGCCTCCCGGCGCAGGGCTGAGGAACTCATCCGCGCCGGCCGAGTCAAGGTGAACGGGCAAACGGTAACTACTATGGGAGTGCAGGTGGAACCTGGGCGGGATGTGGTGGAAGTAGACGGACGAGCGGTAAATCGAAGCGAAGACAAGGCTTATTACCTGCTATACAAGCCTGCCGGTTATGTTACCACGGTAGAGGATCCCTGGGGAAGGCCCAAAGTTATGGACTTGCTAAAAGGGATAAAAGAAAGGGTATATCCGGTGGGACGCCTGGATTACGCCACCGAAGGATTGTTGTTGTTGACCAACGACGGTGATTTGACCTTAAGGTTAACCCACCCCCGCTACGGGGTAACCAAGACTTACCGCGCTCTGGTGAAAGGAGTACCGGATAGGCGGGCTTTGCAAAAGTTAGCCACGGGCGTAAGACTGGAAGACGGCGTTACCTCTCCGGCTAAAGTAAAGCTATTGCACATCGGGAAGGATACCGCTTTATTGGAACTCACCCTAGGAGAAGGGAAGAAGCGGGAGGTCCGCCGCATGTGTGCGGCTATAGGGCATCCGGTGCTCTGGCTCCAAAGAACCAAGATAGCCTTTTTAACGTTAGGAGGCTTACGTCCCGGAGAATATCGCCGATTAACCCCAGAAGAAGTAGACCGTCTTTATAGCTTGACCGGTTTGAAGACCGAACCTTAATATCTTCCTAACCTTAGATCTTCCTACTTAGGGGGGCTAGAAACCGGGAGCTCCCTAGAGAAGTATGAAAATGCCGGGATGCTGGTACAAGGAGACCTTGGACGAACTTTACGAGCCCCAGGCGAAATTAAGCTCGGAGGCGGGGCCGAGGGCATGGAGGACTGAAACCGGCTATGGCGGGCAGAATGTCGAATTGGCTGGGAACCCCGCTCAAACTCGCGAGAGGGGAGCCATACGGCTCGGGAATTTCGCCCATCGGCGGCTGGCGCCAACGCCCCGGCACGGGTAATATTTCGGAAGCATCGAAGACCGTAATGGGGTAGACCCCATGCCGCCAATGAGGCTTCAGCAGAAGGATGAAGATAGTAAAGCGCATTTTTGGGGTAGACCCTCATGCCGCCCCGGCGGCACAAACAGAAGGAGGAAAATAGACGAGAGCTATTTTCGGGGTATTAGGGGAAGGAGAGTATAATTTTCGGATATAATGAGGATAGGGAGGTGGTAGCCCGGCGTAGCGGTACGTGAGTAGGGTGTTTCAAAAACGGTATTATATAAACCAGGCAGAATCAACCAGGGGAAGCACGAGTTATCCCCACTTTTTACAGATCAGGCCTGCTGGGGCTTGAAAGCGAGCGAGCAAGCCTTCGCGGCTAGCCCAGCCTTTGAGCTTCGGCCGAAAGCTTAAGAAGGGTTAGAGGATAGAGAGGCTTAAGACCGGCCCATCGGCAAGGAGGCCAACTGTCGAGGGAACCTCGCCTTAAGCTTTTAGGTCGAGCAAAAGTCCTGCCCGCGAGGGAGGCCTTTGCGAGCGTAAGACAAGCAGGCCTGGGATCAAAACTGGGGATACACCAGGGGGGAGCAGGTGATATATTGACCGGTTTAAAGTACGGCTTGGTGCAGGTCTATACAGGAGACGGCAAAGGTAAGAGCACAGCAGCCTTCGGTCTGGCGTTAAGGGCAGCAGGGCACGGCCTAAAAACGGTTATTATACAATTTATGAAAACACCCGACTACGGTGAACATAAGGCTTTGGCCCGCCTAAAGCCGGAAATAGAGATAAAAACCTTTGGCCGTAGGGGCTTTGTCTACCGGGAGGGAGCTAAGCCGGAAGATTATGAACTGGCACGCGCCGGACTGGAGTACGCCCGGGAGGTGATGGATCACAGGGAAGCCCACCTATTAATCCTGGATGAAATTAATGTCGCCCTGCATTACGGCCTATTGCCCGAGAGTGAGGTACTTGATTTGTTGCATAAACGACCGCCGGAAATAGAAGTAGTATTGACCGGACGCTATGCTCCGGAGGCGATCAAAGCCGCAGCCGATCTGGTTACCGAAATGCGGCCGCTTAAACATCCGTATGAAAAGGGGGTAGAGGCCCGGCAGGGCATTGAATTTTAATATGCGGGCTTGTGCCGGGCGCAGGTGTGACCGGCATGAAGGGTTAATTTAGAGATTTAACACGACGAAGCTCTATTTTCATGCATGGTTGTGCCGGGCAGGTGTAGCCGGCATGGCCGGTTAGCAAAAGATTTTTCCGGTGTTTAGCAGGAGTCCGGGCTTTAAGTTGCGAATAACTAAATCTATTTACATTTATTGTCCATACAATTTTGGTAACGGGAGGTGAAGCCTGGCACGAAAGTGGCCAGGGGCAAAGTGGCGGTTATCTACTATGATCAGGATGCAGATTTAAGTGCGCTAAGAGGCAAAAAGATCGCCATTATGGGCTACGGCAGCCAGGGGCATGCTCAGGCGCAGAATCTAAAGGACAGCGGCATGGATGTAGTAGTAGGTTTGCGCAAAGGGAGCAAATCTTGGGCCGCTGCGGAAGAGGCCGGGCTGGCAGTTAAAACGGTAGGCGAAGCTGCTGCAGAAGCGGATATTATTCAAATCCTTTTGCCTGATGAAGCCCAGCCCCGAGTCTATAGGGAAGAAATTGCTCCCCATTTAAAACCGGGTAACGCCCTTATGTTTTCCCACGGCTTCAATATCCACTACCACCAGATAGTTCCGCCGGATAACGTGGACGTACTGATGGTGGCTCCCAAAAGCCCGGGCCACCTGGTAAGGAGGATGTATGTAGAAGGCAAGGGTGTGCCTGCCCTGCTGGCTATTTACCAGGATACCACGGGTAAGGCTAAAGAATTGGGCCTGGCCTATGCCAAAGCTATCGGCTGCACCCGGGCCGGGGTTATAGAAACCACCTTTAAAGAAGAAACCGAGACCGACCTTTTCGGAGAACAAGCCGTCTTATGCGGTGGCACTACAGCTTTGATTCAAGCAGCTTTTGAGACCCTGGTGCAGGCCGGATATCAACCGGAGGTGGCTTATTTTGAATGCCTGCACGAGCTTAAACTCATAGTGGATATGATTTACGAGGGCGGCATGAAGTATATGCGCTTCTCCATCAGCGACACGGCGGAGTACGGAGATTTAACCCGGGGTCCACGGATAATAGACGATCACGTGCGGGCCACCATAAAACAACTCTTGCGCGAGATCCAGGACGGCACCTTTGCGCGCGAATGGATTTTGGAAAACCAGGCGGGCCGGCCCGTGTTTAACGCTTTGCGCCGGCGGGCACGGGAGCACTTAATTGAAAAAGTAGGGGACCAGCTAAGGTCCATGATGCCCTGGTTAAAGAAGTAAGGCTAACTTGGACAGGTATACCCCTAAGAGAGCTGCTTGTGGAATAGGTTACTAGAATAAGCGATTATAGGTTATCCGGGCTATCCGGGAACTGCGTTACTTAGGTTACTTAGAGGTTACTGAGAGGAGGAATGACAGTAGCCTCTAAAGCACTTAAGGGGCCGGTCAACAGGCCCCTTAAGTGCTTTATTTTTATCTATTCTTCGCCGGCTTCGCCTGCCAGAGCCCGGCGTAAAGCTTCGGCCTCCGCAGTTGCTGTGGCGGCGATAATATGGTCGCCCGGCTGTAAAACGACATCTCCCCGGGGGAAGATGAGGTCCTCATTTCTTAAGATAGCTAAAAGCAAACAGCGGTCGGGCAAAATGAGATTTTTGACCGCCACATGGGCCGCGGGCGCTGCCGGGCTGAGTCTGATGTCCACAAATTCAATTTCACCGCCTTTAAAGGTCAGCAGAGGAACGAGGCCGGCCACGTTTAGTTCTTGCAGCATGAGCTGATAAATCAAACGAGTGCTGTTAACTACGTGGTTTATCCCCAGCAGGCGGAAAGTATCTTCATTTTGGGGAAAGTTAACCCGGCCGATAACCCGTCGCACCCCGAAAACACATTGGGCCAGCCGGCAGATAAGAATATTATCCTCGTCAAACCCGGTAACCGCGGCTAACACCTGGGCGCGGCCCGCCCCGGCCGCCTCTAAAGTGGCTACCTCCGTGGCGTCCCCGTGGACTATCACTGCGCCCAGATGGTCTTCCAGCCAGCGACAGCGCTGGGCCTCCTTCTCTATGAGGGAGACCTCGTGGCCGTTATCCAGCAAAGTGCGGGTCAGATTATAGCCTACTTTTCCTCCGCCGGCCACAATTACGTACATTAGCCCTCGCCTCCTTAAGGTTGTTTTTCCAGCAGGCTCAAGATATAATCCACCCCTATAGTGGTAGGACAAAAGATATAAAAGCCCATTTTCCGATAAGCCTCCGCAGCTTCCGGATCGTAAACTCGGGCTACTACTTGGGACACTTTATATTTTTCATGCGCTATTTGGGCTACCACCAGATTGGTGCTATCCCGGTCGGTAGCGGCGATCAATACGTCGGCGCCGGAGATGCCGGCTTCCTCCAGCACCCCCAGATCTATTCCTATACCCCTTACTATCTGCCCGCGGAAGTCCGGCCCCAAGCGCTCCAAAGCTTCCAGCTTGGGGTCCACCACTACTACTTCATGGCCGGAATGGGTTAAGACCTTAGCCAGGCGGCTGCCCAGCCGACTGCACCCCACGATGATTATGCGCATATTCCAGTTTCCTCCTTAAGCAGGTAATTAAGCAGGTAATTTGTCAATAACCAGCTCGCAAGGAGCGTATTTCAACAACCAGTCCGGCGTGCGGGTCAAAGGCACGTGTTCGCCGCGGCGCGGCCGGACGCCCATGACTATCATGTCCACCCCTTCTTCCTTAGCGGCTTGAAGAATGCCGCTACCGGCGGTACGAGCGCGCATAATACGGCTGCGGTGGGGTAGGTGATGGAAAGCCGCTATTTCCTGGGCTTGCTGCAATACCCGTTCTGCCCGTGCTTCCGCCTCGGGCAAACCGGCACCTAAAGGTAGAGTTAGGGGGACTTCTAGAACGTAAAGCAACAGGATCTCCGCCTTTTGTTCGGCTCCTAGCCGGGTGGCCAGCTCGATGGCCCGGCGCGAATAATCTGCGTCTACTACCGGGACCAGAATACGGCGAACAGCCTGCACCTCAGCGGTGATGCGGGCCACCTCGTAGGGTATGGCCGGAGGTACATGGAGCATCCACCAGAGGAGCGAACCCATACTCAGAATAAACGCCAGGGCCAGAAAAACGCCCAGAGGGTGGGTGGAAACAGGAGTCATGCGTTATTCCCCCTTGACCGCCGACAGGAGCGAAAGTAATTTAAAATAAAGTAAGACCGATAGATACTAAAACCTAAAAAGCTGCTGCCTACTACCCAAGGCAATAGACGAGGTTGGGCTATACTTCGCAGCAAAATATTAATGCCTATAACGAAGAAGGCAGCAGTGGTGAAAAATTGGTAATAATCGCGCCAGGTAAGGGTGCGGGTGCTCATGCTTTTCCCAGAGCCTCCTCGCGTCTTCTTTCTCGCAGGGCCAACTTGTACCGTTCCAGCAGTTCATATTCTTCGGCGCTCTCCAGGACGCGTATCTGTTCGGCTTCCCAGTCGCGCTCGAGGCTACCCCATACGGGTAGACCGTGGCGGCGACGGTATAAAGCGTACAGAAGGAAACTTAAAACGACCCAGGCAGGACCGGCTATCCGCCCGATGGCATGGGTGAGGATGACTTCGAACAGAATGGAGCTTACGCCTAATGCTCCCAAGACGGCCAGCACAGGAAATTCTACTGTCCTATTATGGTACTTGAGGGTGATATTAAAAGGGACTTTATAGGGTCGCGGAGAATAAGGGTCGGTAAAACGCAATTTTATCAGGGCGATAAACACCAGAATATACCCCGTGGTGGCTCCGAAAGCATACATATTGCCCAAAGTGTCCATGGCGTTGGGCGTCAAAAAGGACAATATCAATTCCACCACACCGATAAGAGAAAAGACCAAAATGGTTCTGTAGGGAGTCCGGAACCGGGGATGCACAGCGTTAAACCACTCGGGGATAAAATGGAACTGGCTCATGGCGTACGTGAGGCGGGAAGCGCTCATCACGCCGGAATTGGCCGAAATAAGGAGAATGGTGGCGCCCAACAGTGCGGCAAAAGGCCCGGCTATAACACCTATAAAGGGGATGGCGTGAGCCAAGCGGGCAACGGGATCTCCCACCGCTTGGGCGATTTCCTGCCACGGCAGGACTCCCAGGCTCATGGTAGAGAAAGCGGTAGCAAAAATAAACACCGTAAAAATTAAAGTGACCGAAGTTCGCGGCACGATGGTGGCGGGCCTCTTAGTTTCCTGGGCGGCTTGAGAAATGGATTCCAGCCCCACAAAGGAAATAATGGCTAGAGAAGAACCGTACATAAACTCTTTGAGGGTGGGGAACTGGGTATGCCACTGATAGGCCAAGAGTTCCGGCCGCCAGGCAAAAAGAAAACCAAAAACAATGATGCTCGACTCGGTTATAATGTCGATAGCGCCTAGCACTTCATTGAGCAGGGAAGATTCCCGGATGCCGCGGATATTTAGCCAGATGAGAAAGGCTACTAAGGCCAAAGATTCCAGCATCCAAATAATATTAATGTGATGAAAAGGGCCTATACTTATGGCCAGAGATCCCAGGTCTACGTGAAAAATATAGGGCACAAAGAAATTGATGTACCCGGCCGAGGCTGTAGCAAAGAGAGCAATATCGATGGTATAATCCAGCAACAGGGCAGACCCGGCTATGAAACCCCAGAAGTCACCTAGACCTCGTAAGGTAAAATACTGGCCGCCTCCTGCTACCGGGTAGGTGGCTGCCAGTTCGGTATAGGCGAGCCCGATCATTATATAAACTAATCCGGCCAGGGCGAAGGCCAGCACACTCGCTCCTTTGGCCCACAGCATTACTAAACCTAAAGCTGCGTATATGTCCGCTCCTACATCGGCGTAGCCCCACATAAAGGAGCCCCATACAGATACCTCGCGGCGCAGCTCCAGTTTGGATGATTCCGTCGACAAGAGGCATTCCCCCTCTCGAAACTTTTCGCGGTTATAGCTTTTGGCAGCCGATTAATACTTATTAGTATCTCTTTATTTCGTCTAAATGAATTACACAATATTACCTCCCTTCAAAAAACCTGCAAAAAGACAATAAAAAATCATGGAGATCGTCCATGATTTTGGGGCCATCTCCTCGATGCGCTTACGAGGTTAGCTGCCGGGTTCGGGCTCGAGGATAGCCCTACCCTTAAGGATACTGCCACAGTAGCCTTAAGGGATTCACCCCTCAATGGTGGGTCCCCCGCTTCCCCAAAGGGAATTCAGCGTCAAGTTTTCTCATTGGCGCTCATTGTAGCACTGCGGCTAGGGCTAGTCAAAACGGGAAGTTATAGTAGGCAAGGCGACCGACGGTGTCGAGGTGGTAATTAGGGCTAATATAGCGCTGGATCTTTCATTTTCTCGGTTTTGCTTCTTTTTTCTTCATAAAGCAGAATGCAAAAAGCACGGGACGACATCCGTTAAGGGGCACGCCTGCAAGAAAAAGCTGGCGTGGAAGCGCACCGGAATACACTTAGGAATACCCTGAGAGGAAAAAGGGCTGGATTAGAATTGGAAGGTGTGATATAACAAAAGCAAATGGGTGCGATTATGAATTCCAGGGTGGGGATGAGGTATAGTATGGAGTATGGCAGCAAGAAAGTGGCGGCAGTAGCCGTCAAGATGGCGCTCTCCGAGACACGGGAAGAGGAGAACAAGCTTAAGCAGGAGTTTGCGTCTCAGGGCATTCGGGCGGCAGCCGTGGATTATGGAGGGGAATTCGTAGGTTCTATACAAAAGATAGTGGAAAGGGCAGTAGTAGCGGCCAAACGCGAAGGGGTGATCCGCGAAACCCACGCCGAAGAGGGAGCGGTAGCCGGAGCTACCCGGGAAGCCCTCTCCCAGCTTATACTTAAGGCGTTAGGGCTCAACATCGGGGGAAAGATAGGCATTGCCCGTTACCGCGACCACATCAGCGTAGCCGTATTCTTTGGCATAGGGCTTCTGCATTTGGACGAAGTGGGTATCGGTCTGGGCCACCGGGCGGTTTCTTAAGTCAGGGAGGAGAATATGAAGGTAGACAGTAAAAAATCAAGCAGAATGGTCAGCGTAGAATGGTAGGAAGGTGGGTTGTATGGAAAACTGGAGAGTACGGGGTATCCGGGGCGCCATATCTGTAGACCGGAACGAGGCTGGCGAAATCTTAGCGCGTACAGGCGAACTTTTGCAAGAGATAGTAAAAGCTAACCATCTGAATAAAGCGGACATAATCAGCGCTTTCTTCACCGTCACTCCGGATCTTAACGCCGCTTTTCCGGCAGAAGCGGCCCGGCGCCTGGGCTGGGGGGAAGTGGCCCTCATGTGCGCCACCGAGATTCCGGTACCGGGCAGCCAACCGGGCATCATCAGAGTTCTTATTCATGCTTACAGCCAGTTTCCTCCGCAGCATGTTTATCTCGGCCGGGCCGCCCTGCTTAGACCGGACCTGAAGTAATTAAACTTTTTAAAAGGGGCCGTGTTTGTTAGGGCTAGCCGCCCCTCCTACTCACAGGGCTAATATGGTTCACCGAAGCAGCCAAGACGCCAGGGCCACGACTACCCCGGCTACGGCCACGATGGTCCCGATTATCCAGCGGGTGGTATTGTGCAACTCCTGGTGGAGGCCGTCAATTTTGGTCTCTACTTCCCGTTGCAAACCGTCGATTTTAGTCTCTACTTCTCGGCGCAAACCGTCGATCTTAGTCTCTACTTCCCGGCGTAAACCGTCAATTTTGGCATCAAGCTTATCAATCTTGGTATCAATCTTTTCGTCAAGCTTTCCCAGCTTATCCTCCAGCCTGCCCAACTGCTGCATAATCATATTGAACGGGTCAAAGGAGGTGCGGAAGGAGAATCCCTGCTCCTCGCTGCCGGCAGCCAGTTGCTTTCTAGTTTCGTCCTCAACCACAGCCAAGCCGCCTCCCCTCCCTTGACCATATTCTACAATGTTTACAGGAATTGGGGCAGTACCTTTGGTTAAAAAGCGCCTCATTACTGAACTATCTCGTCTTCGGTCTTACCGTGATTGTCCCCAAGGATACTTCCAAGGTCAAACATTTTTGAGCCCAAATTAGATAATCAACTGGCCTGAGCGGTGCAAAATCACTAGATAGTGCTAGAAAGGTGGCGCCGCCTTACCACTGACGCCGTAATTATGGAGGTGTGCCATGCATTGCGGAAGCCGCTTCTTACCCAGTGAGCTTTATCCTCTAGGACGCTTGTGGTAAAATTAGGGCAAGGGAGGTGGGGAGATGGGTCTGGCCCTAAAAGAAATGGCTGCTGCCACAGACAAGGTCTATACCTACACTGATTACCGGCAGCTACCGGAAGGGGCACCTTACCAGCTTATCGGGGGGAAACTGGTATTGACGCCGTCGCCTACTCCTTACCATCAGATTATTTCCATGAAGCTAGAGTTTAAAATGATTGCCCATGTAACCTCGAAGGGTTTAGGTATGGTATTGCACGCGCCTTTGGATGTTTACCTGGAGGAAACCGAAACCTACCAGCCGGATATTATTTTCATCGCCCAGGGCCGCATGGATATTATCAAAGAAGATAAAATCGAAGGGGCTCCCGACCTGGTGGTGGAGATACTTTCCCCTAGCACGGCCTATTACGACCTGCGGCATAAGTACAGAGTTTATGAAAAATCCGGGGTGAAGGAATACTGGGTGGTGGACCCCATGGAGAAATCCATTCAGTTATTTATTTTAGACGAAGGTAAATTCAAATTGGATCAGGAAATACAGGTTAGGGGGACAATCCATTCCCGAGTGATAGAAGGCTTTGCCGTGGACGCGGCGGACCTTTTTTGAGTTTGCCTCTACTCAGGTATTCCTGAGGAGTTTATCTTGATTGATTATAGGGTTAAATACCTCAGGGCCACCAACCCTGAGGTATCCCCAGTTTTTGCAGATCAGGCACCAACCTATTGACACTAATAGCGCTATAAGGTATCATAACTTTAAAAAGCGAATAGAGGAGAGGTTTAGCTGAGCTGAGTTGAGGAGAGGGGAGCTGGAGATGAGCCGGACGAGAGATGACCAGGTGCCGGTGCTCATTCGAGCGTCGGCTTTTTTGTATTTTTTGGGGGTGAAGGAATGATACCTGTCTGGCAGGAAGTGCTGGCCGACACGGATACCCCTGTATCCTTATATTTAAAATTCGGCAGAACTCCTTATAGCTATCTTTTGGAAAGTGTAGAGGGAGGGGAGAGGCTGAGCCGTTATTCTTTCATCGGATTCGATCCTCTGCTCGTTTACCGCTGCCGGGGAGACAAGGGCAGCCTCTTACGGGAGGGCAGGGAAGAAGAAGTCTCCGGTACTCTGGACTTTCTCCGCCGGCTATTGCAGGAATTGAAAGTTTTTCCCCTGCCGCCGGGAATGCCGCGTTTTTTTGGGGGTCTGGTAGGTTATTTCGCCTATGATTTAGTGCGCCAGTTGGAGAAGCTGCCGGTGAAAGGGAGGGATGACCTTAAGCTGCCGGACATTTACCTGGTACTGAACCGCACCCTCTTAATTTACGACCACCTTTTGCGCACCGTGAAGGTGGTTTGCCTGGCCCGGAGCGGCGATCCGCAGGACTACCAGGAAGCACAAGTACGCCTGCAGAAGGTAATCGGACTGATGCGCAAAAATGCCGAAGCACAGCCCCGGGAAGGGGAGGGCCCGGAGGTTAGCTCTGGCCCTATTAGCTACCGGGCCAACATGACGGCGGAAGAGTTTAAAGACAAGGTAAAACGCATCCAGGAATATATAGCTGCCGGTGACTGTATCCAGGTAGTCCTGTCCCAGAGGTTGGAAATCCCTTTTCGGGGCGACACTTTTGCGGTGTATCGTCGGTTGCGAACTATCAACCCTTCTCCCTATATGTTTTATCTCAACTTTCCGGAAGTGCAGTTGGTCGGTTCTTCCCCGGAGATGTTGGTACGGGTAGAGGACGGGGTTATCGAAAACCGGCCCATTGCCGGGACCCGGCCGAGGGGCCGTACGGTAGAAGAAGACCTGGAACTGGCTCAGGAGCTACAGAACAACGAGAAGGAACGCGCCGAGCACCTCATGCTTTTAGATCTGGGGCGAAACGATGTAGGCCGCATAGCCATTCCCGGAAGCGTACAAGTACCTCAATTTATGGCGATCGAGAATTATTCCCATGTGATGCATTTGGTTTCCAGTGTTACCGGCCGCCTGGCACCCGGCAAGAACGCACTGGATGCCCTCCTGGCTTGCTTCCCCGCCGGCACGGTTTCCGGTGCACCTAAGGTGCGGGCCATGGAGATAATTGCCGAACTGGAGCCGAACTCACGCGGCCCTTATGCCGGGGCGGTCGGCTACTTAAGTTTAAACGGGAATATGGATACCTGTATTGCCATCCGGACCATAGTCTTTACCAGGAGCATGGCCTATGTGCAGGCCGGCGCCGGCATCGTGGCCGATTCCGATCCGGAGGCCGAATACGAGGAGACCTTGAATAAAGCCCGGGCTTTGCTTAAAGCCTTGGACTTAAGAGGGGAGGAATACCATGCTGCTTATGATCGACAACTATGATTCCTTTACCTATAACCTGGTGCAATACTTGGCCGAATTGGGGGAAGAAGTGATCGTTAGGCGCAATGACGCCATTACTCTGGAGGAAATGGAAAAACTCAAGCCCCGCTACCTGGTGATTTCCCCGGGTCCCTGCACGCCCAACGAAGCCGGCATTTCCCTGGCGGCCATAAAAAACTTTGCCGGCAGAATACCTATTTTAGGCGTCTGCCTGGGTCACCAGTGCATTGGGCAGGCCTTCGGAGGCAGAGTGGTCAGGGCCAAGCGCCTGATGCACGGCAAAACTTCTTCTATAAACCACGACGGGAAGACCATTTTTCGCGGCCTTAAGAACCCCTTTCGGGCCACCCGCTATCATTCTCTTATTGTAGAAGAAGAGACGTTACCTGCGTGTCTGGAGGTCACGGCTAAATCTGAAGCAGGGGAGCTTATGGGCATACGCCATCGGCAGTTCCCCATTGAGGGTGTCCAGTTCCACCCGGAATCTATACTCACGGAAGAAGGCAAAAAATTGCTGGCCAATTTTCTGGCCTTAGCCTGAAGAGGGAATCCAGTCGAGAAGAGGGGAGAGGAGCAGAGCTATGTTGCAGGAATATCTTCATAAAGTAGTAAGCGGATACTCTTTGACCGAGGCGGAAGCGGAGGCGGCTATGGGGATAATCATGAGCGGAGAAGCCACGCCGGCCCAGATAGGCGCTTTTTTGACTGCTCTGCGGCTTAAGAGAGAAACGGTGGAAGAAATTACGGGCTTCGCCCGGACTATGCGCCGCCTGGCCGAACCTTTGAACATCCGCCACCGCGTCCTGGTGGATACCTGCGGCACCGGGGGAGATGGTCGCCATACTTTCAATATCTCCACCGCCGCCGCTTTTGTAGTAGCCGGCGCAGGGATACCGGTAGCCAAACACGGCAACCGCTCGGTTTCCAGCCGGGCCGGCAGCGCCGACGTTTTGGAAGCTTTGGGTGTGCGAGTGGATTTGTCGCCGTCAGCAGTGGCAGCTTGTCTGGAGAAAGTCGGGATAGCTTTTCTCTTCGCTCCGGCATTTCACAAGGCCATGAGACATGCTGCGGCTCCCCGGCGGGAAATAGGCATCCGTACGGTTTTTAATCTGCTGGGCCCTTTGACCAACCCGGCCGGTGCACCTTACCAGTTAGTGGGCGTCTATGCGCCGGAGTTGACCGAAACCGTAGCTACGGTCTTGGGGCGTCTGGGTTGCCGTCGCGCTTTTGTGGTGCACGGCAGCGACGGATTGGATGAAGTTACTATAACCGGGCCCACTAAAGTCACCCGCCTGGAAAATAATGTGGTAGAAACTTTCACTTTCTACCCGGAAGAGGTGGGTATTAAACCTGCGCGGCCGAAAGATTTATCGGGCGGAACGGCAGCCGACAACGCCGGTATAATTAGAGAAGTGTTGGAGGGCAGGCCGG
This sequence comes from Neomoorellaceae bacterium, assembly GCA_049701195.1. Taxonomy (GTDB): domain Bacteria; phylum Bacillota; class DSM-521; order Neomoorellales; family Neomoorellaceae; genus JBNATU01. Next base: position 114,953 of record JBNATU010000002.1, read on the forward strand.
GACCGGCGCGAGATGTAGTGGTGTTAAATGCTGCTTTCGCTCTGTTGGCCGCAGGGGCGGTAGCTTCGGTGCAGGAAGGCATGAAAATGGCGGAAGAGAGTATAGATTCGGGAGCGGCTTACGGCAAACTGGCCGCCCTGGTAAGTTTCAGTGAAAGCGGGGCAGCGTGATGCTGGAAAAAATCTTAGAGCATAAGCGGCAGGAAGTTGCCCGCGCGCGGGAGGAGTTGCCTTTAAGCCAGCTGGAGGAAATATGTAATAGGTTGCCCTTACCCCGGGACTTTGCCGGCGCGCTTCGCCACGGAGGTTCTACTACTCTCATTGCGGAGCTCAAAAAAGCTTCTCCCTCTCGCGGCGTATTGTGTGCGGATTTTGATCCCCAAAAACTTGCCGGTCTTTATACCCGTGCCGGAGCGGCTGCCCTGTCGGTACTGACCGATGAGAAATTTTTTCAGGGGCATCCGCAGCATATTGCTTTGGTGCGAGAGGTAACCCCCTTGCCTATATTGCGCAAGGACTTTATCATCGACGAATACCAAATTTTTGCTACCAGAGCCCTGGGAGCCGACGCCGTCCTTTTTATTGTAGCCGCTTTAGAGGAGGCTCAGCTTCAAGAGTACTTGGACCTGGCCTCCCGCTTGGAGCTGGCGGCTCTGGTGGAAACTCACACAGCAGAAGAAATAGAGCTGGCCCTTAAGTCCGGAGCCCGGATTATAGGTATCAATAACCGCGATTTGCACACCTTTAAGACGGATATACAGACCACCTTGGAGCTGCGCCACCTGATACCCCCCGGCCGCCTGGTAGTAAGCGAAAGCGGCATACAGAAGCGAGAAGACGTAGTTAGGCTTGCGGCGATAGGAGTAGACGCCATTTTGGTAGGCGAAGCTTTGATGACTTCTGCCGATGTGGAGGCCAAAGTACGCGAACTGTTGGGAACCGCTCCTTAAAGCTTAAGATCGAGCAAAAAGGGAATAAGCGAGGGTGAAAGCGTTTGGTAAGGGTAAAAATTTGCGGTATTAAGACCTGGGCCGAGGCCAGGGCCGCTTTAGAGGCTGGCGCCCACGCTTTAGGATTTGTTTTCGCTCCCGGCCCTCGCCGAATTCATCCTGAAACGGCCCGGGAGATAATTACCAAGCTGCCCCCCTTGGTTACTACCGTGGGCGTGTTTGTTAATGAGCCGCGCTACAGTCTGCTGGAGATTGCCAGCTTTTGCCGGCTCGATGTGTTGCAACTTCATGGAGAAGAGCCGCCCGAGTATTGCCGTGGTATATCTCAACGTTTAATAAAAGCTATCCGAGTAAGAGATATAAACTCCCTGAAACTTATCCCCCAATACCGGGTGGACGCTTTTTTGCTGGATGCTTTTGTACCCGGCCGAGCCGGAGGCACGGGTCATACCTTTAATTGGGAGATTGCCCGCCGGGCAAAAGAACTGGGGCCTCCTATTATTCTGGCCGGCGGTTTAACTCCGGAAAATGTGGCCGAGGCTATTCGCCAGGTGCGGCCTTATGCCGTAGATGTGAGCAGCGGAGTGGAAACTAACGGCCAGAAAGACCCGGTCAAAATAGCCCGCTTTATGGAAGCCGTAGCCAGGGCTTAAAGAGGAGGAAACGCCATGAGTTTACCGGATGCCAGGGGTCGCTTTGGTAGCTTCGGGGGCCGGTTCGTACCGGAAACCCTGATGCCGGCCCTGGAGGAATTGGAAAGAGCCTATTTAGAGGTGCGCGAGGATAAGGATTTCCAGGCAGAGTTGAGTTATTACTTGCGTTACTATGCAGGCCGGCCTACGCCTTTATATTTGGCTTCTAATCTAACGGCCCATTGGGGCGGTGCCCGGGTCTATTTAAAACGGGAAGATTTAAACCATACGGGATCCCATAAGCTCAACAACGCCCTGGGTCAAGCTTTGCTGGCCCGGCGGATGGGCAAGAAGCGCATTATTGCCGAAACAGGGGCCGGGCAACACGGGGTGGCCACGGCTACGGTCGCAGCTCTGTTGGGCCTGGAATGCGAAATATATATGGGTGCCGAAGACTGCCGGCGCCAGGCTTTAAATGTATTCCGCATGGAGCTTTTGGGAGCCAAGGTAAAGCCGGTAAACAGCGGCACGGCCACTCTGAAAGACGCCATTAATGAGGCTCTGCGCGACTGGGTAACCAATGTACGCACTACCTATTATCTGGTGGGTTCGGTAGTAGGGCCCCACCCCTACCCCATGATGGTAAGGGATTTTCAGGCAATTATTGGTAAGGAAGTGCGGGAGCAGCTCCTGGCCGTTTGCGGCCGACTGCCGGATCATCTGGTGGCCTGCGTGGGAGGGGGCAGCAATGCCATGGGGCTCTTTTATCCCTTCCTGGAAGAAGAAAAAGTAAAACTTTGGGGAGCGGAGGCCGCCGGAAAGGGTTTGGAAACAGGTTTGCATGCTGCTACTCTTACTGCGGGAATACCGGGAGTGCTGCACGGTTCTTACAGCTACTTGTTGCAGGATGAAGCCGGGCAAATTTTACCTGCTCACTCCGTATCCGCAGGGCTGGACTATCCCGGCGTGGGTCCCGAACATAGTTACCTGAAAGACACAGGGCGGGCGACTTATCGGGCGATTACCGACGCCGAAGCTTTAGAGGCTTTTCGGCTGCTGTGCCGCACGGAGGGGATTTTACCGGCTTTGGAGAGCGCCCATGCCGTGGCCCTGGCAGGCAAGCTGGCTCCCCATTTAAGCCCGGAGGAGATTATGGTTATCAATCTTTCGGGTCGGGGAGACAAGGATGTAGAGCAGGTAGCGGAGATTTTAGGGGGAGAGGGGGAACGACATGGGTAAAGAAAGGCTGGCCGGCGCTTTTGAGCGGGGGAGAAAGGCTCTGATCATTTATGTGTGCGCCGGGGACCCTTCCTTAGAAGTTACCGCGGAACTCGTACCGGCGCTTGCCGACGCCGGGGCCGATATTATTGAACTGGGGGTTCCCTTTTCCGACCCGGTAGCCGATGGCCCGGTGATTCAGGCCGCCGGCCAGCGAGCCCTGGCCTCCGGCACCACGCTGGCCAAAGTCTTGAATTTGACGGCTGCTCTGCGGGCTAAAATCAGGACACCGCTGGTGTTAATGAGTTATTATAATCCTATACTGCGCTATGGCCTGGCGGATTTCGGGAAGGCTCTGGCTGCTGCCGGGGGGGACGGCGCCATCATTCCCGACCTTCCTTGGGAAGAAACAGCTCCCTTGCAGCAGATCTTGGAAAAGGAAGGGCTGGTCCTTATCCCCTTAGTAGCGCCCATTACTCCTGAAGACCGGCTGCGCCGCATTGCCGCCGGCGCCGGGGGCTTTATCTATTGTGTTTCCCTTACAGGGGTCACCGGAGCTCGGGAAGAGTTGCCTCCGGATCTGCTGTCCTACATGGAGAGGGTGCGAAGGGTTACCTCTTTACCTCTGGCCTTGGGGTTTGGCATCGGCAGCCCGGGACAGCTAAAGCGACTGGCACCCCTGGGCGATGGCTTTATAGTGGGTAGCGCTGTCATCCAGGCTTTGGCTGAAGGAGGAGTAGCCCGAGCCGCCGCCCTGGTTAAAGGTATGCGCGAGGCTTTAGATAGTATTTGAAATGAGGATGCGTCAGCTAAGTTACTGGGGGTATCCCCGGGTTTCGCTATGGGAGGCCTGCTTTGGCTCGGGAGCGAGCGACTTGATCCGAGCGGATTGCCAAACTTGAGCTCGGTCGAGAGCGGAGGCGGACCCGAGGCCACGGATGGCCGAGGCCGGCAACTGAGACAGGAGGTCGAATTTGCCGGGAAGTCCGCCGGAGCTTGAGAACCGAGCGCTAGTTTGGCCCGCGAGGATCATCGGAGCGAGCAAAGAGCCAAGCAGGCTAGCACCAAAAACCGGGGATAACTTAGCCAAGTTGCCCCTTGCCAGGAGGGGGTAGCTGTGGTATAGTTTACAGTAAACTCAAGCTGTCAAGTAGGCAAGTAGGATGGTAGTTTTATACCCGGATTCTTCCGGAGGAGAGCAGGATGGTAGCACGGCAGGAGGGTGAGGTAGCCAACTAAAGGCATCACTCCTGGCGGGGTGATGCTTTTTTCTATCACCTCCTGGCGGTTGCCTGACCATCGAAAGGTAGACTGTAGGGGGGATAAGTATGATCGTAGTTATGCAGGCCGGAGCAAGTGAAAAGGAGATTCAGGCCGTAATAAAGAGGCTGGAAGAGGAGGGCTTCAAAGTCCACCTGTCTCGGGGAGTGGTGCGTACGGTAATCGGCGCCATCGGAGACAAGAGCCGGCTGGAATTCTCGGCTTTGGAAGCTATGCCGGGAGTGGAAAAGGTGGTTCCCGTACTTAAGCCCTATAAGCTCGCCGGCCGAGAGTTTAAACCGGAGGATACGATAGTACAGGTGGGCGGATTACGTTTTGGAGGACCGGAAATTCAAATTATTGCCGGGCCCTGCGCGGTGGAGAGCCGGGAACAGTTCTTGGAGACGGCCCACGCCGTGCGGGAGGCAGGGGGTACTATGTTACGCGGAGGAGCCTTTAAACCGCGGACTTCTCCTTATTCTTTTCAGGGTCTAGCTGAACAGGGATTGGAGATCTTAGCCGAAGCGCGGGAACAGACGGGCTTAGCTATCGTTACCGAAGTAACAGATCAGACTAAAGCCCAAGCCGTAGCCGAGGTGGCCGATGTGCTGCAAATCGGTTCCCGCAACATGCAAAACTTTGCTCTCTTACAGGCGGTGGCTAAACTGGATAAACCCGTGCTTCTAAAGCGAGGGCTTTCTGCTACCATAGAGGAGTGGTTGCTGGCAGCCGAATATATTCTGGCGGAAGGCAATTTTAATGTCATTCTTTGTGAACGGGGTATCCGCACCTTTGAGACCTATACCCGCAATACTTTAGATTTAAGTGCGGTGGCGGCGGTGAAACAGCTCTCCCATTTGCCGGTAATAGCCGATCCCAGCCACGGTACGGGTAAAAGGCATCTCGTAGGTCCCTTGGCTCGGGCGGCCGTGGCTGCCGGAGCGGACGGATTGCTGATAGAAGTACATCCCAATCCGGAGAATGCCCTGTCCGACGGGCCCCAGAGTTTAAAGCCCGAGCAGTTCGCCGCTCTGGTGCGCGAGGTGGCCCAGGTGGCAGGAGTATTAGGAAGGGGTTTGGCGCGCGTACGAGGATGAGCACAATAGCTTATTTGGGCCCGGCAGGAACTTTTTCTCACCAGGCGGCCGTGGTCTGGGGTTCTAAGGTGGGAGCCCGGGATTTTTGGGCCGTAGATAACCTTCCAGAAGTTATTCAGGCGGTGCACCAGGGGAAAAGCCAGGCGGCGGTGTTACCTTTAGAAAATTCCATTGAAGGTAGTGTTAGTCTAACCCTGGATTTGCTCTTAGAAGAACCGGAGCTCCGCATTATTGGAGAAGTGGTGCTGGAAATTCACCATTGCTTGGCCCGTCGGGTTAACACCTCAGAAAAGATTCAAGAGGTGTGGTCCCACCCCCATGCTCTGGCCCAGTGCCGTCGTTTCCTGAGCGGGCAGCTGCCGGGCGCTCGCCTATGTGCGGCCAGCAGTACGGCCGAAGCCATGCGCATAGCCGCCGATCGGGAAGCGGCGGCCGCCATAGGATCGCCCTTTGCGGCTGCGCTCTATCAACTGTATATCCTATATGAAGGCGTTGAAGATTATCCAGGAAACAAGACCCGCTTTGTAGTGGTCGGTAGGGAGACGCCGGACAGAGGGGGACCTTATAAGACCTCTTTGGTACTGGCTCTGCCGGAGAACCGGCCCGGGGGGCTTTATGAAGTACTGCGTTATTTTGCCCAGGCCGGAATTAATTTAACTCGGATAGAATCTCGCCCTACCAAAAAAGAACTGGGCGAGTATCTTTTTTTCCTCGACTGTGAAGGACATGCGGCTTTAGAGCCCCTGTCCGGCGTGCTGGCGGCCTTAAAGCCCCGGACAGCCCTGTTAAAGGTTTTGGGTTCTTATCCGTGCCATAAAGAAGGGGAGAGGTCTTATGATTGAGCGGGTGGCCATCATTGGCCTGGGATTAATCGGGGGTTCCATGGGTATGGCCCTGCTCCAGGGCCAAGTGGCACGGGAAGTGGTAGGCTATGATCGGGAGACCCGGGCGTTGGAGACGGGTCTGGAGGTAGGGGCCATAAGCCGGGTGGCAGGCAGCGCCCCGGAAGCGGTTGAAGATGCCAAACTGGTAATTCTAGCCGTACCGGTGGGCTCTCTGCCGGCGGTGGCCCGAGAGATAGCGCCTCATTTATCGGCCGAGGCGGTGATCACCGATACCGGCAGCACCAAGGGGAGATTGGTTACGGTACTGGAAGATATTTTTGGCTCCCGGGGTCACTATATCGGCGGGCACCCCATGACCGGCTCGGAACGGGCCGGTATAGCGGCGGCGGATCGCTACCTCCTGGAGAACGCCGTGTACCTGCTCACCCCTACGGCCAGGACCGATCGGGCAGCCCTGCATTGGCTGGAAAGAATTCTTCAAGCCTTGGGGGCCAGGGTTCTCTGCCTTTCCCCTGAAGATCATGATCGCATAGTAGGTGCGGTCAGCCATTTGCCCCACTTGCTGGCGGTGGCCTTGATGCAACTGGCCGCCGAGCTTTCCGGAAGGCATCCCCAACTATTAATGCTGGCGGCCGGCGGTTTCCGTGATACTACGCGTATTGCGGGAGGAAATCCCGTTATGTGGCGGGATATTTATTTAAGTAATGCAGAAACCATTCTGGAAATGGTAGAACTTTTCCAAAGGGAACTCCAGAGATTGGCGGAGTTAATAAAAGCTGGAAATGAGAGAAGCTTGGAACAAGTTTTGCACAGCGCTCGAAATTCACGGATTCAGATTCCCGCCAGACAAAAAGGATTATTGCCCAATTTGCACGAAATTGTCATAACGGTTCCTGATAAACCCGGCGTCATCGGCTATGTAGGACAGATGTTGGGGCAAGAAGGGATTAATATAAGCGATATAGAAATATTAAGGGTACGGGAGGGAGAAGGGGGCACCATACGTTTAGGGTTTACCAGTGCCTCGGCAGCGGAACAGGCCTTAAACGTTTTGCGCCAGCATGGCGTTACCGCCCGCTGGCGGGATAGCGGTTAGAACGAAAACCGGAGATGCGCCAGCTTAAGCAGCGCTTGACAGGCCATAGCTTTCCTGCTAACTTTGGTGTCGGGGAGGAAAAAAACTTGGAGTTAAAGATAAGGCCGGCGCCGTGTCTAAGGGGCGAAATTACTCCACCGGGGGACAAATCCATCTCCCACCGGGCGGCTATCTTTGCCGCTCTGGCCGATGGGATTTCGGAGATCAGCGGCTTTTTGGAAGCCGGAGATTGCCATAGCACGTTATCCTGTTTGCAGGGCTTAGGGGTGGAGATAGAGAGGCTTAAGGAAGGCGTCTTAAAGATCAAAGGCCAGGGGCCTGAGGGATTGAGAGAGCCAGAAGATGTCCTGGACGCGGGTAATTCCGGTACCACCATGAGGCTGCTCATGGGCGTACTGGCGGGGCAACCTTTTTATTCCGTGATGACCGGGGATCGGTCTTTACGCCGTCGGCCCATGGGCCGGGTGGCCGAACCTTTAAGGCAGATGGGAGCCCAAATTTGGGGGCGTGAGGGGGGGAATCTAGCTCCTCTCAGCATCAAGGGGGGCGGCCTGCGCTCCGTAGATTACAGCCTTCCGGTAGCCAGCGCACAGGTAAAGTCGGCCATTTTGCTGGCCGGACTTTGGGCCGAAGGGGAGACGACCGTACGAGAGCCTGTACCGGCGCGGGATCATAGCGAACGGCTGTTGCAGTTTTGTGGAGTGAAGCTCCGTAAAGAAGATTTAAAAATAAGCCTTGGAGGTCGTCAGAGGCTGCGGCCTTTTCAGATAAATATTCCCGGAGATTTTTCTGCTGCCGCTTTCTTCCTGGTGGCTGCCTGTGTGCACCCCAGAGCGGAAATAGTGGTGCGGAACGTGGGATTGAATCCCACCCGCACCGGTTTGCTCACCGTATTGGAAGACATGGGAGCGGAGATCCGGGTTTACCCTGAAGGGGAGAGCGCGGGAGAGCCCTACGGAGTCGTTACGGCCCGGAGCAGCTCCTTGCGGGGAACGAAGATCGGCGGCCCTCTTATTCCTCGCTTGATCGATGAAATACCCGTTTTAGCCGTAGCGGCGGCCGTGGCCGAGGGTCAGACCATTATTCAAGATGCTGCGGAACTTAAAGTTAAGGAGAGCGACCGTATCACCACCCTGGCAGTGGAACTCCGCAAGATGGGTGCTAAGATAGAGACTTTGCCTGACGGTATGATTTTGGAAGGGGGTACGCTCCACGGGGCGGTGGTAGACAGCCACGGCGACCATCGCCTGGCCATGGCCCTGGCGGTGGCAGGGCTGATTGCCCAAGGAGAGACCATCATCCGGGGTGCGGAATGTATGGCCATATCTTACCCCGGGTTTATGTCCCATCTGGAGGATTTGGTAAAGTGAGGAGCAATGTAGCTATCGATGGGCCGGCCGGTGCCGGCAAGAGTACAGTAGCCCGGCGGGTGGCGGAAGAGCTGGGCTATTTGTATGTGGATACCGGTGCTATGTATCGGGCCTTGACGTGGAAAGCTTTGCAGCAGGGCATAGATCTGGCCGATGAGCAGGCTTTGACCGACCTGGCAGCGGCAATTCGTGTGGAGTTCCAAAGAATTTCGCCGGAAAAAATAGCCGTTCTTTGCGATGGGTATAACGTAACCCGGGAGATCCGGAGCAGGGAGGTCTCAGAGCAGGTTTCCCGGGTAGCCGCCGTACCGGGGGTACGTGCACGGTTGGTCGAGAAACAGAGAAGAATGGCTGCCGGCGGCGGAGTAGTAATGGATGGGAGGGATATCGGCACTCACGTTCTGCCGGAAGCCGCCCATAAATTTTTTCTGACGGCTTCGCTGGAGGAGCGCGCTAAGAGGCGCTGGCAGGAATTGATAGCTCAGGGGCGAAGAATATCTCTGGAAGAAGTAAAGCAAGAACTTGCACAGCGGGACCGGCAGGATACAGAGCGGGAAGTGGCTCCTTTACGGCCTGCCCCGGAGGCTGTTATTATAGATACCACTAATTTATCACCCGAGGAAGTAACGGCACATATTTTAAACATAATAAGGCAAACTTCCTAAAAGGAAGGGGTAATTTTTAATTTGTTTTACCGCTTGGCGAAGTTTATTTGCTATCTTTTTTTTCGTTACATTTGCCACTGGCAGGTAAAAGGCCAGGGCCTCTTCCCCCCAGAAGGACCTGTGATAGTGGTGGCCAACCACCGGTCCCTCTGGGACCCGGTAGCCGTCGGAGTAGCCGTTCCTCGTCAGGTGCGCTTCATGGCCAAGGAGGAGCTTTTCCGTATACCCGGGTTAGGATTTTTGTTACGCGCTTTAGGGGCTTATCCTGTAAAACGGGGCAAGTCCGACCGGGCTGCTCTGCAGGCCAGCCTGGATATATTACGGCAGGGCCAGGTGGTGGGCCTGTTTCCCGAAGGTACGCGGGTGAGGGGGAGGGAGCTGGGCCGTTTCTACGGCGGTGCGGCCTTACTGGCGTTGAAAACCGGGGCGCCTTTAGTGCCCGTAGCCCTGAAAGGTACAGACCGGGTTTTTCGCCAAGGATGGTTTCGCCCTTTTTATGTGGCTATCGGTCCGCCCCTTTTTCCCCGGCGCAGCGGTACTTATACTCCTCAGGAGGTAGAGGAGCTGACCGAACAGTCCCGCCAGGCCATAGCCAAATTGCTGGAGCAAATATAGGTTTTTAAAAAGAGAGGCAGGAATTAGGCAATTTTTCGCGAACTTTTATAAACGTTATTAAGGAGAAGATGACCCGGTGGATGTGATCGTCGCCGACTATGCGGGGTTTTGTTCCGGTGTCGCGCGGGCCGTAAAGAAAGCAGAATCAGCTCCTAAGCCCATAGCTTCGCTCGGGCCTATAATTCACAACCGTCAGGTAGTAGAAGACCTGGCGGCTAAAGGGGTAAGGCCGGTTAGCTCTCTGGAGGAGGTCGAGGAAGGGAGAGTTTTGCTACGCTCTCACGGGGTTGCACCCCAGGTGGTGGCAGAAGCCCGGGAGCGGGGGTTGGAAGTAGTAGATGCTACTTGTCCTTTTGTACAGCGAGCCCAGAAGCTGGCGCAGGAGCTGGTCGCTTCCGGTTTGGAGCTAGTCATAGTCGGCGAGCCGGAACATGCCGAGGTCAGAGGACTGGTAGCGTGGGCCGAAGGGAAGGCAGTGGTAGTGGCCTCGGCCGAAGAAGCGGCCGAGTTGGATTACCGCCCCCGGAGGGCGGTAATCGCCCAGACTACGCAGTCACCGGCAGTCTTTCGGGCAGTGGTGGAGGCTTTACGGCCGAAGAGCGGTGAACTGGTGGTCTATAATACCATATGCGAGGCCACCCAACGCCGCCAGGAGGCGGCGGTGGAGCTGGCCCGGCAGGTGGATGTCATGTTGGTGGTAGGGGGCAGGGAAAGCGCCAATACCCGCCGGTTGGCACACTTGTGCCGGGAGACCGGGACGCCCACCTACCAGGTGGAGGAGGCCGGGGAGCTGGACTATCGGTGGTTTAAAGGAGCCCAGAAGGTGGGTATCACCGGTGGTGCTTCGACTCCGGCGTGGATTATCGAGGAGGTAGTGCAAATGTTAGAGAAGCTTGAAGTAGCTCTGGAAGAAGAAAAAGCCCCGGAAGTCGGCGGCCAGGAAGTGACGGAACCTGGTGAAGGTGAAGGTGAAGAAGCTCGGATTGAAAGCGCTCCGGAAGGGCAGGCGGATATGGAGGCGGAAATACCCCGTCTGCGCCGAGGCAGCATCCTAAACGGTACAGTGGTGCAAATCCGGGATAACGAGGTCTTGGTAGACGTAGGAGCCAAATCGGAAGGGATAATCCCCTTAAATGAGCTTTCCTATCGGAATTTCAACGATCCTTCCGAGATTGTAGAGGTCGGACAAGAGATCCAGGTAATGGTCCTCAGGCCGGAAAACGAAGAAGGACATCCCGTACTTTCGAAGAAGCGAGCCGATCGGCGCGCTGCCTGGGATAGATTAGAGGCGGCCTTCGCCAGCGGAGAAGAGATCTGCGGAGAGGTAATAAGTGTAGTTAAAGGCGGCCTGCTGGTGGATGTGGGGGCGCGGGGCTTTGTGCCGGCTTCCTTGGTAGAGCGGGGCTATGTGGAAGACCTGGAATCCTATATGGGCAAGAAATTGCGCCTGCGCGTCATTGAGTTGGACCGGGCGAAGAATAAACTAGTTCTTTCCCAGAAGGCCATTTTGGAAGAAGAATACGAAAAGCAGCGTCAGGCTACCTGGGAGAGCCTGGAACCCGGACAAGTCCGGAAAGGAATTGTACGCAGGCTGACTAATTTTGGCGCCTTTGTCGATCTGGGCGGTGTAGACGGTCTTCTACATGTATCGGAAATCTCCTGGGGGCGAGTAGAACATCCTCAGGACGTGTTGACCGAGGGACAGGAGATCGAAGTGAAAGTTTTGGGAGTCAATAGGGAAGAGGGCAAGGTTTCTCTGGGTCGCAAACAGCTTCTACCCAATCCCTGGGACACGGCAGAAGCACGCTATCCCGTGGGCACCATCGTGGAAGGTAAAGTATTGCGCATGGCTCCTTTCGGGGTTTTTGTAGAAGTGGAGCCGGGGATTGAAGGGCTGGTGCATATTTCTCAGCTCGCCGAACACCATGTGGAAAAGCCGGAGGAAGTAGTAAGTGTAGGTCAGACCATTCCGGTTAAAGTCCTCAAGGTGGACCAGGAAGCTCAAAGAATGAGCCTTAGTCTGCGTCAGGCCTTGAGGGAAAAGAGGAAGGCAGATAATCCCCGGCCTGCCGGAAAACCTCCGGAGGAAAACGGGGAGAGCGGCGTCAAACTGGGGGACCTGTTTGGTGATCTCTTCGGACAGGAAAAATAGGTTGCAGCGCAAACTGGATCACCTCCAACTGTATCGCGAGGGTTGGGGTAAGCGGAGCAACGGGTTTGAAGATATTTATCTAGTCCATCAAGCTCTGCCGGAAATAGACCTGGGGGAGATAGATGTATCGTGCCGGTGGCTGGGGAAAACCCTGGCTGCCCCTTTTATTATTAATGCCATGACGGGCGGTACTCCGGCCAGCATGGCTATTAATAGCTCTTTGGCCCGGGCTGCGGCCCGCACAGGTATTGCCATGGCCGTGGGATCTCAGCGTATAGCCCTGGAGGACCCGGAGGCACAAGCGAGTTTTGGAATAGTGCGCCGGGAAAACCCGTCGGGCATAATCTTGGCCAACGTCAGCGCGGGCACTTCGCCGGCAGAAGCCCGGCAGGCGGTAGAGATGATTGCGGCCGATGGCTTACAGGTACACCTGAACGTTTTACAGGAATTGTTGATGCCGGAGGGCGACCGCTATTTTCGGCACTATCGCCAGAGAATAGCGGAAGTGGTTACGGTGGTACAGGTGCCGGTTATCGCTAAAGAGGTGGGAAGCGGCCTGTCACGGGAGGCCGCTTTAGCCCTGTACGGTTGCCAGGTCCGGCATATAGATGTAGGCGGCTGTGGAGGCACGAATTTTGCGGCCATTGAAACTAAGAGGGCTGGAGTGGAAAAAGAAGACTACTGTTACTGGGGCCTGCCTACGGCAGTCAGCGTAGCAGAGGTGTTCTCATCCGGCCTGCCCGTAGAGATTATCGCCAGCGGGGGCATAAGCAGCCCGGTGGAAGCAGCCAAGGCCCTGGCCTTGGGGGCCAGCCTGGTAGGTGTGGCCGGGCATTTTCTTAAAATACTGGTAGAGAAAGGCGAAGAGAGCTTGATCGCTGAGATAGAAATGTGGAAGCAGGAATTAAAGCATATCTGCCTGATGTGCGGAGCGCGTAGCCTTGCCGAGCTTAGACGCGTGCCGGTAATCATTACGGGCCGTACTTACGAGTGGCTGGTCAATAGGGGTATCGATCCCGGGCGTTTTGCCCGTCGCTAAAAGTCCGCTGGAACTCGGGGCGGTATATTTCTCCCCTTTTCGGCGCAACCTATAGCCGGAAAGGGGAGATTTTTTATGGCCGGCTATCCCTTGGGAGTAATAGCGCTGGTAGCCGTATTTCTTTTAGTCTACTTCGGACTGGCACATAGGGTTTTGGATCGCTTATACCTTAGCGATAAAGCCGCGTTGGCTTTAATAGCCGCTACCATCGTGGGCAGCTTTATCAATATCCCCCTAACTCGGGGGAGGATCGTTAGTTCGGTAAATGTCGGCGGCGGTCTGATTCCTATGGGGCTGGCCTTTTACGTACTGTATCGTTCAGGTACGCGCAAAGAAGTGATCCGGGCCCTGGTAGCCGCCGCCTTTACCGCCGGAGCAATGTACGGTCTTAATAGCTGGCTTATGCGGGGGCGCGAACCCTGGGATTTTGCTATGAACTTCTTAGACCCTTTGTACTATTATCCTTTAGTGGCCGGCGGGATAGCTTATGCGGTAGGGCGGTCGCGCCGGGCGGCTTTCGTGGCCGCCATTTTGGGCGTGCTGGCCCTGGATGTGATTGATTATGCCGTGCTGGCCGCTTCCGGCGTACGAGGGACGGTAGCCATTGGGGGAGCCGGGGTCATGGATGTGAGCCTTTTATCGGGTATTGTGGCCGTCCTCCTGGCGGAGCTGATAGGCGAAGCGCGGGAACGCCTGCAAGGAGGGCCGGCAGTGGAAGGCAGAGCTAAAGCTCTTTTAGAGGGTTTACGGGTTACTCCGGCTAAAAAGACCTGGCCGCAAAAGGCCAAAGGCGGTGACGAAGATCGTGGCTAAAAGATACGGCAGATACGGGGCATGGAGCTGGCTGCTGGTAGGATTGCTCAGTCTGGCTTTGAGCTACAGGTTGGGGCTGGTAGGAAGGCCCGCCTTTTGGCCGGCGATAAGTTTTAAAGCGCTCGATCTTCCCTGGAAGGAGCACACAGTGGGCTCCTATACCACGTTAGTGGACGAGCAGGGACGGATCTTGGATAAGATGGCCCGCACCGTCTATAAAGACGACGAATTCATTGCCGAGGACAACTACCGTTATCGGGTGACCCGTATCGAGGGGGACAAAGCTATATGTACGCTTGTAGGCCGGGAAGACCTCTCTCTTACCCCAGAATCCTCTTCTGCAGAATTATCTTCCGCGTCTTCACCCACCCCCAGCGTGCCCGTTCAGGCCGGAGGAGCCAAGAATTTAATAGCCGTTTACCATACCCATAGTGATGAATCCTATGTGCCTACCGACGGGTCGGAAAGCATTCCCGGTCAGGGCGGAATTTTCAAAGTGGGAGAGGTATTCGCCAGCAAACTGCGGAGCCTGGGCGTGAATGTGGATCATGACCTTTCGGCCCATGAACCCCACGATAATAACTCTTACAAACGCTCCCGGCGGACGGCAGCTCAGCTTATGCAGAAAGGGCCGGCTGCTATTTTTGATATTCACCGCGATGGGGTACCCGATCCCTCTTTTTACCAGCAAGTAGTGGCCGACCAGAGTATTACCAAGGTGCGCCTGGTCGTAGGCCGGGAAAACCAGAATATGAATGCCAACTTGGACTTTGCCAAAAGGATCAAGGCTGCCGCCGATGCTAAATATCCCGGACTCATCCGGGGAATCTTTATCGGCGCCGGCAGCTACAACCAGGACCTTTCGCCGCGGGCTCTTCTTTTGGAAATAGGCACCCACACCAATACTAGGGAAGAGGCCCAGCGAGGTGCGGGGCTAATAGCCGAGGTGATACCCACAGTTCTGGGTATTACTCCTCAGCCGGGGCCTGCTGCACCCAGTACGGCAGGCGACTGGAAGGGGGTTCTGTTCGTAGTGCTGGCTTTGGCTATAGGTGGCGGTGTTTTTCTGGTCTTGAGTTCCGGCGGATGGGATAAGGCTTGGGCCAGATTAAAACAATACACTTCCGTAGAATGGGCCAATGTATTGGGACCGCGTAGCTACCGGTTGAGAGAAAAAGACCGGGAAGAGGGGGTTCCTAAAGAAGAGAAAGTGTCGGCCGGAGATACGGCTCAAGAGGGCGAGAAGGAAGACCGGCCTAAGGATTAACCTATGGATACCCTTACCCTTACGGTGTTGGTCGGAGTCTCCGCCGGATTGGTCTGCCGGGTTTATCTTCTGCGGAGCGATTATCGTCGCTATCCGGGTTATCCCCATAGTGTGATAACCCATCTCTCCCTGGCCGCCATAGCTTCTTTGATCGGAGCGGTGGCTGTTCCGGCTCTGGCCGCCCGGGAATATACGGCCGTCACTTTCCTGGCCCTGGTGGCCCAGCAATTTCGAGAAATACGCAATCTGGAGAGAAAGTCGCTGGCCGAACTGGAAGAGCGGGAACTGATTCCGCGCGGCCGCGATTATATTGAAGGTATCGCCCGCGTCTTTGAATCGCGCAATTATCTGGTTATGCTCACCTCTCTGGGGTCCAGTGTAGCTGCTTTTTATGTGCATTGGGCAGCCGGAGTAGCCCTGGGTCTCCTTCTCACCTATGTAAGCGGCCGTTTTAAGAGGGGACAGTATTTAGGCGAAATTGCCACCGTGGAGCCTGCCAGTATAACTTTTCGAGGGCCGTTTTTGACGATCAACGGAGTAGTGGTAACGAACGTGGGTTTAAAAAAAGCCCGGGAAAAAATCTTGCGGGAGGCTCTGGCCGTGGTCATCAAACCTAAAAATGATGATGCGCGGGCTGTCTTACATGACGCCGGCCAGAGGCAAGCCATACTTCATACGGTAGCCACCCTCTTAGGCACTAAGCTGGATGTCGGCGAGCAAGAATGGACGCCCCTGGCCCGCAAGAACGTGGACACCGGGGAAGTAGTGCTTTATGTTTTACCCAATGAGCCGGACATGGAATGTCTTTTAGAGGCGGTGCGCTTGACGCCGGTATTGGAAAGCGCGGTTACCCGGCCTTTAAAGAGCCGGATAGGACGCGCTGCCGCCGATTGAAGGGGAGATGGGGTTGATTAAGGAAGGGCGGGGCCATATTTTGGCCGTTATTGTTACCCGGTCGGCTAAAGAAAAGGTGTGGGGCGGAGGAGCCCCGGTCTTTTTAGCCGAAAATGAGGAAGAACAGCAGAAATTGGGGTTCACCTTCAGCCGGATGCTGGACGCTATGGCTCACGATCTGGAGAACGGCGTCCTGGTGATCGTCCGGCATTAGAACCTCCCACGAAAATAACGGTGCTGCGCCGGCGGCATGAGTATCTTTATGAAGATAATCTTATGAAGATAATCTATCATTGCTTCGGAGGAACTCATTCTTCGATCGTGGCGGCAGCGATTCACTTGGGCTGGCTTCCTGCCGATCGCCTCCCTGCGGTCACCGAAATCCTGGCCGTACCCCATTTCGACCGCCGCCCTTTAGGGGAAGAGGGTAAGATTCTGTTTCTGGGTGAGGATGTGTGGGGTAACAAAGTATATGCTGCGGGCAAACGGGGAATGGGACCGGCCTACCAGAACTTTCTCTATAGCTTAGTGGAAGCTCTGGGTTTGCCCCGAGAAGAACTGGTTTTGCTCGATACCTCACCCCTGGTAAACTGGCCCATGATTATAGGCGGTTTTATCTCCCGGCGCTTAAGGGTACCTCTAATCGGCCGACCCTTGGTGATCTGGGGCGTGAGGCGGGCCTTTTTTCGGCTGGCGTCCTTCGTAGAAGAAAATCGCCGCCTTTGGGAGAAAAGCCGTCCATGATAGTCGTCTATATTTGCTTTTACGGCACGCTGGCAGCCCTGGTGGGGTCGGTCATACATTTGGGGCAGCTATCTATCCACGGGAGCCTGCAAGGAGAACAATGGGCTTCACTTTTGCATTTTAACCGGCCGCTCACCAGAGGAGAGCTCTTATACTTAGGGCAGGACCGCTGCGGTCGCCGCGTGTACGCTGCGGCGGTTGGCCCTTATGGAAAGATGTTGCGCCAGATAGTCTACAGTTTTCTACCCTTATGGGGTTTACCTCCGGAAAAGGTTTTGTTAGTAGATGTAGGAAGGGAGGCCGGCTTACTCGCCTCTTTAGGATGCTTGTTGAGATCGCCCCGCTTGATTTACGTGGGGTTACACAAGAACTATGGAAGGTTGTGCCGCCTGGTGAGCGGTTTAGCACAGGTGGAAACTTGACGTGGTCGGTAAAATATCGGATAATGGGGGCGAAAAATAGAAGGAGCGAAAAAAGCTTGACGAAAAAGGCGGGATTCAGGATAGACGCCGTGCGGCCGGGGAGTATTGGAGCCCGAATGGGCTTAGAGGCGGGAGATAGGCTGATTTCTATCAACGGGGAAAAGGTGCCGGATATTATAGCCTACCGGTATTTGACCGCCGAAGAGAACCTCGAAGTAGAAATCATGAAACCGAGCGGTGAGCGCTGGGTCCTGGAGATTGAAAAAGATTATGATGAGGATTTGGGGTTGGAGTTCGACGCCGCCACCTTCGACGGCGTGCGGCGCTGCCGCAATAAATGCCTTTTTTGCTTTGTAGATCAGATGCCGCCGGGATTACGGCCCAGCCTTTATCTTAAGGATGACGATTACCGTTATTCTTTTCTGCACGGAAACTTTATTACCTTAACCAATTTGCAGGCGGAAGATTGGGAACGCATCTGCCGCTGGCGTATAAGTCCCCTCTATATTTCGGTGCACACTACTAATCCTGCGCTCCGCGCCCGCTTGCTGGGCAACAGTCGGGCCGCCCTAATTCTAAAACAGCTTAAGAAACTAAAGAGAGCAGGTATCGAGTTTCATGCTCAAATCGTGCTTTGTCCCGGTATTAACGATGGAGGGGAATTGGATAAAACCCTCGAAGATCTCAAGCACTTTTATCCTGCTCTGCGCTCTATAGCGGTAGTACCTGTAGGGTTGACGGCTCACCGGGAAAACCTCTTCCCTTTGCGCCGCTATACTCCTCAGGAGGCGCAGGAAGTGGTGCGGCAAGTGGAAGGATGGCAGCGCCGATTTCGACGCCGGTGGGGTGTAAATCTGGTGTATGCTGCCGATGAATTCTACCTTTTGGGAGGACTGGACCTGCCGCCGGCCTCGGCTTACGACGGTTTCCCCCAGGAGGAAAACGGTGTGGGTTTAACCCGCATCTTTGTGGACGGATTTTACCTTCAAATGAGAAAGCTGCCCCGGGGTTTGTTTCTTCGGCGACGGGCGGTGGTGGTTACCGGGGAGCTGGCGGCTCCGGTTCTCCAGGGGCTTTTGACTATGCTGCGGCGCCGGGTGCAGGGGTTAGAAGTCAGAGTGGTAAGCCTTCGGAACTCCTTTTTCGGGCCTCAAGTGACCGTAGCCGGCTTGCTCACCGGCCAAGATCTGCTCTGTGGTTTACGTGCTGCCCAGGTAGACCCGGAAGAGGTGGTGTTTATTCCGGAAGTTATGCTTAAAAAAGAGGAAGGGATTTTTCTTGATGGGTGGAGGGTGGAAGATTTGAGCTCTCATCTGGGCCGGCAGATCGTGGTCGTTCCTGCCGACGGGAGGGAACTGGTAAAGGCCCTGGTGGGGAGGGAGAAGGTTGAATAAACCGGTGGTAGCTATAGTAGGTCGGCCCAATGTGGGGAAATCTACTCTATTCAACCGTTTGGTAGGCATGAGGGTAGCTATTGTGGAAGACGTGCCGGGAGTGACGCGGGACCGGCTCTATCAAGACACGGATTGGCAGGGCCGGGAATTTACCCTGGTAGATACGGGAGGCATTACCGGTAGACCGGAGGGGCTGGAGACGGAAGTAAGAAGACAGGCAGAACTGGCGCTGTTGGAGGCAGATGTTATTCTGTTTTTGGTGGATGTCCGAGAAGGGTTGACGGCGGACGATTTTGCGGTAGCGGATCTTTTGCGCCGCTCGGAGAAGCCGGTTATCTTAGTGGCCAACAAAGTGGATGATTTTCGCGACCTGTCTTTTCTGCAGGAGTTTTATCGTCTAGGCTTGGGCGAGCCCTTCCCTATTTCCGCCTCCCACGGACTAAATATAGGAGATCTTTTGGATAAGATTGTGCAACTGTTGCCGCCCCAAGCCGGGGAAGAAGAGACTAGACACGGTACGCGGGTGGCCATTGTGGGGAGGCCCAACGTGGGTAAGTCCTCCCTGGTCAACCGTTTGCTGGGGGAAGAAAGGGTCATCGTGAGCGACATTCCGGGAACGACGCGGGACGCTGTGGATACTTACTTGCGGAGGGGGGACAAAACATATACGCTTATCGATACCGCGGGCATACGCCGGCGCAGCCGTATTGGGGCCACCACCGAGCGCTATGGGGTGCAGCGGGCCCTGCGGGCCATTGACAGGGCGGAAGTAGTCTTGCTGGTTTTGGACGCCACTGAGGGGGTGACGGAACAGGACAAAAAAATAGCCGGTTATGGTCACGATAAGGGTAAGGGAGCTATAATAGTAGTAAATAAGTGGGATCTTATTGCTAAGGATAGCCGTACTCTGGACCGTTACCGTAAGGCCGTATGGCAGGAGCTCTACTTCATGGATTATGCACCGGTGCTCTTTATCTCGGCACTCACGGGCCAGCGCGTTAACCAGGTCTTGCCTACCGTGGATGAGGTTATCGCTCAGGCCCGGCAGCGGGTGAGTACCGGCCTCCTTAATTCCGTAGTTCGAGAAAGCGTTTGGCTGACGCCGCCTCCGACGGTGAAAGGCAGAGCCGCCAAGATTTATTACGCTACGCAGGTAGACGTTCAGCCACCGACCTTTGTGTTTTTCGTAAACGATCCGGAAGCCCTTCCTGCTTCTTATCGCGGCTACCTGGAAAAGCAGTTACGCCAGGCTTTCGGTTTTCGAGGTACTCCTCTAAGACTTATTTTTCGGACCAGAGGGGGGAGGGAGGAATGAAATGGTTATTGTGTCTGGCCCTGGGTTATCTGTTGGGGTCCGTACCCACAGCCTATGTGGTGGCCAGATACCTCAAAGGGTGGGATATTCGGCGGTACGGCAGCGGCAACATAGGGGCCACTAATGCCTTTCGTACTATGGGGACCGGACCGGGCCTTCTCGTTCTGGTCATAGATATGCTGAAAGGTACCATTCCCGTACTTATAGGCCGGGCCGTAGGAGGAGAATGGCTGGCTGTACTGGCCGGGCTGGCGGCCATGGCCGGCCATAGCTGGTCTATCTTCTTATCTTGGCAGGGGGGACGCGGCGTGGCCACGGCAGCGGGGGTCTTTTTGGCCCTGGCTCCGGCGGCCCTTTTCTGGGCTTTGCTCATCTGGCTGGCGGTGCTCCTGACTACCAGATATGTTTCTTTAAGCTCTATCCTGGCGGCTATAGCCGCTCCTCTTCTGGTATTGGTCTTTCATCTCTCGTTTCCTTGTTTTCTTTTCGCCCTGCTGGCAGCCACCCTTATAGTTTATCGCCATAGGCCCAATATAAAGCGGTTACTTGCCGGTAAAGAGCCCAAGCTGGGGGAGAGGATTTAGGGTGCCTTCTAAAATAGCTGTAGTGGGAGCCGGTAGTTGGGGGACGGCTCTGGCGGTTCTGCTGGCCCGGAAAGGCTTTGGAGTGGTTTTGTGGGCCCGAAGGCCAGAATTAGCAGAAAATTTAAGGCAATACAAGGAAAATTCCGCTTACCTGCCGGGAGTGATGCTTCCTGATACGATCCGGATAGAAAATGACCTGGAGCGCACCCTCAAGGGGGCTGAAGTAGTAGTTCTGAGCGTACCTTCACACGCCGTAAGGGAGACGACGCGGAAACTCTTGCCTTATCTGGAGCAAGACGCCGTAGTGGTGAATACGGCTAAGGGGCTAGAAGTGGATACCGGCCTCCGACTTTCGCAGGTTTTGGCAGAGGAGGGCATCGAGAAGCTGGCTGTGCTTTCCGGCCCCAGCCACGCGGAAGAAGTAGGCCGGGGGCTCCCTACTACCGTGGTGGTCACCTCCAGGCAGAGAAAGCTGGCCGAATATGTGCAAGAGATTTTTATGTGTCCTTCCTTTCGCGTTTATACCAATCCGGATGTCGTAGGCGTGGAGTTGGGCGGTGCGCTGAAAAATATTATTGCCTTGGCTACGGGCATGTCCGACGGCTTAGGATTAGGCGACAACGCCAGGGCCGCTTTGATGACCCGGGGGCTGGCGGAAATAGCCAGACTGGGGGTAGCCCTGGGGGCCAATCCCCTGACTTTTACCGGCTTGGCGGGCATCGGCGATCTTATTGTAACCTGTTCCAGCATGTACAGCCGTAACCGGCGAGCCGGTATCAGCCTCGGAGAAGGCCGGCCTTTGGAGGAAGTGTTGCATAACCTGGGTATGGTGGTAGAGGGGGTGCGGACTACTGCGGCGGCCCGGAAGCTGGCCCGGCAGATGGATGTGCCTATGCCCATCACGGAAGAGGTGTACCAGGTGCTCTATGAAGGGAAGCCGGTACGGGAATGCGTGGCCGCACTCATGGAACGGAAACCTACGACGGAGGTCGGTTTCCTGGGCATAGGCTGGTCTGGCTGAGTTATTACCTGTCTCCAGGTAATAATCCTCGGGCTCGGGCATATATATGTATTGTTAAAACATGCCAAGCGGGGCGGGAAAATCCGGGCTTGGGGAGGGAGAAGGGTGGAGAACAGGGACATATTCCGAGATATAGCTGAACGCACCGGCGGCGACATATACCTCGGCGTGGTGGGGCCGGTGCGCAGCGGCAAATCGACATTTATTACCAGGTTTATGGACAAAATGGTTTTACCGCATATTAAGAATCCCCATGAACGGGATCGGGCCAAAGACGAACTACCGCAGAGCGGCGCCGGACGGATGATCATGACTACCGAACCCAAGTTTATTCCCCAAGAAGCGGTAGAAATCACCGTAAGAGAAGGATTAAAAATGCGGGTACGGCTGGTGGATTGTGTAGGCTATACGGTAGAGGGAGCTCTGGGGTATGAAGGAGCCGAAGGGCCGCGCATGGTGCGTACCCCTTGGTTTGAGCAGGAAATACCCTTCCAACAGGCAGCAGAAATAGGTACGCGCAAAGTGATTGCTGACCACGCCACTATGGGCATTGTAGTTACTACCGACGGCAGCATAACCGAGATACCGAGGGAAAATTATATCGGCGCTGAAGAGCGGGTGGTTTGGGAACTAAAAGAGCTGGGTAAACCTTTTGTGATCTTGCTGAATTCCGCCCACCCTTTGGAGGAGGAGACAGTTAGGCTGGCCAATCATTTGGAGGCCGAATATAATGTACCGGTGCTACCCGTAGATTGTCTCCACCTGGAAGAAGAAGATTTCTTGAATATCCTCGAGGAAGCCCTCTATGAGTTCCCCGTAGTAGAGGTAAATGTCCATCTGCCTCTTTGGGTGGAAGAGCTGGATACGGCCCACTGGTTGCGGCAGCAATTGGAAGAAGCGGTGGGTGAGGCCGTGGGGAAAGTGAGGCGCCTGCGCGATATTGACGGCGCGGTAGAACAGCTTCAGTCTTTCGCCTATGCCTCTAAAGTGGTCTTGAGGGATATGGATTTAGGAACGGGTACGGCTCATGTGGATATGTTTCTGCGGGAAGGGATTTTCCACCAGGTGGTGCGGGAGATTACCGGCCTGGACATAAATAACGATAAGGAGCTGCTGCGCTGGTTTAGAGAGCTGGCATCCATCAAACGGGAATGGGACAAATTCGTTTACGGTATTCAAGAGGTGCGCAACACAGGCTATGGTGTGGTAACGCCTACCGAAGAGGAGATGGAACTGGCCGAACCGGAATTAATCAAGCAGGGAGGGCGTTTCGGGGTAAGACTGAAAGCCACTGCTCCCTCCTACCACTTCATCCGGGCCAACATCACCGCCGAAGTTACTCCTCTGATCGGCACGGAAAAGCAGTGCGAGGATCTGGTGAAGTACATTATGGAGGAATTTGAAGAGAATCCGCAGAAGATCTGGCAGACCAATATTTTCGGCAAATCTTTAAGTGAATTGGTCAAAGAGAGCATTCAGAGCAAGCTGTATAAGATGCCGGAAAACGCCCAATTAAAACTGCAAGAGACGGTAGAACGGATTGTAAACGACGGTGGCGGCGGCTTAATCTGTATTATTATATAAATGCATTATTATAGTGAATTAGATTTAACTAGACGGCCGGTTGGAAAACCGGCTTTTTTGCTTGGGTGGGCTGGGGTTAGGGGATTTTATGTCATGGCGTCTAAGCTAATACACGGCGTTATTAGGCGTTATTATTAAAAGCGAGTTCAGAAGCCCCACGGTTGATCGAGGAAATTGCTGGCCGGTGTCAAAATTCAAGGGGTTTTGGGGTAGACGCTCATGCCGCCATTGCGGCACCAGCAGAAGGATGAAAACGGCAAAGAGCGCATTTTCGGGGTAGTTTAGGGAAACCAGAGGGTTTAATGCATTTTTTAAATAACTGCGAGGCTATTATGGAATTTCACTTTTGACGGTGGCTACCCTAAAATAAAGGAGGCCTTAAAAAAACCTTAATACCACTTTAAAAAACTCTATCTTAACGGAGGGGAAGTCATGTTTCAAAATCCCGCATTCAGCCGAAGAGCTATTCCCATCTTAATTCTCGGCATTTTCATGATGTACTTTTATTCCGGTCTCCAAAATGACCACCTGAACGTTTTAACGTCCTATTATCAAAATCTGGGATGGTCCGCCACCACCATTACCAACCCGGTTACTTTTGCCGGCTTTGTCGTTATTTTAGCTACCGCCTTAATCGGCACTCTGTTGATAAAATACGGAGTGACCAAGGTTGTGGTACCCTCGACCATTATACTGGGTTTGGCTACTATTGGCCTGGCATTCTCCGGCACCAATCTCCTCTTATACAGCATCTCGCTCTTTCTCGTGCGCTTGCTGGTGGTTCCTTTGCAGATGGGCGCATTCCAGCTTTGCACCAACTGGTTCGTCGATTTTCGCGGCCGGGCTCTGGGCCTTATAACCATTGGTAATCCTCTCTGCACAGCGACTTTGATCGCCCTCCTCACAGCAGGGGTTGCCCGTTTGGGGTTTACCACGACTTATACTATAGTCGGTATGGTAGTTCTAGCGCTCGCATTACTGATCGGTATATTCATTAAATCCACTCCCGAGGAATGCGGTCTATACCCCGACGGCGCCAGCTTTCCTCTTCATACTGCAGAAGAAACCAGAACGATGACCCTTAAAGAAGTCTTTGCCAATACCGGCTCTTACCTGTTGATCATTTCTTTCGGTTTTCTCCAGTTCTGTATCGTCGCCATCATGGCTTTCTTCCTGCCCAGGATGAACATGGTGGGCACGGATATTACTATCACCCTTACATGGTTGTCTATCGCTGCCGTCTGTGCTATGCCTGTGAGCTATATCCTCGGTTGGATAGACGATAAGTTCGGCACCGTGACCGCCTGCTTGGTCCTCTGCCTCACTTATTTGGTAGCGCTGCTAGCCCTCTTAAAAATGACTGCCAATAATATCCCGCTTCTCGCGCTGGCCGCTTTCGGTATTGCCGGCGTCACCGGCGGTACACCGAACCTGCACCCCTCTATAACCGCTTATGTCTACGGGCGCAAAAACTATCAGGCGGCCAACCGCTGGATTATGGCCATTCAAGCCGTCATCATGGCCTTCGCCATCTACTTTATGTCCAGCATCCTGGACGCTACCGGCAGCCTGGATTTGGCCTACGAAATTATGATCGGCATGGTCATCGTTGCGGCTGTTGCCCTGCTATTGATCGGTAGAAAGCCGGACTTCGACCGCGGCTCTCCAAGAAGGGCCATATCTTAAGGACGACTTTTAGAGCTTTTTTGGTGACTTATAGAGAACAGAGCTCTGGGCTTCAAAAGTATAATTGGGAAGTGCCTAGGGCTCATTTTTTTGGGTTTGAAGGCACGGGCGTTGTTGATTATAGGGTAGCCGCATTGCTACTGCGCATTATAACGCCGAATATTTATGTTTTTTTGGCATAAAGCTAGATGGGATTACGAATAACCGTTTTGTTTGTTTTGGGTTAAAATAACATCGGAAACAGTTTTGACCAAGAAAGAATAAAAAAATGCTCATGAAAGGGGTGGGGCATTAAAGTTTGGAAGTCATCAATGTATGATCAAACGCAGGTGGGGAGGTTCGCAGATAAATTTTAAAAATCGCAGCTTGAACCCGAAAGTAATGGGGTTTTTCAGTATTCAGGAAAGGGGAACGGGGCGTAATGGATTTTCTGCGTAAACCCAGAAAAGGAATAGTTTCATTTATTGCTATCCTGGCAATATTGTTAAGCTTAGCATCTATAAATCTATTTGCGGAAGAAGGGCCTCCTTATCTTCCTTCAGAACCCCACAGCACTGCGGCCGTATATATAAGCGGAGGCGAGCGCATCAGCACCAACGAATATGTGTATACAGGGGAATACGATGTCGACATAAGCGTGGCCGACGGCGCTTACGGGCTTAGCGGGACGCGGGCGGACGGCGTATTGCTCACCTCCGGCGATTACAAGGCCACAGGAATAGTGGTGAAAGACGGCGAATTCACCTTTGGCGGCGAAAAGGATTACTACACGGTATATACCTCTATAGATGACGACTACGTTGGCACCTCTGTAGAAGGCGGAAAAGATGAAATAGGCCAATTCAACAGCGTGTTACTTTTCGGCGTTGATGATGTGGTCAAAACCGATGATCCTGCCGAATCCAGCGGCATCGATGTGGGTAAAGATGCTACGGTGTATATAAATAATGCCTATCTTCAGGTTGACGGCGCCAGACGTTACGTGGCCTGTAACTTTGGCAAAATGATAGTTAACGATTCTTACCTGGTGGCTACAGGAAAAGCCGACGGCAAGTCTGATGTGGTAAGCGACTTTTTCGCGATGGACAAACTGCTTATTTCCGGTTCTGCGCGGGCCAATTACTCGGCAGGCACTTCCAACACCTACTACTTCAATTCCACCGTCGTAGCCGAGGGATGGGGGGCGCTGTCGACAGATGCCGCTCAGGGGCTCAACCTCTATGCCTACAACACGGAAGCACGGGCTCTCAACGGCGGTTACGGAACCTACGCCGACACCAACTGCAATGTGGAGCTGTACGGCTGCGATGTGCAGTCGGCCGAGATAGGCGCCATAATCTCCAGTAACGGTTCTATCACCATAGATGAGAGCAATGCCGCCGGTAGCGATATACTGCAGTACAATACCGGCGCTTCTGAGAACAGGGAATCTATTGTTAAAGGTGGCCGTAACGCCGTGATGATTCATGTGCCCGACATGATGGGGGCGGGCATCGGCGCGGCCCAGACGGGTAAACTTACGGTTCGCAACAGCAAGCTGGCTACCACAAAGGCCTTAAAAAGCACGTTTGATTATTCTACATATAATGAAAGATATGGTGCCGACGTCGGGGCTTATGTGGACTACGTAAGCGGCGATGTTATCCTGGTAAAGAGCACGAGCGCGGACATTAAGCTAGAAAACGTCGATATGGCATCCTACAACGGCGTTCTCGTGCACACGGTCATCAACAGCGATGCGATGGGCAATTTCCTGCAACCCGGCGATAACGACAAGGTAGATCCTGTAAGCGTTACGATGACCGATATGGATGTAGAGGGTGATATTCTCCACGAGGACTACCAGCGCAACATGGTTGTAGACCTCAAGGATACTACTCTTAAAGGCGCGATCGTTAAGGGCACTTATGATAGCTGGAAGGCCCTGTGGGAAGCTAAAGGCGTAACGAGCGCGAACTGGCTGCCGGACGAGAGCTGGAGCGGAAGCAATAGCCTTGAGGTAAACGTCGGCGCAGGCTCCACATGGGTCGTCACCGAAGATTCTTCTTTAACCAAATTAACAGTCGCAGAAGGCGCTTCAGTCGTAGCGCCGGAAGGCTACAGCCTTACCATGACGGTGAACGGTGTAGCGACGCCGATCGAAGCGGGCCGCACCTACGAAGGTGAGATAGTCATCAAAGTAAAAGGGTACATTTATGATCCGGCGACGAAAACCTTAACCGTCAACGGGACCTACACAGTAGAAGAGACGACAACTCTCAACAAGCTCATACTCGGAGCAAACGGCAAGATAGAAGCCAAGGAAGGGTATTTAGTTACACTGGTTGTAAACGGCGTTGAGACTAAGATAAGCGCCGGTAAGACCTACGAAGGCAACGTAGCTCTTGCGCTTACCGAGGATTACAGCGCCAGTCCTCTCGGCAGCTATAAAGGGCGCGGCGGCGAAGAATACCGTGCGGCCCTGTATGTGGACAATACCGGTATCGTAGCAGAACGCTCGGTTACCGAGGCGATCCAGGGAGGCGCATACGATGATGAAAAAGCCGAAGGCATAAAGGTAGAATCGACCGGCGACAACTTTAACGGCGTGATAGTCAATGGAGCGGCATACACCATAAAAGATTCCGAATTTGATTTCCTAAGCGACAGCGACGGCAGCAACGTTTCCGACTTTACCGGCTTCGGTGCGGTAATCAGCGCCTTCAACGATGCCAAAGTAACGCTGGACAACGTGAATATCTACACAGAAGGCGTTGCCCGACCGGGCATTTTCACCGACAGCGGCTCTGACACGCTGGTCAAAGATTCCAACATAACGGTTATGGGCGGTACTCTGTACGAAGGATACGTCAACACGGCCGACCAAACCAAGATGGTAGCCCCGCCGTGGGTGCTGGGCATAACCGGCAACGCCCGCGCAACGAACCTGATGGGCGAATATTCTTCCATCACGGTAGTAAACTCCAATGTTACGGCCAACCAGTGGGGCGTGCTGTCGTCGGATACCGGCTCAGATATGCTGATGACCGTAGTGGACTCCACGCTAACGCTCAAAGGTGAAGGGCAAAACGATCCTTTTAGTGAAAACTACGGCAGCGGCTACGGCTCCTACATCATTGGTAACGCTCAAGAATACTTCTACGGCGTTACCTTTAATGTAGGCACCTATGCTTCTATCCTGCGCGAAGGAAAAGCGGTTTACGCTTCCTCTGACTTTACAAACGGATATGTAAAAGAAGGAAGTATAGACATTATTCCTCCGGGCCAGGAAGTCCCTGTCTTCACCGACATTACCGGTAGCGGTAGGAAGACGGTGATCAACTCCGATGCCTTTGGATTTATGGCCCATGGTAGTGGCACCCTCATTATCACCGACGGTACGGAAGTCAATACCGACAATGCCGCCTTCCTCATCAAAAACGGGAATGTAGACATCGAGGTAACGGATGGAGCGCGGATCAACACCGGAGACGGCATCCTTTTGCAGATGATTGATGACGATGACCAGATAGTTGGAGCAACCTTTGGTGATGACGGAAGCGGACCGATCTTTAACACCGACTTCTACGAGGAAGAAGGCTATCCCGGTATAGACTATCCAGTTACCATTAACACCGACAACCGCAACACAGTTAACTTCTACGCCAATGCAGTTGAACTTAAGGGGAATCTTTACAACGGCACCGGATATTTCAAGGGGATGTTTGGGCCCGGCAACCAGGCTGCCGACATACTGAATGTGACCCTGGATAACGCAAAACTGGAAGGAGCTATAAGTTCGACTTCCGTCATTCACGTAGATGAGAACGGCAACCAGAATACTCACTTTACCATTAATGAGTACTATTATCTAGGCCATGTAGCCAACAAAGAATTCTATAACGGTGGTAACGATGTGAATGTTACCCTGAAAAACGGCGCGGTCTGGAACGTGACGGGCAAATCGGTACTCAAGAGCCTGTCTATAGATGGAGCCTCTTCGGTCGTAGCGCCGGAAGGCTACACCCTGACCATGACGGTAGACGGTGTAGAGACGGCTCTCGCAGCAGGTAACACCTACGAAGGTGAGATAGTCATCGAAGTAACCAAGGTAAGCGGCAGTGGCAGCAGTAGCGGTAGTAGCAGCAGCAGTAGTAGCAGGAGTAAGAGCAGTAGCTCTTCAACAACTTCCAGCAATAAAGTGGAAAAGAACATCCAGTTAGGCTCCACAACCGTGGCCGAGATCGCCAATGCTGTCAAAGTAGCACTTCCTCCTGGCACCGTGACCGGGACGAACGCCGTAGTGGTGCTAGAAATAGTGGACAGCTCTCTGGCAGAAAACGCCGGAAAGTCGCTGCTGAGCAAGGTGGTGGACATCACCCTCCAGAACGGCACCCTGTCCGGCAAGATTGCCATCACGCTGAATTTTGATAGCAGTAAGCTGCCCGCAGGGTACAGGCCGGTAGTTTTCTACTATGATGAGAATAAAAACGCCTGGAAGAGAATAGGCGGCAAATACGATCTGACTCAAGGTACTATAACCGTTGAAGTTGACCACCTGACCGCATTTGCCGTATTTGCGGGGAAGACTTTTGCCGACATTCAGGGGCATTGGGCTCAGGAGGAAATCGAGCAGATGGCCGACATGGGTATTGCCGGTGGGGTATCTTCCGACAGCTTTGCCCCCGATAGCAACGTTACCCGAGCGCAGTTTGTAGCTCTGCTTATCAGAAGCCTGGGAATTGAAGAAACCTTACCGGCAGAGGCTAGTTTCAAAGATGTTAACCCGAACTCCTGGTACTATGGCGCGGTTGAAGCTGCCCAAGCGGAGGGCCTTGTCAGTGGGTACACAGACGGTACTTTTCGTCCCGAGCAGAATATCACTCGTGAAGAGATTGCGGCCATGGTGGTTAGGGCTATGGCCAAAAGTGGCGTATACATCACTGCAGATGATACGGCGCTGGCTGCTTTTGCTGATAAGGACGCCATAAGTTCATGGGCAAGAGAAGCCGTGGCTCAAGCAGTTAAGGCGGGCATAGCGAGGGGAAGAGCCGATGATTGCTTCGCCCCGAAAGAGAACGCCACGCGGGCGGAGGCGGCCGTCATGCTTAAACGTATGCTTGCAGGCATAGGACAAATTAGTCAGTAGATAATAACCTATATCGATCGGGAAGGGGATGCTGAAGGCAAACAACAAATTGTTCCGGCGGACACAGTGGTAATTGCTGTCGGCGTAAAACCTTTATGGGATTTAGCCTTGAGTTTCTATGACAGCGCAAAGGAGTTTTATATGATCGGCGATTGCCACCAGCCCGGAAGTCTCATGACAGCGTTGAGGAGCGCCTTTGCTGTAGCTTCAAATGTTTAAGAACGTAGGCTCTCGTACCCGCCAAAAAAACTCCAGGGAGAGCCAGAAAACAAAACAAATTAAGGGTAGTGATAACAAAATATGCACGATACTCAAGCCCCCACTCTAGATGCAAAGTGGGGGTTATTTTACGCTTACCTTTGCGCCTGCGGGTCTCCCAGCTCGAAGCTGCGAAGGAACCGGTGAAACCTAATTGCGAGGCCAAGGCTTAAAGTTAATTTCAGCGTTGGGTAACTCGAAGGGGTCCCTGGATGGTTAGTGAAATTAATGAAATCCAGGGACCCTTTTTACTCGTGAAAGCCAGAACAAAGCGTGAATTATCAATTACATATAAATTAATAATAGATCTTGTGGATTTAGGAGGATTCTTACACAAAATGTCGTAATAAATACTTAAATAATTTTGTGGAATGGAGAGGGTATATGCTCCCTGAGGAAAGGCACCGAAAGATCCTGGAGCTTCTGGAGGAAAAGCCGGTAGTAAAAGTCCAAGAACTGGTCAATATGTTTGGCGTTTCCCTGGAAACCATAAGGCGGGATTTGGAGCACCTGGATAAAAACGGATTGGTGCGGCGGATTTACGGTGGAGCAGTTAAGGCCAGAGTACATGCGGTAGAGCCTTCCTATGAAACCCGGGCTCTCAAATGCCTTCAGGAAAAGAAGGCCATCGGACGGTGCGCTGCCGAACTGGTGGAAGACGGGGAGGCCATTATACTGGATATTGGGACCACTACTTTGGAAGTGGCCAGGGCTTTGAGAAAGAAAAGGAATCTAACTGCTTTGACCAATTCTCTAATCATTGCTAACGAACTCCTGAGCCACGAGAACAAGAGGGTGATTTTGATAGGAGGGGAAGTGCGTCCCGGAGAAATGGCCTCTTCCGGCTTTATAGCCACCCATACGGTGCGACAGTTTAGGGTAAACAAGGCCTTTTTAGGAGCGGCCGGTATAACCGTAGAAGATGGGATTACCGACTTTAATCTGGCAGAAGCAGAAGTTCGCAAAGCCATGTTGGACATTGCGGAGAAAGTTATCGTAGTGGCCGATAGCACTAAGATAGGCGTTACGGCCTTATGCTGCGTCGCGCCGTTGGGTAGCATCCATACCTTGGTAACGGATAGCCGCGCCGACCAGGCGGAGCTGGAGCTGCTGCGTCAGGTGGGGCTGGAGGTCATAGTAGCGGAAGTAGGCGAGGGAGAAAACGGGGCATGAAGGGAGGAAAATTCGTGGGTAGTAGGTATGTATTAGCCATTGACCAGGGCACCACCGGTACTAAAGCGCTGCTGGTAGACGAGGAAGGGGAAGTGGTCTCCGGCGCTTACCGGGAACACCGTCAGATCTACCCCTTTCCGGGGTGGGTAGAGCACGATCTGGAAGAGATCTGGCAGAAGATATTGGAAGTTACCGGCGAATGCCTGGCCGGGGCAGGGGTGAGGGCCAAGCAGATAGCTTCTGTCGGGCTGAGCAATCAAGGGGAAACAGTGGCTGCCTGGTCCCGGAAGACGGGAAAAGTGTTGCATAACGCCATAGTTTGGCAATGCCGGCGTACGGCCCGCAGGGCAGAAGAGTTAGCCCAAAATGAGAAGTTAAACGAGCTTATCCGACGACGTACAGGGCTGGTGGTGGATTGTTATTTCAGCGCCACTAAACTGGAGTGGCTCCTGCAGAACGTGGCACCGGTCCAAGAGGCTTATCGCCAGGGGGACCTGGTTCTGGGCACCTTGGATTCTTGGATGATTTTCCGGATGAGCGGGGGAAAGGAGTTGGTGACCGATCCCTCGACTGCTTCGCGCACTATGTTATTTAATATTCATGAATTACAATGGGATCAAGAAATTGTCGGTTTTTTCAATTTTGATTTAGAACTTTTGCCCCCGGTTAAGAATACCATCGGTTATTTGGGGCACACGGATCCTGACAGCTTCTTAGGAATAGAAGCTCCCATCTGCGGCAGCGCAGTGGACCAACAAGCAGCTCTGTTTGGTCAGGCCTGCCTTTCTCCGGGTCAAATGAAGAATACCTATGGTACGGGCTGCTTCATGTTGTTGAATACCGGCAGCAAGGCGGTATTATCGGGTAACGGGCTGCTGACGACGGTGGCCTGGAGCAGGGACGGCAAGGCCACTTACGCTCTCGATGGAGGCGTTTATACGGCCGGGTCTGCCATACAATGGCTGCGGGACGGACTGGGTATCATATCCTCTCCCCAGGAGACCGAAGCTATGGCCCTGGCGGTGGAAGACAATGGCGGTGTGTACTTCGTGCCGGCCTTTTCCGGCCTGGCAGCTCCCCATTGGGATATGTGGGCCAGGGGTACCATACTGGGTCTGACCGGATACAGCCGCAAGGAGCATGTGGTAAGGGCTACCTTGGAAGCTATTGCTTACCAGGTAAGGGATGTGGCGGAATGCATGGCGAAGGATTTGGGCCAGCCCTTGTCGGTCTTGCGGGTGGACGGGGGCCCTACTAAGAATAATTTCTTAATGCAGTTCCAGTCCGACATATTGGGTATTCCCGTGGAAGTAGCAGGGGTAACTGATATTACCGCGATGGGTGCGGCCTACATGGCTCTTATCGGTGCGGGCTTATGGGAAGATACCACCTGTGTGGCCGGGAAATGGAAAGCCCGCCGGGTTTATGAGCCTTCCATGCCGGCCGATCAGCGGGAAAAATTGTTCCACGACTGGCACAAGGCCGTGGAAAGAGCCAGGAATTGGGAAAGAGAGGTACGCAATAATGGATGCCAAAGAGTATGATGTGGTTATTATCGGAGCAGGAGTAGTGGGTACGGCGATAGCCAGGCTTCTCTCTTCTTACCATCTGAAACTGGCCCTGGTGGAGAAGGAGGCCGACGTGGGATGCGGAGCGTCTAAGGCTAATAGCGCCATTGTGCACACCGGATTTGATGCACCGCCGGGAACACTGGAGGCCCGGCTGGTAGTGGCCGCCAATCCCATGTTTGACCGGGTGGCTTATGAGCTGGATGTCCCGTTTAAGAGACTCGGGGCGCTGCTGCTGGCCACCGACGGCCTGGAATTGGCGGAACTAGAAAGCATCGAACGCAAAGCGCATCAGAACGGGGTTTTCGATCTTATTTTCTTAACTCCTGAACAAGTTAGGGCTTACGAGCCTGCCGCTAACCCGCAGGTACTGGGAGCCTTTTTCATTCCCCGAGAAAGCATAATAGATCCCTTTTTGCTGACTGTGCACCAAGCGGAATGCGCGGTTCAGAACGGAGTAGACCTCTACTTGGGAACAAAGGTAACAGGGTTTGTCCGGGAAGACGGGAGATTGAGAGCGGTTAAGACGGATAGCGGCCTTATCCGGTCGCGTTACTTCGTC
The DNA here is from genome assembly GCA_049701195.1 of Neomoorellaceae bacterium. GTDB lineage: Bacteria > Bacillota > DSM-521 > Neomoorellales > Neomoorellaceae > JBNATU01. Next base: position 148,304 of record JBNATU010000002.1, read on the forward strand.
AATGCCGCCGGCATGTTTTCCGACAGTATTGTAGCGATGGCGCAGGGGAAGCTAGACTTTACCGTAACCCCGCGCAAGGGAGAGTTTTTTGTATTGGATAAGAATGTGCCCGGCGCGCCGAGGCACATATTGCTTCCGGTGCCCACTAAGGTTTCAAAAGGCAAGCTGGTTACGCCTACCATTCACGGTAACATATTGATCGGCCCCACGGCTGAGGATGTCGAAGATAAAGAGGATACTTCTACTACGCGGCGGGGATTGGAGAGTATATTGGCTGAAGCGCAAAAGCTGTGGCCTCAGGTGGATACTCGGTACACCATCACCCAATACTGCGGAACCAGAGCGGTTAAGAAGCCGGAGGGCTATGAGATTGGAGAGGACCCTCAGGCCCGGGGCTTGATTAACGTGCTGGGAGTACGGTCCACAGGCGTAACGGCTTCTCTGAGCATTGCCGTTTATGTAGCAGATGCCCTGCGGGAAGCGGGACTAAAATTGGTAAGCCGCGCGGATTATCATCCCTATATTAAGTCCGCACGAGTATACGGCCGCCTTCCGGCGGAAGAGTGGGACGAACTGGTCCGACGCGACCCGCGGTACGGCCGGATAGTATGCCGGTGTGAGTGGGTAACCGAAGGAGAAATAGTGGCGGCCCTCCACAGGCCGGTGCCGGTGACCACTATGGATGGTTTGAAGAGGCGCCTGCGCACGGGTATGGGCAGGTGCCAGGGGGGATTCTGCGGTCCCCGGCTGGCCAGGATTATGGCCCGGGAGCTGGGCATTTCTGTGGAGTCGGTTACCAAGAGCGGAGGGACTTCCCGGTATGTATTGAGAAGCATGGAAGGAGAGCAGGGAGGGAGCGGTGAACGGTGCGGGAGATAGCGGCTCAGGTGGCGGTCATAGGAGGAGGTCCGGCGGGCTTGGCGGCAGCTCTGGCGGCCAGGCAGGAGGGAGCCAGAAAAATAATTTTGATTGAGCGGGATGAAGAACTGGGCGGCATTTTGCAGCAATGCATTCATTCCGGGTTCGGCTTAAAAGTCTTGGGAGAAGAGCTTACCGGGCCGGAATATGCGGAAGTCTTTATAGATCAAGTGGCCGCCAGCGATATTGAAGTTTTATTAGATACTATGGTTATGTCTATTGACCCTCAGAGGGTTATTACGGTAATGAATCCGGCGCAGGGGACCTTACGCATTAGAGCAGAATCCATAGTTTTGGCCATGGGCTGTCGCGAACGCACCAGGGGGCAGATAATAATACCCGGTACCCGGCCGGCGGGAATATTTACTGCGGGCACGGCCCAGCGCCTGGTCAACCTGGAAGGCTTTCTCCCGGGCAAAAAGGCGGTCATTCTGGGTTCGGGGGACGTAGGATTGATAATGGCCAGACGGCTCACCCTGGAGGGTATGGAAGTTAGTATGGTGCTGGAGGCTATGCCCTATCCTGGGGGTTTAGAAAGGAACCTGCGTCAGTGTCTATATGATTTTGGGATACCTCTGCACCTCCAACATAGTGTAATTGAGGTTATGGGGCGCAGCAGAGTAGAAGGGGTGAAGTATGCCCGGGTGGATGAAAAATTAAGGCCGATTCCCGGTACGGAGCGGGAAGTGGAGTGCGATACGTTAATTCTTTCTGTAGGCTTAATTCCGGAGAACGAAATAGCTCGTGAAGCGGGGGTAGAACTGGATCCGGCTACCGGAGGGGCAGTGGTGGATCAGGATTTGCAGACCTCCATACCCGGCGTTTTTGCTTGTGGAAACGTGTTACAGGTTCACGATTTAGTAGATAACGTTACTTTAGAGGCCCAAAGAGCAGGGAGATCTGCTGCCAGATATGCATTGGTCGGCGAGAAAGCCGGTAGAAAACCGTCCCTTAGCGTAAGAGCCGGGCAGGGAATGCGCTATGTTTTGCCTCAACGCCTCTCTTTGGAAGAGGGCAGCGTCACCTTTTGCGGCCGCCCGGACAAACCCTATGCTTCAGGAAGGATCGTCTTGGAGGACGGCGACCGGATTCTGTGGAGCACCAAAGTTAAGAAGTGTAAACCGAGTGAGATGCTCTCTTTTACCGTAGAGGGGATAAGATGGGGGGAGCTTAAAGAGGGAGTGAAGTTGGCCATCGAGGAAGGGGGGGAATAGCTATGGAAGTCGTGTGCATTATCTGTCCTAATGGATGTGAAATCACGGTGGCTCCTGGGAAACCTGGAGAACCTGTGGCGGTCACCGGGTACAAATGCGATAAAGGTAAGGCGTATGCGCTGGAGGAGTACACCGCGCCCAAAAGAGTTCTTACCACCACGGTGCGTTTGCTAAAGGGTAAACGGCCTCGCTTGCCTGTCCGCACCAGAAGCCCTATTCCCAAGGAATTGCTGCGCCGAGCAGCAGAGGAGCTGAAGGGGGTGACGGTTGAAGCGCCGGTAGTGAAAGGGCAAATCATCGTAGCCGATATACTGGGTACCGGTGTAGATGTAATAGCCTCACGAAGCGAAAGACAGAAAACTTAAAAGCATGGGAGGGGAAGCGGGTGAACAGCCGATCCAGAAGAGGCGAACTTGATGACCAACAGATTTTGCGCTCCTTTGATTATCAGCAAGAGCTCAAACGAACCCTAAAATTTTTTAGCTCTTTTGCCGTAGCCTTTTCTTTTATCTCTATTACCACCGGGATATTTACCAACTACGGGTTCGTGATGTCTACGGCCGGTCCGGCAGGCATCTGGTCCTGGCCCATTGTGAGTATCGGACATTTTTTGGTAGCGGTCGTGTTTGCAGAACTGGCGGGACATATGCCTTTGACCGGTTATTCCTACCAGTGGGTGAGCCGTTTGGCCAATCCTGCCTGGGGATGGTTTGTAGGTTGGATGTCCTTCTGTTTCCTGTTTTTGGTGATACCGGCGGTAGATGGCGGTATGGCGCCGGTGCTGGCCCAGCTCTTGGGGATCGAAGGTACCTCCGAGAACCTGAAGTATATTGTGATAGCTACTCTAATCTTACAGGCCGTGCTGAATATCGTGGGAGTGAGCTTGGCTTCGCTCATCAATAATGCCGCGGTTTTCACGGAAACCATAGGGATAATCGGCCTTACCCTTTGTTTGGGTTTTGTAGCTCTGAGAAACGACCACAGCCCGGCAATTCTCTTCCATACGGGCAAAGTAACCGGTTCCTATTTAGGGCCCTTTCTTTTGTCGGCTTTGATGGGCTCCTTTACTCTGGTAGGATTTGAGGCCGCGGCCAACTTGTCCGAGGAAACGGTAAAAGCTCATCAAACGGTTCCCCGGGCTATTACCTCGTCCGTCGCTTTGAGCGGCATTTTCGGCACCCTGTTTTTAGTGGCTTCTACCTGGGCCATTAAGGATGTGGAAGCCGTATTATCCTCGGATGTCCCTTTGCCCTACATCATTGAATCCAGTCTGGGCATGGTACTGGGCAAGATGTTCCTCGTCTTAGTGGTTATATCCATATTTGCCTGTGGTTTGGTGATTATGACCTCGGGTAGCCGTCTGATCTATGCCTTGGCTCGGGATAACGTGTTTGTCTTCAATGGGGTGTTTCGCAAGGTATTGCCCCACAGCGGTGTGCCGGCTGCGGGGATCTTGCTGCTTCTGGTGTTTGGGATATTGGCTACGATTTATGCCGACTCTTTAACTTTGCTGGTAGGAGCTACTTCCGTATTGCCGGCGCTTATTTACCTTTCTACGGTAGTGGCCTATGGTCTCTACCGGAGGAAACTGAGTTTTGCGCCGGATACGTTTAACCTGGGCAAGTATGGCGGAACCATCACTTCTTTAGCCATTGCCTGGCTGATTATTGAAATCGGAATCTTGACCATACCCCAGGAGTTTCACCAGGTCACCCTGGTAACGGGGGTACTGCTGCTGGTAGGGGCCATATTGTACTGGACGCTTATCCGGAAGCAGATGGCGGTGGAGAAATATAAGAAGACGACCTATACCATAGAAACCTAAAGACTTAGATCGAGCCATCTGCGCTGACGTGGAAATAAGAAAGGCGAGGGTTTGAAGGGATTAGGGGGAAATATTTTAGCCCAGGAAAGGCATGAATTTAGTTGGGGTTGAGGGGGATTGGATTTAAGGGATTAAAAAATTGACCCCCAAAAGAGGATGACCCTCCTTAAGCGCAAATCTGTTAAGTAACGACAAACCAACGAAACAAAGGAGGGTCATCCATGGCTATATTAATTATAGGGTTGCTTTTGTAAAGATTATGTCAAAGTCCTCTAAAAAAATCGGCCACAACACAGAGGCCTCGGCTAGAAACACTGGCGCATCCCCAGTTTTGATTCTAGGCCTGCTTGGCTTGCGCTCGCTCCAAAAACCCTCGCGGGCCAAACTAGCGCTTGGCTCAAGGCTCCGGCAGGCTTCCCGGCAAATTCGGCATCCTGCCTCAGTTGCCGGCCTCGGCCATCCATGGCCTCGGGCCTGCCTCCGCCTTTCGCCACGCTTAAGTTTGGCTGCCGCTCAGGTTTAGTCGCTCGCTTTCAAGCCCAAGCAGGCCTCCCCTGCAAAAGTGGAGATGCGCCAGCTAGAAACAATCTTGACGGTCCGACTTCCAGAGTCTTATAATGGGATGTGAGGTGAGTTATATGCGTCAAAAGATAGGTACAGCACTCAGCCCTCGGCTTCTTTACAAGGCTAAACTCGTAGCTAAAAGTGAAAGGAAGCCTGTTAATGCTATAATAGAAGAAGCGTTGGAACAGTACCTTTATAAGAAAAAAAATGGAGAGGAAGCTTCTGTGGTTCGGAGCACAAGAGGTAGTATACCCGCCCAGGCTGAAGTGGTGAGAAAGATCCTTGAGGAGGAAGACTTTGTTGAAATTTGAAAAATTACCAGATGGTAGCCAGGTTTTCATCGATGCTAACATTTTTATTTACCACTTTAGCGGTACATCAAAGGAGTGTACTTCTTTTCTAGAAAGATGCGAAAGAGAAGAAATTTTTGGTTTTACTACTGTAAATATTCTTCTAGAAGTTATGCACCGTTTAATGATGTTAGAAGCAGTAACCAGGGGTTTTGTTATTCCGGGAAACGTAGCCAAGAAATTGAAAAGCAGGCCGGAGATTATTAGGCAACTTCATATTTACGCTGAACAAATAGAAAAAATTCCGGCAATGAATATCCACTTTGTACCGGTTACCGAGGAATTGTGTTTAAAGGCGCTACCCTGGCAGCAGAGATACGGTCTTATGACTAACGATTCTCTCTTGTTAGCAGCTTGCCAGGAATATAACTGCTGGAACTTAGCTTCTAATGACCAGGTATTTGCTAGAATAGAGGAATTAACTTTATGGAAACCTTCCGATGTAGAGGAAGATTGAATCGGGTTCAACTATAGTGCTCCATCTTATATTTAGGGTATTATTATAGCTATTAAACTGCGGAAAGCCGTTACACACTTATGCTTGCTTGGGCATGTATGTACAACCTCGAAGTTTTGCCGGTATAAAGGTTCATAAATTCGATGTTGTTAGCGAAAATTATTTGAATTTGATTTAAAGAAGTTCTTGACAGAAGTGGGGGGTATACTTATAATCAATGATAGAAGGGTCCCTATAGTAGCTGTCTGGGGTTAAAAGCAAAATAGTTTTAGGGGTGGAGATGAGGAGAAAACCCCCGAACCGTCAACTGTAAGGTTGATGGGCGGGGGTTTTGTTGTTTGGGCTAGATGTGCATTAATTCGAGTAATCATATCTTATAATATATTGGAAAGGAGGTAGATAATGAAATAGAATACAGCAAAAGTTGATAATATAAATTTTCAGGGAGGTGAGAATTGACTTATAAAATTAAGATAAAAAACAGGGGCTTGGGCATCGCGGTTTTAAACTGCGAGTTGAAGCTACTAGATAAAGCTGGTTATTAAATTTCGTTTTAATAAATTGCTGTAGAGGAGGGAAAAAAATGGATGCCTATTTGGCAGAATTAGTTGGTACAATGCTTCTTATTGTCTTTGGCGATGGAGTGGTAGCAAACGTATTACTTAGGAAGTCCAAAGCGGAAAACAGTGGATGGATAGTTATAATAACAGGATGGGCTATTGGGGTTATGGCAGGAGTTTATCTAGCAGGTCGGATAAGCGGAGGTCATCTAAACCCGGCGGTAACTATAGCGTTAGCCTCTATAGGCGTATTTCCATGGAATCGAGTTCCCGGCTACATTGTCGCTCAAATGATAGGTGCCTTTATAGGCGCGTGCCTTGTATGGTTGCACTTTTTGCCTCATTGGTCAGAAACGGAAAATAAAGCAGCTAAACTAGCTATTTTTTGTACAGGTCCAGCTATAAGAAATTATCCTTGTAATCTACTTTCAGAAATAATTGCTACTTTTGTGTTAGTAGTTGGGGTGCTCGCGATAGGGGCAAATAAGCTTACTGAAGGGCTTTCACCTTTGCTTGTAGCTCTTTTGGTATGGGGTATTGGTGCTGCCCATGGTGGTCCTACAGGTTATGCTATAAATCCTGCACGTGATTTAGGTCCTCGCATCGCTCATTTTGTCCTTCCTATTGCCGGCAAAGGCGACTCTGATTGGGGATATGCTTGGATACCTGTGGTCGGTCCGATTATTGGTGGGGTATTAGGTGCGCTCTTTTACGTGAGTGTGTTCGGTGGATAAAGGGAAGATAAAGGGGTGAGGTTGTTATCCTCCCAGGCTAGCACTTTGAAATTATAATAAATACTTGATGGAGGTGTCGTATGGATGACGAAATATGTATTGGCTTTAGATCAAGGTACTACCAGTTCTCGTGCCATTCTGTTCAATCGGGATGGTAGGGTTGTAGCCGTGGCCCAAAAGGAATTCCCCCAGATCTACCCCAAACCCGGTTGGGTAGAACATAATCCCATGGATATATGGGAATCTCAGATTGAAGTGGCCCGCAAAGTGATGAGCGATAGTGGGATCAGGCCCGATGATGTAGCTGCCATCGGGATTACTAACCAGCGGGAGACCACAGTAGTCTGGGATAAAGAAACGGGGCAACCTGTCTATAATGCCATAGTATGGCAATGCCGTAGAACGGCAGACATATGCGACAGTTTAAAAGCTAAGGGGTTAGCGGAGAAAATAAGGGAAAAAACCGGGCTAGTAGTAGATGCTTACTTCTCCGGGACAAAAATAAAGTGGGTTCTTGATAATGTGCCGGGAATAAGGGAAAAGGCAGAACGGGGAGAGGTCCTTTTCGGAAATATCGATACCTGGCTTATGTGGAAGCTTTCGGGCGGCCGGGTTCATGCCACAGACTATTCAAATGCTTCGCGTACAATGATTTTTAATATTCATTCGTTGGATTGGGATGAAGAACTGCTAAGTGAGCTGAGTATACCCAGGGCGATACTGCCGAAAGCGCTGCCGTCCAGCTACGTTTACGGATACACCAGCTCCGAGATCTTCGGAGCGGAAGTGCCTCTGGCAGGTGATGCCGGGGATCAACAGGCAGCTTTATTCGGGCAAGCCTGCTTCAAGCCGGGAATGGCCAAGAATACGTATGGTACCGGATGCTTCATGCTGCTTAACACAGGAGAAACCGCTGTTCCTTCCAGGAGCGGTTTGGTAACGACCATAGCCTGGGGCTTGAACGGGCGCGTGGAATATGCTTTAGAGGGGAGCGTCTTCATAACAGGTGCTGCAGTTCAGTGGTTGAGAGATGGGCTAAAGATAATTGAAAAGGCGGCGGACACCGAAACGTTAGCTAGCGGTGTATCTGACAGTGGTGGAGTTTACCTTGTTCCGGCCTTTGTGGGCCTCGGAGCCCCTTATTGGGATATGTATGCTCGGGGTATTATAGTAGGTATTACCAGAGGTACAACAAAAGAGCATCTGGTAAGGGCAACGCTAGAATCGATTTGTTACCAGACAAGAGATGTGTTGGAAGCCATGGTCAGCGACTCGGGGATAAAATTACAAGCGCTGAGGGTTGATGGAGGGGCGGTGGTAAATAATTTCCTGATGCAATTTCAATCCGATATCTTGGGGATACCCGTTGAACGTCCTGTAATTAATGAGACCACCGCTCTTGGAGCTGCCTATCTGGCAGGGCTGGCTGTTGGTTACTGGTCGAGCCAAGAAGAGATTGCAGAGCAGTGGCAGATGGATAAGAGATTTGAGCCGGCTATGGATGGAACGGTAAGGGATAAGCTATACAGCGGATGGAAGAGAGCTGTAGAGCGGGCTTTGGGTTGGGCTAAAGAATAGGTTGAAAATAGTATAAAAAAGTGGCAGGAGAAATCGGAGAAGGCCACGACGTATAAGTTGCCGGGGAGTGTCCCTATATGTCGTGGCCTTTTTGTAACTGGAGGCATGGATGGCTATGATAGTAGAAACTACTCAGGTCGTGGTAATAGGTGGGGGAGCGACGGGGACCGGAATATTACGGGATCTCGCTTTGAGGGGTATTCCGGCGGTGCTTTTGGAACAGGGGGACTTAGCTCATGGGACGAGTGGAAGGTTTCATGGTCTTTTGCATAGCGGGGGAAGATATGCTGTACGGGATCTTAGTGCTGCTGAAGAATGCATCCGGGAGAATCGCATACTTAAGGAGATTGCCGGGTGTTGCATAGACGATTGCGGCGGATTCTTTGTGCAATTAGAAGGTGAACCTAATGATTATCCTGACCAATGGGTTAAGGCTTGCGAAAAAGCGGGTATACCTGTGGAAGAGATACCGGTTAAAATGGCACGTGAACTGGAACCTAATTTGAGTAGAGACGTAAAGCGGGTGTTTAAGGTTCCGGACGCGCATATTGACGGGTTTTTTTTGACTCTATTTAATGCGGAGTCGGCAGTGGAACTGGGAGCTAAAGTGGAGACATATGCTAAAGCTATCGGATTTATTATGAATAACGATAAGATAGAAGGCGTACGGGTTAAGGATCAATTGACAGGCGAAGAAAGGACTATAAAGTGTGAGATGGTTATAAATGCTGCAGGGCCGTGGGCCGGTATGGTGGCTTCAATGGCAGGTGTGCAGCTAGAAATATTTTATGATCGAGGAGCACTTGTCATTTTCCATCACCGCTTAAATGATCGCGTAATCAATCGTTGTCGGCTCCCGGCAGATGGGGATATTTTAGTTCCTGCCGGTCCGGTTTCCATTCTCGGTACTACATCGGTAAAAGTTGATACACCTGAGGATTTAAGCGTAGACTTGGAAGAAGTCAGATATCTGGTCTCTCTCGGCTCTGAAGTGCTGCCTTTGTTATCACAGGCCCGGGTCATGAGGGTATTTGCAGGAGTACGTCCCCTTTATAGTTCGGGGCAGGCCGGGAGCGCCGGTAGAGAGGTTTCGAGGAATTTTGAAGTCATAGATCATGAGGAACGAGATGGAGTAAGGGGATTTATTTCTATCGTGGGCGGAAAACTTACCACATATCGATTGATGGCCGAAGTAACTACTAATTTGGCCTGTCGAAAGCTCAACCTTACTACCCCATGCAGTACGGATAAGATTCCTTTAAGAGCGCCTGTGGAAGGTGAAATGTTTCAGGAAGCATTGAGGCTTTTGTCGTTACCGGTAGTTTCCAAGGCTTATAAGCGTCTGGGGCCAAATATAAAAACACTGCTAGAAAAGGTAAAAAGAGATCCTGCTCAAGCGGAAATTATTTGTGAATGCGAGCTGGTCACCAGGGCAGAAATCGAAATGTTATTGGAAGGCAATTTGCCTGGTGTGGTTCCCATAAGAACCTTGAGAGACCTGTTACGGCGTACAAGGTTGGGAATGGGACCGTGTCAGGGTACTTATTGTGGATATCGTGCCATGCTGCTCGGTTATGCATACGGTAAGTGGTCTTCAAAAGCCGCTAAAGAAGAATTACGGGAATTCTTACGCCATAGGTGGAAAGGCCAACAGTTCATTACTGCCGGTAGCCAAGTAAAACAGTTAGCCATGAGCAGGAAGTTGTATGAGACCTCTTTCAATTTTTCTTTAACTCCTTAAAGGATGGATGATTATCTTAAAGGATGGATGATTATGGCCTGGGGACGTGAATATGACGTAATAGTTGTGGGCGCGGGGTTTGCGGGAATAATGGCCGCGGCTGTAGCCTCTGGATATGGTGCCCGGACCGCATTAGTAAGTCTGGGTCCGGGGAGTTTTGCCTTGGGTTCGGCGTGCTTGAGTTTTGGAGAGCTTCTCTCTACTGGGGAAAAAGGGGTTAGAGCGAAGTGGGCGGAGAAGGGAATTTTAGAAAAGGCTTTACATGCTTTTAAAGAGATAAGCGCAGCGGCAGGATATGATTACAAAGGAGCTATAGATAATGCCATATGCCTTCTTACAGCTACCGGAAATTTTCAGGAAGTCCATCTGGCGCCTATTAGCCTGGCCAGCATATCTAAGGGGAAAGGAAACAGAAGAGGGCTGGTGGTAGGTATACGGCAGTTAGCCGATTTTGATGCAAACTTTATAGCCGAGGCCCTGGCCAATGAAGCGAAGTGTAGAGGCCTATCCGCGGAGTATTATGCTTGCGTGGTGGAGCTACCTCAAGTTCCCCGGGAGAAATTGATGGGAGCCCTGGAGATTTCTAGGTATATAGGAGATAGGGGGTTTAGAGATAGGTTTATAAGTATGTTGAGGAATATAAAAGGAGACGCCGAAGAGATAATTTTACCGGGTGTTTTGGGGTTAGACTGGGGAACGCGGGAGTTTAAGGAATTGGAAGAGGAAGTAGGTTGTACGGTCGGCGAAATACCCACTCTTCCACCGTCCGTCCCGGGTGTAAGGGTATTTCGTTGTTTGATAAATTACCTTAAGCGAAAAGGTGTGCATCTATATATGGGCTTTCCTGCTCAAGATTTGGTATTAGAGAAAAATCGTTGTGTCGGTATAACGGTAAGAGTTCCGGGGAAGAAGTTGTTTATTAAAGGCCAGGTAACAATATTGGCCACAGGCAAATCCGGTTTGGCAGAAAGCGATACATTATTAGGTATTCCTTTAGACAAAAGCAAAAGAGTTTATGCTAATGAAGATTTACAGTTATTGTCTATAGAGGGGAATCTAGTGTCAAGAAATATATTGGTGGCCGGGTCCCTGCTGGGAGATGAGGGAGAAAAAAGCGGGAATGCTGGGGCTTTGCTTACGGGGTATTATGCGGGAAGCTTGGCTGCCGGAGGGATGTAGGTTGAGAGAAGCTGAGTTTAACTTCGATCATTGTTTAAAATGTAATTATTGCCAAACCGCCTGTCCGGTCCAGGAAGTTTACCCAATTTTTCCGGGGCCCAAAAGATTAGGGCCGGAGCGAAAACGCCTCCATAAAGAAAAGGTGGAAGAGGATTTGTCGCTTGTTGATTATTGCCTGGGGTGTGGAAACTGCGAAATCATTTGTCCTAATGAGGTTTATGTGTCCAAATTGGTTTTGGAGGGCAAACTCGCCGTTCATCCGAGAAAGAAGCTAAAATATAGAATACGTGATTACTTCTTGGCCAGGCCGGATAAATTGGGTAGAATAGTAAGTCGCATTAGTCCGGTTGCCAATTGGTTGTTGTCAAGCAAGATATGGAAGAAGGGTTTCTTCCCTTTAGTAGGAATACCTTCGCATAGGAAATTTCCCCAATACAGCTCTCGCCGGGTAGAAGAGCCGGAAGAAGCGGCGAAGAGAAAGGAAACTCGAGGATATGGGGAAAAAATATTGATGTTTTTAGGGTGCTTTTCGGAATATAATAGACCCTCGGTCGGGCGAACGGCTATCGATTTGCTTATCCAGGAAGGATGTGAAGTCAAAATAAGTTCAGGTGGATGTTGCGGGTTGCCTGCTTTATCCAATAAGGACATGAAAGAATTTGCCAGGAAAGCAAGAAATAGGCTTTTAGAAATAGAAAAGTATTTGGAGATGGGCTATAAAGTGGTCACACCTTGTACTAGTTGTAGTTATACTATGAAATCCTATTACCCTTATTTTGTTGATGTGGATATGTGTGAACTGGCCCAGAGAGTGGCGGAGAACGTATATGATCTTGGAGAATTTTTAATAGGGAATTGGGAGGGTACCGATATCGCAAGACAACTTAAACCAAGAAAGCAAAACATATTTTATCATATGCCGTGTCATTTGAAAGCTCAGGGTATCGGAAGGCCGTGGGTTGACATTTTAAGTTTAATACCTGAAATAAATATAGTGGAGCTGAACGAAGAATGTTGCGGTATGGCAGGTACTTATGGATTTAAAGAAGAAAGATATAGCATTTCTATGGCAGTCGGCAGTAAAGTGTTCAGGAAAATAGAAGAATATCATCCAGATATTGTTATTTCGGATTGCGGGATGTGTCAGACCCAGTTAGAGCAAGGTACCGGGTATAAGGTTCGACATCCGATAGAAATTTTTTATGAAGCTTATGTTTAAAAACGTCGAGGAGAGGGGGTGGAGAGATTGGAAACTATTTCTAAAAAGAAACTTTTTGCAGGTCCGGTTGTGGCGGCTGTAAGAGAGTTGAAAGACATAGAAGAGGTAGTAGGTAGTTCGGTCAGCTCGGTTTTCTTTTTAACGGGAGATATTTTGAATTTAAAGGAATCGGTAAAGTATGTGCAAGATAAGGGTAAGTATGCCTTTATTCATATAGATTTGATAAAAGGATTGGGCAAAGATGAGATGGCAATAGAGTATATAAGCAAAGAGATTAAACCTGCCGGTATTATTACCACGAGGGGCAATTTGGTAAGCAGCGCCAGGAAAAATAATTTGATCTCTATTCAAAGGCTGTTTGTTTTGGATACCCTGTCGTTGGCCACCGGCATTGAGCAGGTAAAGGCCAGCAAGCCGGATTACGTCGAGGTATTGCCGGCTATAATACCTCGAGTAATAATAGAATTGAAACAAGAGTTGCCATTCCCTATAATTGCCGGGGGATTGGTTAAGACAGAAAATGATGTCCAGGTTATCTTAAAGGCAGGAGCGGTAGCTGTTTCTTCTAGCAGGAAAGATTTATGGAGGTATAGAAGGGAATAAATCTTTTGTGGAGTTTTTACACAAATACCAGGGGGAAAATTACACGTGGTAAAACTCTTAGTCTTGCTATTTGCTTACTTTCTGGGTTCTATACCTACGGCCTATATCTTAGCACGGTATAAAGGCTTCGATATTCGACAGAAGGGCAGCGGTAACGTTGGAACTACCAATGCCTTCCGAACGATGGGTGTAGGTCCAGGTATTTTAGTATTAGCGATTGATGTGCTTAAAGGAGCGATACCTGTTATTGTAGGCCGCAAGGTAGGAGGAGACTGGTTAGCCGCGGTAGCTGGGCTGGTTGCGATGGCTGGACACAGTTGGTCTGTATTTTTGTCCTTTCAGGGTGGACGAGGTGTAGCTACTGCCGCCGGTGGTTTTCTAGCTCTATCGCCAGAAGCTTTATTATGTGCAGTGCTGGTATGGTTAAGTGTGTTGTTTACTACCAAGTATGTTTCTCTGAGTTCTGTTATCTCAGCAGCATCTGCACCTTTCCTTGTGTTATTATTGCAACCTTCTCCCGGCCATTTTCTTTTTGCTCTGGTGGCCGGAATTATTATAGTATATCGGCACAAACCGAATATTAAACGCATCCTGGCAGGTACTGAACCTAAAGTGTGGCAAAAAAGTAAGACCTAAAATCCCTTGACAATTGCCTTATAAAGAGGTATAGTAGGTTGCAGATCTGGGGACAAGAGAATAAAGGCACTGCAACTCTTATCAAGAGCGGTGGAGGGACTGGCCCGATGAAACCCGGCAACCTTCTCCTGGGAGTTTATAGGGGGGAAAGGTGCCAATTCCTGCAGGGCTTTTGCTCTGAGAGATAAGAGGGGTTAAATATAGGCCTCTTCTTATCGGAGAGGCTTTTTTTGTACCCAAATTAAATCCAAGTAAGGAGAGGAGAAAACCATGAATGCAGAAAAATACCGTTTTGCCACTCTGGCCGTTCATGCCGGGCAAAAGCCCGATCCGGTTACGGGGGCACGAGCCGTCCCCATTTACCAGACCACATCCTATATTTTTCGCGACGCCGATCATGCGGCCGCGCTTTTTGCCCTGGAAGAAGAAGGGCATATCTATACCCGCATTTCCAATCCCACTACCGACGTTTTCGAGCAGAGAGTAGCCGCCCTGGAAGGGGGGGTGGGTGCCCTGGCCACGGCTTCCGGCCAGGCGGCCATCCTGCTGGCGGTTCTCAATATCACTGCTGCCGGCCAGGAGATAGTATCTTCTACCAGCCTTTATGGGGGTACCTATAACCTTTTTAACGTTACTTTGCCTAAGCTCGGTATCCGGGTGCGCTTTGTGGATGCCGCCGATCCCGAGAGCTTCCGCCGGGCTATCAACGATAAAACCAGGGCCCTCTACGTGGAAACTATCGGCAACCCCAAATTAGACGTACCCGATCTGGAGGCCATAGCCGCCATAGCCCACGAGGCCGGCATTCCTCTGATAGTGGACAATACCTTTGCCACTCCTTATCTGTGCCGGCCCTTTGAGCACGGGGCAGACATTGTGGTGCACTCGGCTACCAAGTTTATAGGGGGTCACGGCACCAGTATAGGCGGAATTATTGTGGATTCGGGCAGGTTTGACTGGCGCAACGGCAAATTTCCCGAGCTGGTGGAGCCCGATCCCAGTTATCATGGAGTAAGTTATGTGGAAACCTTTGGTCCGGCAGCGTATATCGTAAAGGCGCGTACTCAACTTCTCAGGGATCTGGGACCGGCGCTTAGCCCTTTTAATGCCTTCCTTTTCCTGCAGGGCTTGGAAACCCTGCACCTGAGGATGGAGCGCCATAGTAGCAATGCCCTGCAAATCGCCCGGTGGCTTAAGGAGCACCCCAGAGTAGCTTGGGTTAGTTACCCGGGTTTACCGGAGCATCCTAGTTTTGGTTTAGCCCAAAAGTATCTGCCCCGCGGCGCGGGGGCTATTCTCACTTTCGGAATAAAGGGTGGCAAAGAAGCCGGCCGCCGCTTCATCAATAACCTAAAGCTCTTCTCCCTGTTGGCCAACGTGGGCGATGCCAAATCCCTGGTCATTCACCCGGCCAGCACTACCCACCAGCAGCTTACGGTGGAAGAGCAACTGGCCGGTGGGGTAACGGAGGATCTGGTCAGGTTGTCCATCGGCCTGGAGGACCCCGAGGACCTCATAGCCGACCTGGACCAAGCACTGGCCCGGGCCGCTCGTTGAATTTTCAGTAACCGAGCTAGAAGGAGCAACCTAAAGTGGCGGATGTTGGTTTGGTAAAGACACAGTATTATACTTTTGCCGCCCCGCCGCAGGAGTTAGTGCTGGAGTGCGGGGCCAGACTGGGGCCCATCACTGTAGCCTATGAAACTTATGGCCGGCTCAATGCAGCAGGCGATAACGCCATCCTGGTACTCCACGCCCTTACGGGCAGCGCTCATGTAGCCGGGTGGCACCAGATAGGGGAGCGCACTCCCGGTTGGTGGGACCCCATGGTGGGACCCGGACGGCCCTTGGATACCGAACGCTATTTTGTCATATGCTCGAATGTTTTGGGAGGGTGCTACGGTACTACGGGACCCTCTTCCCTCAACCCGGCGACGGGGAAACCCTATGGTCTGGATTTTCCCGTGATTACCATCAGGGATATGGTAAAAGTGCAAAAGGCTTTGCTCGACAGCCTGGGCGTAAAGCGCCTGGTAACGGCCATCGGGGGCTCCATGGGCGGTATGCAGGCCCTGGAATGGGGGATCATGTATCCGGATTTTGTGGACTCTATCATAGTCATCGCCGCGCCGGGGCGAACCTCGGCCATGAATATTGCCTTCAACACCGTACAGCGGGAGGCCATTTATATGGACCCGGGGTGGTGCGGAGGAAATTATTACGGAACGCCGGGACCGGCGAGAGGCCTGGCCCTGGCGCGCATGATAGGCACGATTACTTATAAAAGCGATGAGTCATGGTCCTTCAAGTTTGCCCGCGCCGTGAACGGAGGCCTAGAAAATCTCTTCCGGCTGGACGGACGATTTGAAGTAGAAAACTACCTTTATTATCAGGGGCGGAAATTGGTGGAGCGCTTTGACGCCAATTGTTATCTGTATCTTACTAAAGCTATGGACCTGCACGACGTTAGCCGGGGCTTCCCCTCCTATGAAGACGCTCTGGCCCGGATAAAATGCCCTTGCTTGACCATAGGGATTTCCAGCGATATTCTATTTCCTACTTATCAAGTAAAGGAAATTGTAGATATAATCCATAAAGTAGGTGGCCGGGCTGTTTACCGGGAACTCCATTCGCCGTACGGGCACGACGCTTTTCTTATCGAGTTCGCTCAGTTGGGCGCCATAGTCAGGGAATTCCTGGCGGAAATATAACAGCAGCGGCGTAAGCTGGCGCATCCCCAGTTTTGATCCTAGGCCTGCTTGGCTTGCGCTCGCTTATGGCTTCCCTCGCGGGCCAAACTAGCGCTTGGCTCAAGGCTCCGGCAGGCTTCCCGGCAAATTCGACATCCTGTCTCACTTGCCGGCCTCGGCCGTCCATGGCCTCGGGCCTGCCTCCGCCTTTCGCCACGCTTAAGTTTGGCTGCCGCTCAGGTTTAGTCGCTCGCTTTCAAGCCCAAGCAGGCCTCCCCTGCAAAAGTGGAGATACAGCAGCGGCGTAAGGTATTGCCCCTGACCGGGCAATAATGCTAGAATAAAACAGATGCGAGTCTGGAGGAGGAGCTTCGGTGAAAGAAGTCGTTAAGCTGGGTTTGCTGGGCCTGGGTACAGTAGGCGGAGGAGTGGTCAAACTTCTGGAGCGCAATGGAGCCTTGATAGCCCAAAAGCTGGGTCGGCCTTTGGAGATAAGGAAGATACTGGTAAGGGATGTGGGCCGGCCCCGGCGGGTAAAGGTGGCTTCGTCTCTGCTGACCACCCGGGCGGACGAAATCCTCCTAGATCCGGAGATCGACATTGTTGTTGAGGTAATGGGTGGTCTGGAACCCGCAAGGACTTATATTCTCGAAGCCCTCCGACAGGGCAAGAGCGTGGTGACCGCCAACAAAGATCTTCTGGCCGTCCACGGCAAGGAGCTTTTTGCCGCTGCCGAAAGTACGGGGGCCGACCTGCTTTTTGAGGCCAGCGTGGGCGGAGGCATACCTATTATACATTCTTTGAAGGAATGTCTGGCAGGGAACCGGATCCGCCAGGTTATAGGTATTGTCAACGGCACTACTAATTACATTTTGACCAAAATGAGCGATGAAGGATGGGAATTCGGCCGGGCCTTAGAAGAAGCCCAGCGGTTAGGCTTTGCGGAGGCGGACCCCAGCTCCGATATTGAAGGGGATGATGCGGCCCGGAAGATGGCCATCCTGGCCTCTATCGCTTTCGGTACGCGTATTACTTACCCGGAGGTTTATCGTGAAGGCATAGCCCGATTACATCCTCAGGACCTTAAATATGCCGCCGACCTGGGGTACGCGGTAAAGCTTCTGGGGATAGCCCGGGAGGAAGAAGAGGGAATGGTGGAGGTACGGGTACACCCGGCCTTAGTCCCCCTCCAACATCCGCTAGCCTCGGTGGGCGGCGTTTTCAATGCTATTTTTGTGGAAGGCGATGCGGTGGGTGAGGCCATGTTTTACGGCCAGGGAGCCGGCGAGATGCCGACGGCCAGCGCGGTAGTAGGCGATATTATGGAAGCGGCGCGCAATATTATTCAGGGGCGGAGAGGCCGAATCTATTGTACCTGCTTTAACGAAAAGGCGGTTAAGCCGATAGGGAATATCGAAACCCGTTACTACTTGCGGATGATAGTTAAAGACCGGCCGGGAGTGCTGGCCGCCATCGCGGGGGTATTCGGCGAGCGCCAAGTGAGCCTGGCCTCGGTAATTCAAGTAGGAATGGTAGGAGAGCAGGCAGAGCTGGTCTTCATCACCCACCGGGTACGCGAACAGAATCTTATGGAGGCGCTGGAAGTTTTGGCCTGCCTGCCGGTGGTGAACCAGGTCGCCAGCGTTATCCGAGTAGAAGGAGGAGCAGGCCGTTGAAGTGGCCCGGAGTGATCGCTGCCTATAAAGAATTTCTGCCGGTAACGGATAAAACCCCCCTAATTACTTTGCAGGAGGGGAATACCCCTCTGGTTCCGGCATATAATCTTTCCCGGGACTTAGGATTAAAACTTTACTTTAAGTATGAAGGGCTTAATCCCACCGGCTCTTTTAAAGATCGCGGTATGGTGATGGCCGTAGCCAAAGCGGTGGAGGCCGGTTCGCGGGCCGTCATGTGCGCCTCTACCGGAAATACCTCGGCCTCTGCGGCCGCTTATGCTGCGCGTTGCGGCTTAAAGTGCAGCGTGCTCATACCGGAAGGCAATATTGCTTTAGGCAAACTGGCTCAAGCCCTTTTTTATGGAGCTAAAGTTATAG
Source organism: Neomoorellaceae bacterium (assembly GCA_049701195.1). Taxonomy (GTDB): domain Bacteria; phylum Bacillota; class DSM-521; order Neomoorellales; family Neomoorellaceae; genus JBNATU01. The sequence continues at coordinate 166,626 of JBNATU010000002.1, forward strand.
CCATCCAAGGTAATTTTGACGATGCGTTGGCCCTGGTGCGGAAAATCACTTCCGAACATCCCATTACCCTGGTGAATTCGCTGAACCCTTACCGCATAGAAGGGCAGAAGACGGCGGCTTTTGAAGTTTGCGACTCCTTAGGGGACGCGCCCGATTATCTGGCTATTCCGGTAGGAAATGCAGGCAATATTACTGCCTACTGGCGAGGTTTTAAGGAATATCATGCGGCGGGTAAAAGCGCCAAACTGCCGCGGATGATCGGCTTTCAAGCCGAAGGCGCCGCTCCCATAGTGCGAGGAGAAATAGTGCCCCACCCGGAAACCGTGGCCACCGCCATTCGCATTGGGAACCCGGCGAGCTGGCGGCCCGCCGTAGAAGCGGCCAGAGAGTCCGGCGGCTTTATTGACTGTGTAAGCGACGAGGAAATCCTGAGAGCCCAGCGGCTGTTGGCTTCGGCGGAAGGTATCTTTGCCGAGCCGGCCTCGGCTGCCTCGCTGGCAGGAGTAATCAAGCACGCACAAAAGGGCTTGTTCAGACCTGGAGAATGTGTGGTCTGTGTGCTGACCGGGCATGGGCTGAAGGATCCCAACATAGCCCTCAAGCAAGTAGACGAGCCTCTTTCTCTGCCGGCCGAGGAAAAGGCCGTATTAGAGGTAGTTCTTTAGGAAGGCGGGAAGTATATGCCCCGAGTACGGGTGCCGGCAACAACTGCCAACTTGGGCCCGGGTTTTGATGCCTTGGGGTTGGCGCTGAATCTGTATGATTACATCTCCGTAGAAGAAGCTCCGGGATTAGAGATAACCGTCCGGGGCGAGGGCGCAAATAGCATTCCGCATGGTCCGGAAAACATAGCCTACCGGGCAGCCCAAGCCGTATACCGCCGGGTAGGACGGGAAGCCCCGGGATTTAGGATTGATTTCCATAATAATATACCGGTAGCCCGGGGCTTGGGTTCCAGCGCGGCGGCGGTTATAGGCGGATTAGTAGGGGCCAATGCGCTTCTGGGCCATCCCTTGGAGGAAGCCGAGCTGGTGGCCTTGGCCGCGCAGTTGGAAGGGCACCCGGATAATGTGGTCCCTGCGCTGGTAGGGGGGCTGGTGGTAGCGGCGCTGAACGGGCAGCAGGTGTACTACCAACGCCTGGAGCCGCCGCCGGGCTTAACGCTCCAGGTGGCCATACCTCATTTTACCCTCTCCACCAGAGTATCGCGGGGTGTGCTGCCGGCCATGGTCTCCATGGAGGATGCGGTTTTCAACCTTAGTCGCACGGCTCTCTTGATAGCCGCAGCCCAGGCAGGGAATCTGGAACTTATGGGCAAGGCTATGGAGGACCGGTTGCACCAGCCCTATCGCTTGCCCTTGGTACCGGGTATGTCCAGTGTCTTTGCCGCTGCTTTAGAGGCCGGGGCGCTCGCGGTGACCTTAAGCGGTTCCGGACCCACAGTTATTGCCTTCTGTAGCGGTAGTTGCCCCCAGGTAGGGGCGGCTATGAAGAAAGCTTTTAAGAAGCATGGCGTGGATTGCGAGATCCGGGAGTTACAGCCTTGTAGCCAGGGTGCGGTCCTGGATTAAAATCAAGCCCAAAAATCTAGAGGTGGGAGAGAATTAATTTATGGCGCTAATAGTGCAGAAATATGGCGGCACGTCGGTAGACGGGCCGGAGCGGGTAAAGAACGTGGCCCATAGGGTCGTGGCCACCAAACGGGCCGGGCATGAGGTAGTGGTTGTGGTTTCGGCCCCGGGGGATACCACCGATAAGCTTATTGAAATGGCCAAGCAAATCACCCCTCATCCTCCGGCGCGGGAGCTGGATATGCTTATGGCTACGGGAGAACAGATGTCCATCGCCCTTTTGGCCATGGCCATCCAAGATTTAGGCGAGCCGGTGATCTCGCTTACGGGGCCGCAGGTAGGCATTCTTACCGACGGCGTGCATACCAAGGCGCGGATTTTAAGCGTCAGCTGCGACCGCTTAAGAAAAGAGCTAAACGCCGGCAAAATCGTGATCGTAGCCGGTTTTCAGGGAGCTACGGCGGACAATGAGATCACTACTTTGGGCCGGGGAGGCTCGGACACTACGGCCGTTGCTCTGGCGGCAGCCTTAAAAGCCGATGTATGCCAGATCTATACCGATGTGGACGGAGTCTATACCGCCGATCCCCGCGTGGTTCCTGAGGCCCGGAAGCTGCCGGTCATATCTTACGATGAAATGCTGGAATTGGCCAGCCTGGGGGCTCAGGTACTTCAGCCGAGATCGGTGGAGTTTGCCAAACTGCATAAGGTAGTGCTGGAAGTGCGCTCCAGTTTCAACTATCATGAAGGCACCCTGGTAAAAGAGGTGAGCGATATGGAGAAAAGAATGGTAGTTACCGGTGTGGCAGGCGACCGGAATGTGGCCAGGATAGCGGTTTATGATGTACCCGACCGGCCAGGTATCGCTAAGGCCCTTTTTGAGGCTTTGGCTCAAGAGAGCATCAATGTAGATATGATTGTCCAGAGCGCCATGCGGGACGGCATTAACGACATTGCCTTTACGGTGGCGCGGGACGATTTGCCCAAAGCCCTGGAAGTAACCGAGAAGGTAAAGGAAAAGATCGGCGCTAGCTTTGTGGCCTATGATGATAAAGTGGCCAAAGTTTCCATTGTGGGCGCAGGAATGATCACCAATCCCGGGGTAGCCGCGGGCATGTTTGCCTGTCTGGCGGAAGAAGGTATCAATATCCATATGATTAGCACTTCGGAAATCAAGGTTTCCTGTATTATTGACGAAGAACGCCTGACGACCGCGGTAAGGGCTCTGCATAAATGGTTCGGGCTGGAAGAAACCCGGGGGTAGTTCCCCGGGTTTTTGCCCGAGGGAGGATGCTGGGTTGAAAAGAGGCCTCATCGGCTATCTGGCCCTGGAAGAAAAGGAAGAGGAAATAGGCTATGACCTGGCGGAACTCAGAGAGCTGGCACGTAATATCGAAATTGAAGTCCTAGACGCTGTGGTACAACATCGCCGCCCGGATCCCAATTACCTTCTGGGAGAGGGCAAGGTATGGGAAATTAAGGAACGCTTACCGGCGGAGGAAATTCAGGCAGTAATCTTTAACCGGGAGCTTTCGCCGCGGCAGGTCAAACATCTGGAAGACCTGCTCGAAGGAGCCGAGATATGGGATCGTACCCAAGTAATTCTGGAAATATTCCGCCGCCGCGCTCAATCGAGAGAGGGCAAAATCCAGGTGGAGATGGCCCGGCTCACTTATCTTTACCCCCGCATACATGGGCTGGGGGGAGTTCTGTCCCGGCTCGGGGGCGGTATCGGAACCCGCGGCCCGGGAGAGACCAAACTGGAAGTATTGCGCCGTACTGTTAGGCGCCGGATTTATCAGCTTAAAAAAGAGCTGGAAGAGGTACAGCAGAACCGGGAGGTCTTGCGCAGCTTGCGCCGGGAGCGGGGCCTTCCGGTAATTGCGCTGGTCGGTTATACCAACGCCGGTAAATCGACCCTGCTCAACGCGCTCTCCCTCAGTGCCCACAAAGTTCTGGTGCGGGACGGGCTTTTTGCCACCCTGGATCCGGTGAGCAGGCGTATACGCCTTCCTTCGGGCCGCCAGGCTTTGCTTACGGATACCGTAGGACTGGTAAAGGATATGCCCCAAAAGCTGAAGGAGGCTTTCAAGGCTACCCTGGAAGAGCTTTTCGCGGCGGATCTGCTACTTCATGTTATCGACCTGACCAGTCCCTACCTAGACCGGCAGGCTGCGGCCGTGGAAGAAATCTTACAGGAGATGGGTCTTGCCGACCGGCCCCTTCTCAAAGTATACAATAAAATCGACCAATATCGAGGAGTATTACCCCTGGACGGTGTAACCATTTCGGCCTTACACGGCGCGAATCTAGGAGAGCTGTTAAAGCAGATCGAAGAGAAGTTATTCCCTCCCCAGGAGATGACTATCCTGGTCCCCTTTAATCGGTTGGGCGAATTAGCCCGACTGAGAGACCGTTTAGAAGTGGTAACCGAGGAATATCTACCCGGGGGAGTGGAGGTTAAGGTCCGCGGTCGCAGCCGGGACCTGCAGAAGTTGAGGTCCCGGATAAAGGGAGACTATCCGTCGGACGCAGAAACCTCCTTGTGAGCCCGCTTTTCTCGCTTTTCGGGACCCCTCATAGGCGCCTCAAGCAAATGGAATTCCGACATTTGATTTTGGAGTTGAATCTGGCGCTTGAATTCTATAAGTATATCCAGGATCTCGTGTAAGAAGGGGCTGCCGAAAGTAGACATCAGGCCGACAGCGATCATGTTCAGCAACAGATAGAGGCCCCAGTGGGCGGTTTTGAGACCGGCGAAGGCGGTATCCAATCCTAATAGGCTGAAAACATCTACTGCCGCTATACCGGCCAGAAGAGCTGCCACTATAGCATTTATCATCAGCACCCTGAGCTGCCTTTTTTGTTCCTGTAGGGGGTCGTCAAGCTTTTGCCCCAGCCAGGGCCAGCGACCTTTAAGCTGTTCCACTATTCCTTGGGACGCAGTGAAGATGGCTCCGAGCACTCCCAAGAGTTTGCCGAGGTCCTCCAACTCTATTCCCTCCCTGCCGAAAAATTTTCTCTTCCTGCTCTATGGTATTCCCGGTCCTCGGCTATTGCCACTTTAAGAAGCTTCCAGTATAATAAGACTAACCTGAGTTTCATATTCGCCGGGGAGCGAGTTAAGCTGCCAGAGGGCAGCAAGGGGAAGTCAGTGCGAATCTGACGCGGTCCCGCCACTGTGACAGGGAGCGAGCCCACAAACCCGGAAAGCCACTGGGCCTCTGGAGCCTGGGAAGGCGTGGGCAAGCGAGGAACTGAAGCCAGGAGACCTGCTCGTTCCCGCAGTACCATATCCCTACGATGGATAGGGGGTGGTGCAGATAAGCTGCCTTCCGCGACCATGTAGGGCGGGAGGCTATATTTTTATGGGCAGTTTTATTTTACTTTTTTTGTTTTCTTTTTCTTGAGCGAGGTAGGAAGAGTTTTGCTTTCACAGTTTATAGCGCGTGACCGACCGTAGCACGACCTTCGGGTTGGCGCCGCCGGCGCCGATTTCCTTTAAGGAAATTTTTCCGTTAAGAGGCTCTTTTGACGTATTTACCGAGGAGCCGCTCATGAGGGAGGGCACCCTCACCACGAACAATGAAAAGCAGAAGAGTATTTTCGGAGGAGGGGGACTTATGCTTCGACGGGTTGCTTGGGCCGCCGTGCTGGCTCTTTACTTAATGTTCGTGTTCTCCACCCTACCTCGCCCGGCCTATGCCATGCATATTATGGAAGGTTTTCTGCCTATGGGGTGGGCGGGATTTTGGTTTGCCGTTACCGTACCTTTCTGGGTATTAGGTTTGCGTTCACTCAAGAGCAAAGTGCAGGGAAACCCCGGCCTAAAGCTTTTGTTGGGCCTGGCCGGTGCTTTCGCGTTTGTGCTTTCGGCCCTAAAGCTTCCCTCGGTTACGGGAAGTTGTTCGCACCCTACGGGAGTAGGGCTGGGGGCCATTCTCTTCGGACCCACAGTAATGAGCGTTCTGGGGGCTATTGTGCTTTTGTTCCAAGCTTTGCTTCTGGCCCATGGGGGTTTGACCACCTTAGGAGCCAATACTTTTTCTATGGCGGTGATCGGGCCTTTGGTATCCTACGGTGTTTACAGATTATGCCAAAGGATTAAAGCTCCTCTATGGTTGGCCATCTTTTTGGCCGCCGCGTTGGGTGATCTGATGACTTATGTGACTACCTCCCTGCAGTTAGCCTTAGCCTTTCCTGCTCAGCAAGGAGGAATCGGGGCCTCGTTTATAAAGTTTATAGGTATTTTTGCTCTGACCCAAGTGCCCCTGGCAATCACCGAAGGAATACTCACGGTGGTGGTCTTCAACTTTTTGCTGGCTTATAACCGCCAGGAGCTGGAAGATTTGGCAGTCCTCCATTAAGGAGAAGCCATACGGCTCGCGGAGTTTGCCCGAAAGAGACCCGGATCAGCGCCCGGGCAGGGGTAATATGGTGCTTCCGAAGCGATTATGATTTGCTTCGGAGGTGTCCCAACTAAAGGATAAGGGGAGAAGGATATGAACGCCGTGCAAAAGAATGCCGTGCTTCTTCTGCTGGTGGTAGTGCTAACCTTGATTCCTTTCGTGGTCCGGCAGGGGGCCGAATTCGGCGGGGCCGATGATAAAGCGGAAGAGATCATCGGTGAAGTCCGGCCCGACTACCATCCGTGGTTCGCTTCGTTGTGGGAGCCGCCCAGCAGCGAGGTGGAGAGTTTCCTCTTTGCCGCGCAAGCGGCGGTGGGAAGCGGATTTGTATGCTACTATTTAGGATATTTGAAAGGCAAGGCCAGTGCGGGAAGAAACCATCGTAGCTGCTCGGGAGCAGTTTTGAGGAGTGAAACCGGGTCAGAATATGACTAATGTGGAGCAGTACGCTTACGGCAACAAACTGCGCGGAGTACACCCGGCAGAAAAGGCGATGTTTAGCCTGGGAAGTTTGGTCTTAGCCTTAAATTCCAGGAATCTATGGGTTTCCTTGACCATTCTAGGAGTAATCACCTGGTTGCTGGTAGCTACTGCCGGTATTTCCCTGAGGTTCTATATTCGCCTGATGCTGCTCCCCCTTTCCTTCCTGGTTACCAGCGCCTTAGCCATTGTAATTACTTTGGCCCGGCCGGGGGCTCAAGGTATGTTTTGCAGTTTAAGTTTGGGAAGCTTATGTCTAGGAGTAGCCCGGCAGGACGTGGGGAGAGCGGTACAGCTTGGGCTGCGGGTGCTCCCCGGCGTTTCCTGCCTCTATTTTTTGACCTTGACCACCCCTATGGTAGAAATTATGAGCCTGCTCCGCAGGCTTAGAGTACCTTCCCTTGTGCTAGAACTAGTAGGCCTGGTCTATCACTTTATTTTTATATTATGGGATACGGCCGAGAAAATATATCTTTCCCAATCCTCACGTCTGGGCTACATCTCCTGGAGCAGAAGCCTGTTTTCTTTGGGCCAACTGGCCGCCAATTTATTCCTTAAGAGTTTTCAGAGATCGCAAATGCTCAACTATGCCTTGGTGTCAAGAGGCTTTAGCGGTGAGTTTAGGGTCTTGGAACCGGAGTTTGCTATTTCGCGATGCCATATATCGCTTATCTTCCTATGGCTAGTGTTCCTTATATGGCTCAACCATTGCGGAGACTGGCCTATTTCCGCCTTCGCCTGACCAGTCTTCAGGGGTCTATGCCCGTCCACAGGCTCAACGCGGAGAGAACAGATAAAAAACGGAGTTACAGAGGGGGTGAAGGCTTTGGCGCCCATTTTGGCGGCCCGGGACTTGGAGTTTTCTTATCCTAACGGCACTAAAGCCTTAAAGGCTGTCTCCCTGGAGATAGAACGGGGCAGCAAAGTGGCGGTCTTAGGCCCCAACGGAGCAGGCAAATCAACCCTTTTTTTGCACTTCAACGGTATCTACCGGCCCCAGCGCGGCAAAGTCCTCTGGGAGGGAAAAGAACTGCGCTATGACCGGACTTCCCTGGCCGGTCTGCGTCAGAAGGTAGGCATTGTTTTTCAAGACCCGGACACCCAGCTATTTTCGGCCAGTGTGATGCAAGAGATTTCCTTTGGCCCCTTGAATTTGGGGCTACCGCCGGAGGAAGTAAGACGTCGGGTAGAGCAAGCCATGGCAGCCGCCGATATAACGGATTTGGCCGAGAAGCCTACCCACTTCTTAAGTTACGGACAAAAAAAGCGAGTATGCATCGCTGCCGTCCTGGCTATGGAGCCCGAAGTGATCATTTTTGATGAACCCACCGCCTATCTGGATCCTTTGCTTGCCTATCAAATTATAGAATTGTTGGATGAAATAAATAGAAAAGGGAAGACGGTCGTGCTTTCTACGCACGATGTAGATCTGGCGTATACCTGGGCAGACCGGGTTTTTATCCTCAAATCGGGGCTATTGCTGGCGCAGGGTAGACCGGAAGAGGTATTTCTTGATGAGTCTATAATCCGGGAAGCCGGATTGACCGTACCATGGATAGTGGAAGTTTATCGCGAGCTGCAGAAACGCGGTTGGCCTTTGGACCCCCGGCCTCCGCGCAACAAAGAGGCCCTTTGGGGTTGTCTGCCGTGGGCCTCTTCGGCCTCCGGCCCCGTACTTAAAGTAGTCCGGGGCTAAGAGTAACCGCCTCCCGTCGCTGAGTTATCCCCAGTTTTTGCTGGAGAGGCCTGCTTAGGCTTGGAAGCGAGCGACTAAACC
>JBNATU010000003.1:0-141830 GCA_049701195.1 Neomoorellaceae bacterium
TTTAATGCTCCAAGAAAAAATATTGGTAATTGTACCCAAGGGTGCGGAATGTAGGCTTAATCCACCTCCCTCCAGGTATTATTGGGGCCCAGTATATAACCATTTTCTTATATATTATTTTACTTTTTTACTTTCGTCAAGAAGTGGCGGTGCTGGCGTATCCCCACTTTTGCCTCTAGGCCTGCTTAGCTTGCGCTCGCTCCAAAAACCTCGCGGGCCAAACTAGCGCTCGGCTAAAGGCTCCGGCAGGCTTCCCGGCAAATTCGGCATCCTGCCTCAGTTGCCGGCCTCGGCCATCCATAGCCTCGGGCCTGCCTTCGCCTTTCGCCTCGCTAAGTTTGGCTACCGCTCGGGTTTAGTCGCTCGCTTCCAAGCCTAAGCAGGCCTCCCTAGCAAAAAGTGGGGATAACTCAGGTGGCAGTGAACTGCTTCCTTAAGCTCGCTCGGGATGAAGGCTTATTCCTGTTGAAAAGCAGCTTGGGCGAAGGGTATAACAGGTAATTTTATAAATTCTATTCTCACGCTTAGCCTCATCGAAGCCGTTCAAGGCGAAGGGTATAATAGGTAATTTTATAAATAAGGTTGACGAGCGAAGGGGCATTGATTATAATATAGGCAGATATGAATATAATAATATAAAAACACATCTTTATTTTTCTGCAAGCCATTACAGGAGGCGAAAGTGTGGAACGATTGATGGAATACCTCAAGGTGTTAGCCGACCCCACCCGTATGAAAATAATTAAATTCCTTTTAGAACGCGATATGTACGTCTGTGAACTGGTAGCGGTGATGGACCTTGCTCAACCCTCCGTATCCCAGCACCTCAGGAGGCTTAGGGCCGTGGGATTGGTAGAGGAAAAGAAAGAAGGCCAGCGGGTTCGCTACCGGCTGAAGAAAGAGGTGTTGGCTGAATGCCAGAAGGAACTAGAAATATTTTTCGCCACTCCCGTCAAAGATATCCCCCGTCTGCAAGAAGAGTGGAAACGGTATGAAGTACTAGTAGCCAGCGGGAAAGCACTGAGATCTTGTCCCGCCTAAGGGCCCATAAATGGTCGTGAGGATCGTTGGTAAGAAAATAGCCCTATTTTCATGCGCGGTTGTACCGGGTAGGTGTGGCCGGCATGAAAGGTTAGTACGAAAAAGCACGAAAATAGTCTTATTTTCCTAAGAGATTGTGCCCCGAGCATAAAGGGATACTAAATTTTTAACCTGGATAGAAAACCTTAAACCAACTCTAGACCATAGAAGGAAACCTGTTGAAGGAGAGATTATTCATGAACAAACAGACCAAGCTACTGCTTATTGTAGCCGTATTTTTGGCCGCCTATTTCCTGCCCTTCCAGCACCCCAGGATGCAGAGCGCCATCCTAGAAGCTTTTTACATGCTCCAGGATTACGCCCGAGAGCACGTGCTGTTCTGCCTGGTACCCGCCCTGTTTATCGCCGGGGCTATGAGCAACTTTCTTTCTTCCCAGGCCGTAATGAAGTATCTGGGGCCGGACAGCCCCAAGGTGACGGCCTACGGGGTAGGTGCGGTCTCCGGAGCTATACTGGCTGTCTGTTCCTGCACTGTGCTGCCTCTGTTTATGGGCATCTATAAGCGGGGAGCAGGCTTAGGACCGGCCATAGCCTTTCTTTACTCCGGCCCGGCGATAAATGTTTTGGCCATTATCCTTTCGGCCCGTGTTCTGGGCTGGCAGATAGGGCTGGCCAGAGCTGTGGGAGCGGTCCTGTTTTCGGTAGTTATCGGGCTTATTATGGCCCTGCTCTTTAGAGGAGAAGAGCAGGAGAGGGCCAAAGGATTGCTCCTGCCGGAAGCTGGAGGGGAACCGCGGCGGACTTTAGGCCAGACTACCTTGTACTTCCTGGTCCTGGTCTTGATACTCGTCTTTGCCGCTTGGGGCAAGCCGGCGGAGAAGGTAGGCTTCTGGTATGCAGTCTACAGTATTAAGTGGTATCTGGTGATCGGTCTTCTCATAGCCCTGGCTCTGATATTGCGGGCCTGGTTTACCCGGGAAGAATTATCTGCCTGGGTGGATTCTACGTGGGATTTCAGCCTTAAGATTTTACCCCTTCTCTTCGGAGGGGTACTGGTGGCCGGATTTCTTATGGGGAGACCCGGCGTGGATACGGGGATAATCCCGGCCAAGTATATATCCATGTTCGTGGGGGGCAACGGGCTTTTAGCCAATTTCACGGCCTCTATCATAGGAGCCTTTATGTACTTTGCCACTCTGACGGAGGTGCCCATTGTCCAGGGGCTTCTGGGCTCCGGCATGGGCCAGGGACCGGCTTTAGCCCTTCTTTTGGCCGGGCCGGCTTTAAGCCTTCCCAGTATGCTGGTTATTAACAGCGTCTTAGGTTTCAAGAAAACCTTCGCTTATGTTTGCCTGGTGGTCATAATGGCCACCTTGACCGGGATGGTGTTCGGGGCGCTGGTCGGTTAAAGGAGTAAAAATTTTACTTGGGGGGCAGAAGATTTATGGCCACATCCTTAAGGGAATTAGCGCGAAAGATGGTGGACATTTTGGAATTAAAAACTCAACCAGTAGCAGTCAAATTTCGTGAAACGGCCGAAGGGGATCATTTAGAGCAGAGGAAGATGCGCTACTGCCAGGCTTTGATGTTGGCCAGACACGGGAAAGAGGTTGTTTTGACGGCGGAAAACCTTGCCTGTCCGGCAGCCGCGGCAGCCTTCGGCTTCAAACCTTTGCCGGAAAAGATCGCCGAAGGTAACATGCTAGCTAACCTGGGACTGTTCGCCCAGCCCGCCGCTGCCAAGTATACCATGTCCCTCATGCCGAGACTAGAGAGGGGCAAATATCAGGCTGTACACCTGCTACCCCTTTCCCAGGCAGAAGATGTGGTGCCGGATGTAGTGGTGGTAGAAGGGCTACCGGAACAGCTTATGTGGATTATCCTGGCTTCTGTCTTTAATACTGGTGGCAGGCTGAACTTTGAAACCGGGGTTTTCCAGGCCACTTGTGTAGACGCTACAGTCGTTCCTTTTATGAAACAAAAGGTAAATGCCTCTTTTAGCTGCTATGGGTGCCGGGAGGCGAGCGACATTGACCTCTCAGAAACGGTCATGGGATTTCCTGGGGGGATACTTGAGGAGGTGGTAGATGCTTTAAGCAGACTGGCAGCCAAAGCTCTGCCTAGAGCGAGGGGTAAATCCGTGTATAAGGGTTTCGTAGGGCAAAAATAAAATATAAAATTATACGAGGGAAGGGAGTGTTACTTGTGGGTCCCGGCGAAATGAATCTCGAACAGGTATTGCAGAAGATGCAGGAGAAATTGGGCGGCGATCCCTATCCTATGCGCTTGCTCGGCCAGCTGGTACCACAGGGAGTAATGGACCAGGCCAGATCAAGCCAATTTGTCGAAACCTTGCCGGCTATTCCCATGAAGTATAAAATGTTGATGTACGTAACTGCTGCAGCAGCTCTTGGTTCAGAGTACTGTACTAAGGTTTATGCCCAGCGGGCCATGAGGGAAGGGGCTACCGCCCAGGAAATTATGGAGGCGGTGTTAATTGCTCGCTTTGTCAGCGCTTCTACCGTATTTGCTACTGCCATTCCTACCATGGAAATGCTTTTAAATTCAACTCCCAAAGAAGGAGGGGACGTTAAATCATGGAAATAAAGGTCTTAGGTACGGGCTGCGCCCGGTGCAAGGCGCTGGAACAAAATGTTATAAACGCCCTGGCCGAAATGGGTGTGGCGGCCGACGTGGAAAAGGTGACCGACATCAACAAAATCACTGATTACGGGGTCATGATGACACCAGGCTTGGTCATCAACGGCCAGGTCAAAGTCTTCGGCCGGGTTCCGGACAAAGAAGAGATTAAGAAGTGGATCCAGGAGGAAATGAGCTAAAGGAGTGGGATGTATGGCGGAAAAGTGCACCTGTGACCCGGCAGAAATTATGATTTTCCCTTGCGCCGGAGGGTCGAATGTAGGGCAAGTGGCCAACCAGGCGGCGGTAAAGTTGGACCAGGAGGGAATAGGTAAGCTCTTTTGCTTGGCCGGGCTTGGGGGACATGTGCAGAGCATTGTGGAATCCACCAAAGTGGCCAAAAGGATCGTAGTTATCGACGGCTGTCCCATAGCTTGTGCTAAAGCTACAGTAGAGCACGCTGGCTTTCCGGTGACCGACTATGTTATGGTGACCAAATTGGGAATTAAAAAACACCACGATTTTGTCTGGACGGATGAAGAAGTCGAACGCGTGGTAAAAGAGGTGAAAGAATCCCTGGGGTATTAGTTTTAAAGCCACGGGCAAGTACCTTTTTGCCCGTGGCCTATATATCTGGGCAATGCCACCGCCTCTTTATTACCTAAGCCTAAGAAAGGGTCCAGGAGGGTTTTATGGATAATTATCTGCCCGATATAAGGGGTTTAGAGCGGGGAACGCTCCCGACGAGCCCGGGTTTTTTATTTTAGTGTCCGAGACGATGTGGCCATCCTTCTGGCAGCCTGGCGAGATTTTTTCGGGCGTTTAAGAGGGTGATATTTTAATGGGCAAAGTATTTATAGTGTTGGACGAAGAAGAGCAAATAAGGCTGGAGAGGATATGCCTGGACAAAGACCAAGAAGAAGCCCTGGAGTTTATTCTGAAGCACGTGGCTCCAAAGCTAAAGAAACCGATGCCCTGTCTGGCGGGGCAGCTGATGCGGCCCGAGAGGTGAAACTATGTACTTACAAGATATACGTATAATCTACATGGAGCCCTGCCTGGCCGACCCGGAGAAGATACGCCTGAAAGCACGTCTATCGCGCGATATTCGCGAGGTAATGCCCTATCTCAATGCAGTTATTGCCCACGCGGTTTATAATCCTGAGAACCATACACTAACCTTTACCAAGGAATTTCGCCTGCTTACTATCTACCCCGAGGAAATGACTGTAGCCAAGGCGCTTAATACTACCGATGCGTTTCAGACTTTGGATTGGTTTAAGGATTTAGTTAACGACACTTATGCCCGTCGGGACCAAATTGAACCCGTTTTCACCCGGCGCCGGCGACCCACAGCTTTGGAGATATACAAGTATCTCCCGGGCAAAAATTGCAGACAATGCGGCGAGCCTACCTGCCTGGCTTTGGCGAGTAAGATATTCATGGGCTACCGTACGATAGAAGAATGTCCGCTGTTGGCCGCAGAGGACTACCGTTCTCTAGGGGAAGCTTTAAAGCAACTATAAGGGAGAAGCGCCGCATTGACAGCAAGATCCGGAAAACTTAACTATTCTGGTTGAGGCCACACTGATGGAGTCAATTTTGCCCGCAGGTTATCTGGATACCCATCATTTTAACTCCCGATTCTGTCTTCATAGATATAGTGCTCGGTTCAGTTATTAGGCACTGCCCTTCTCTTAGGCTTACTGCTTGGTCATTGATGCTTACTTCTACATCGCCATCAATTACGTAGAAGATAACATAAGTATCCATTTTACAGGGGGGCATTTGCTCTCCTGCTTTTAGGCCAATGATTCTGGCCTTAAATTCTTCAGCACTATAGAATACATTGCGGTGCCTTTCCTCGTAAGGGTATGATGCCATAGTTTTAAGATCAAAGATTGGCAATAGATATTCCTCCCCTCCGTGGTTACTGGATTGCCTATACTATATGAAATACCGGATTAAGATATAAGACTTAAACCTATATATGCATAATGCATATATAGACTAATTACATCTTAAAATAGAGCCCTAAAGTTGTCAATATTGACTTTTGGTCACAAACTAGTTCATGAGTCAAGCGCAGCCGGGCTCAAGTAGGTATTATCGTAGCCCGACTACGCTTGGCGAGTTACCCTCCAAGGGGTGAGATGAATTTAACAGGCAGATAGGGTTTTAACCTTATCCTCAATCATTCCCTGAGAGAGCCCCTCCAGGGATAAAACTTCAGATACGGCACCGCCATGCCTTAGGACCACACAGGGGTCGCCCTTTAGGCCCAGCCTCTGGGCCATGCTCTTGCCCTTGTACACATCTATTTTGCTGAATCTAACCCCGGGGTACCTCTTAACCAGGTCTTCTATAAACGGCATCCAATCCCGGCAGGCGGCATCGGTAGGGTCGTAGCAAAAGATTAGCTGCGGCCCCTGCACCTCCCTGAATTCTCTGTTAAAATACTCTGTTTCTGCTATATATCGTTCGACCATAAAGCCGGCCACCGCTCCATCCCCTACGGCCGTAGCAACCTGGCGCAGGATCTTATCCCGGACATCGCCCGCAGCAAACACGCCGGGAATATTGGTTTCCATATTTTCGTTGGTAATGATATATCCCCGCTCGTTCATCTGTATTTTCCCGCGGAAAACCTCGGTGTCCGGCAGGTAGCCGATAAAAAGGAAGCACCCGTCTACCTTAACCGGTATTCTTTCTGCGGTCTTGATGTTCTTAAGTACCACCGTTTCTAATCTTTCCTCGCCCACGAACTCATCCACCATGGTGTTCCATATAAAGTGCAGTTTTTCGTTTTTTAAAGCCTGTTCCTGGGCCACTTTGTTAGCATCCATGATACCCTCGTCGTGGATGACAGAAATGTATACCTTATTGGCAAACTTGGTAAGAAAAATAGCCTCTTCGATGGCCGCATCTCCGCTCCCGACCACCATAACCTCTTTTCCCGTATAATAAGCCGCGTCGCAAGTGGCGCAGAAGGAAATACCTTTGCCGTAAAGGAATTTTTCCTCACCCTTAGCGCCCGTCAGGCGAGGTTTGCCCCCGGTGGCTATGATTACTGCCTTGGCGTGATAATCGGTGCGACCGGTTTTTACTATTTTAGTCTCACCGTTCAACTCCACTTCCTTTACTTCGGCCAGCTTTACTTTGACGTTAAACTTTTTCACCTGTCGCTCAAAAAGTTTCATGAGGTCCTGGCCGGTAGTCCCTTCGGGAAAGCCAGGATAGTTTTCAATTTCGTTAGTGTAAGTAGCCAAGCCCCCTATCAAAGTTTTTTCGAGTAGTAAAGTCTTTAGCCGCGCCCGACCGGCATAAATGGCTGCCGTCATTCCGGCAGCTCCACCGCCGACAACTACTACGTCATATTCTTCGATCCGCTTGTCCGCCATTAGTTACACTCCCTTCTTCTCTCCAAATGGTTTAGGGGCAGTGGATTAGTTTCCACTGCCCGGCTATGATTAAATAAGGTATTTGGTCAGGATTTTGGAACCGAAGAAAGCGCCTACAAACAGGAAGATCAGAAACACCCACCCATGAAGCGACATCGAAGCCGTGCCGCTAAATAAGGCGCCGATGTTTCAGCCATAGGCGATTCGTGCGCCGTAACCCATAAAAATACCGCCGACTACTGCCCCAATTACTTGCTTATAATTTTTTATTTTCTTGATGCGAAACTGGGAAGCCAGCAAAGTGGCCAGTAAAGCTCCGACAATAATACCGATGTTCAGAAAGGAACCTCCGTCGTTCCAGAAACCGTCAGCTAAAGCAGAGGCATTGCTCTTTACTTGGAAATAAGCCCAATTCTCAGGATGGAAGCCCAAAGCCTTAAGAACCCAAGCCCCCCAAAGGGCAAAGTGGCCGGTAATCCCCCAACCGCTGCTGAAAGTCGCAAAATGGGAAATATTTAACACTGCCAGAAGTATAGCTCCTAACCAGTAGGGAAAGGGATCCTTTAAGATGGCATTTTTTAATTTTACTGCTTCTTCCCGGTACTTACTCATATCCTGCCTCCTTCCCTAAACATAGATTGTTTACCTGTTGTCCTGGGGGTGAGATACTCATTTTGTCTTTTCAATAATGATGTCCCAGCGCCCTTCTTCCACTTCTTCCAACTCTACATTGTATCCCTGTTTTCTGGCCCATTCGGGGACATTTTTCATAGCGCAACTGTGGTCGACCTGCACTATGAGTATATCTCCTACTTTAAGTTCCTTCATCTTTTTCTCTGTACGTATTAAGGGCACCGGGCAAGCTTCTCCTAAAGCGTCCAGAATGTATTCAGCCATGACAATCTACCTCCCTTTTATTACTCTACTTTCCGGTACTCCCACCAGACGGCTAGCCAGTAAAGGGCTCCCAGTACTATTAGTTGACCGAAGAAAGCCGCCGGCCAGCCTAAAATATCCGGCAGAAATACTTTGGGCGAAGAATTTATGGAAACAACCTGCCACCAGCCAAAATGGTAGGCCCCCAAAACCGAACCCGCGACGAAAAACACTAGCGTCACCATAAGCATGATAAAACCTTCGCCTACCCGCATCAGGGTCCCCGAGGCACAACCGCCGGCAATGACCATGCCGATACCAAAAAGGATGGCGCCCACTACCGTATGAAGACCTACTGGGCTGATATTACCCGGCACGGGTTTACCAGCCATGTAAGCCGCCAGCTGGATGCCGGCAAAACCTATCGTGGCCACCATGATGGCAATCAGGACGGCTCGGGTGAGCGACGTGCTGCCGGTAAGTACCGGGTCTCGGGCGGAAGCCGTGAAACAAAACCGGGAGCGCTGCAGCACTACACCGAAGGCAATACCAAAAATCCACTTGACAGCCAAAGAGGTTTTTAAACTGCCCAGGTAGACTCCGAAGATTATAGCCAACAGCAAAACCGCTATTCCGTAAGCTACCTGGCTCTTTTTTTGCTGCTTAGTTCTGGAGGTAACTCGCGACCGCAGGGAAGCCTCACTTTGAGCCATTTTTTCACCTCCGGTTAATAATTTAATTGTGAAGGCCTTCACTATCGCTAGCACTAGTATAATATTTTACTGGATTGTTGTAAATTTAGCTTTCCTTATGCTATTATAAGAATAGCTTATATCTAGGGTGGTCACGATGAACCTTAATTACCTGCGCACCTTTGCCACCATTGCTGAAACCCAAAACCTTTCGGAGACAGCGGAACGCCTTTTTTTGACCCAACCGGCGGTCACGCAACAGGTCAAGCACCTAGAGAATCACTTTGCCATCCAGTTGATCGAACGTACCAGGAGAGGAGTTGCTCTAACAGAAGCAGGAGAAGTTCTGAGCTCTTACGCCCGCAAAATAGTAGCGCTGTATGACGAATTGGAGCAGACTATAGATAACCTACGGGCTTCCTATAGCGGCAATCTTACCGTAGGGGCCACTTCAACCATAGGTAGCTATGCCGTACCCTGCAGCATTTGCCTCTTTAAGGAAAAATTTCCCGAAGCCAGACTCAAGCTCAAGGTGGGTAATCGCAAACAGGTGGTCCAGGACTTGAAAGAAGGAAATATTGATATTGCCCTCATAGAAGCCAAGGACTTAAAGGGGGCTTTTACCAAATATGAGCTGGCCACTGAGGAAATGGTAATCATTGCTTCCAATAAAGAGCCCTGGAGGGGGCGGACGGTAATAACCCTCGAAGAGTTTCGGAAGGCGCCCATCATTATGAGGGAGGTGGATTCTGGCATCCGCCAGGATATCGAAAACACCCTCCGCTCCGTAGGTGTGGACCCAGCCCAGTTGAATATTGTAGTAGAACTGGCCAATTTAGATTCCATCAAAGCAGCTGTGGAAGCGGGTGTAGGTCTTTCCATTATGCCCCGATTAGCTGTGAGGAAGGAACTCCACACCAAGGCACTCCTCGCTCTCCAACTGCAGGGGGTGTCTTTTACCCAAAAGATATATCTGGCCTATTATAACCAGCGGGTTCAAAGCAAGCTAGCCAAGGCGTTTGTAAATTTTTTGCGCTCTCCCAACCGTGGCTTCTGCTAATTACCTGACACGCTTGATAATCACCCTCCATATACCGTTATCAATTTCCTCTACCTTAGTCTTATATCCTTTGCGGCGCATTTCGTTGATTATGGTGGTGGTGGCACAGCTATGGTCTGTCTCCACTATTATCTCGTCGCCGATCTCCAACTCCTTCAATTTTTCTCGCACCTTTATGTTAGGTATAGGGCACATTTCTCCTAAAGTATCAATAAAATACTCGGCCATCTTTGTCACACCACCTCTGGTTAGCGAGGTACTTCCAAAGCAAAACTCGGTAACTGCTCACGGGCTAAAGCCCGTAATCCTCTTTGATTCCCCCCTCCCCCTAAGCCTAAGGGTGCATGAGGGACAAAGCTTCAACTGCCCTCCAGCGGTTATGCGGCTTACGGTTTGCAGACGAAAGCCTTCTTACGTCCCGGGCCGTAGCGATAAATAGCAAAGTGGTTATCAAAGGTAAACACGCTCTCAATACGTAAGCGTTCCATCGCAGCGAAGGTGGTGCAGTCGGTAAAGCTGAAGGTTTGATCCGGGAAAGCGTTGAGTATCTGCCATGCCGCTTCTATATCCGCTTCTTCTAAAGTCACCACAGAAATACCCGCTTCGCGTATCGTTTGCCAAAAAGTTATGGCCACGGGCCGGCCCAGGCGAGCCACTAGCAACGTCCAGGTCTCTGCCAGGATGATGTCGGTAGTAACGAGGGGGATGGTACCTGCCACCTGCTCGTAAAACTCTTTTGCCCGGCCGTGGTTCCTGTCCGAGGCGTCGCAGATTGCATACCAGGCCCCCGT
Source organism: Neomoorellaceae bacterium (assembly GCA_049701195.1). Classification (GTDB taxonomy): domain Bacteria; phylum Bacillota; class DSM-521; order Neomoorellales; family Neomoorellaceae; genus JBNATU01. The sequence goes on from JBNATU010000003.1 coordinate 10,502, forward strand.
ATCAACCATTATCATTACTCAACGCCTCCGCCAGGTAATGGTCGTGCCGTTCCGAAATATCTGTCTTGCCGCTGGCCCCGATACCTACTATCCGTAGATAAACTTCTTTGGGCGTTCCTGGAGGCTTTACCCGGCGCTCCAGGTGTTCTTCCACTATCTGCCGTACCAATTCCGCCAGAGAGACACCCTTTTGGGCGGCTTCGTTTAAGAGTGCCTGATGCTGTTCGGGATGAAGGTAAATTTGTGTTCGCTGCATTAACATCACCCCATTACCATTATGTTCCCGATGCTGCGCTTTTGTCAACGACACGAAGAAAAGGTCAGAAAAAAGCAAAGCAAAAGCAGGAAGTGCGCTCCTGGCGGCGAATACCAATGATGGAAAAACTTCCGGGAGGTTAACCGGTGCTGGCCATCATCCATTCTGTGGTTCTCGTGGGCCTGGAGGGGCAAAGGGTAAGGGTAGAGGTAGACATCAGCAATGGCTTGCCGGTATTTGACATCGTAGGTCTGCCTGACCCTTCGGTGAAGGAAGCGCGGGAGAGAGTGCGGGCAGCCCTTAAGAATTCCGGTTTTGAATTCCCTCTACGCCGCATCATTGTCAATCTGGCCCCCGGTGACATTAAAAAAGAAGGGCCTATTTACGATCTGCCGATAGCTTTAGGAATCCTGGCTGCTGCCGGTGAGCTGGGCGGAGAAAGGCTTTCTACAATCCATGCTATCGGCGAGCTTTCTCTAGAAGGGAGCCTGCGTCCCATTCCGGGAGTCTTACCCATGGCCCTGGCTTTGCAGGAGATTGAACCGGGGTCCACGCTCATTGTACCCGCGGCCAACGCCAACGAAGCCGCTCTGGCCGGACGTTTGCGAGTTTTGGCCGCCGAAAGCCTGCCCCAGGTAGTCGACTATTTGCGGGGAGAAGCCATCCTGCCGGAGGTTAAGCCGGCGGCCACCGGTGCTCAAGACCGTGACTTTGGGGGTGTCGACCTGGCGTATATAAAGGGCCAAGCGGTAGCCAAGAGAGGCCTCGAGATAGCCGCTGCCGGCGGGCACAATGTCCTTCTGGTAGGCAGTCCGGGAGCGGGTAAAACCATGCTGGCCCGGACTTTACCTTCTATCCTGCCGCCCTTAACTTATGAAGAGGCTTTAACCGTAACCAAGATCTACAGTGCGGCAGGCCTGCTGGCCCCCGGTCAGGGGTTATTGACGGAACGGCCCTTTCGCACGCCCCACCATACGGCTTCTACGGCCAGCATTATAGGCGGCGGCCGTGTTCCCAAGCCGGGTGAAGTGAGCCTGGCTACCTATGGAGTACTTTTCTTAGATGAAATGCCTGAGTTTCGCCGAGAAGTGTTAGAAGCCCTCCGCCAACCCCTGGAAGACCGGGTGGTTACGGTAGCTCGCCTGGCGGCAGCAGTTACCTATCCGGCTAATTTTCTGCTAGTCGGGAGTATGAATCCGTGTCCCTGCGGCTATTACGGCGACGAAGCACATGAATGCCGATGTACCCCTTACCAGATAGCCCAGTATCGCAAGCGCCTGTCCGGGCCCTTGCTGGACCGCATTGACCTCCACTTAGAAGTGCGCCGTTTGGATTATCGAGAGATGGAAAACCCTGAACCGGCGGAAAGCTCGGCTTCCGTCCGGCAAAGGGTAGAGGAAGCCCGGGAAAGGCAGCAGCGCCGTCTGGCCGAGGTGGGCCTGAATTGCAATGCAGAAATGAGCGGACACCAGGTGCGGAAGTTCTGCCAGCTCACCCGGCCGGCCCGCATGCTCTTAAGGGCGGCCTTTAATAGGCTGGCCCTCTCCATGCGAGCCCACGACCGTCTGCTCAAGGTGGCCCGCACGATTGCCGACCTGGAAGGGGCGGAAATTATTGAAGAACATCACCTGGCAGAGGCCCTGCAATATCGTTCCCCTTGGGGAAGTTAACCGGATTGCGCTAACTTCCTCTTTTTTTTATAAGGGAAAGAGATTAAAATACAGTTAGCCCGGTAAAAATTAAGGAATATATGAGGTTCGAGGAATATACGGGTCTAAAGAGATATGCTTTTTGAGGGAATAATTGGTTTGAGTTAAAACCTTAATATATAAAGATATAAAGATCGACAGGGACAACCGGCGGTATGCCGGAAGCTGCGGCAGGCCTCCTTAAACTATAAGCTAAAAGTAAAAAAGTAAGAGAGTAAAGGATATTGCAGGCCTAGTCGAGATCAGGAGATGGTTCTTTCGGTGGCGGAAAAACCGGAAATAGGTTTGGCGCAGTGGGCAGTTCTAATGACCGTGGCCTCTGTTCTTTCCCGTATACTGGGCTTCTTACGGAATACCATTATTTCGGCCCTCTTCGGTCAAAACCGGTTAACCGATATGCTGAATGCTTCGTTTGTTATTCCCGACACCATTTATCTTATTCTGGTGGGCGGGGGTATCAGTTCGGCTTTTATTCCGGTGTTGTCCGGTTACTTAGCCGAGAAACGGGAAAAAGAGGTTTGGCAAATCGTAAGCATCGCTTTTAATTTAGTCTTAGTTTCCGTAGGCTTAGCTATAACTCTATGTATGATCGGAGCCCCCCTTCTGGTACGCGTGGTGGCTCCGGGATTTAGCCCCCAGGAAGTGATTTATACCGCCTATTTGACGCGCATAGGATTAATAAGCATATTATTTCACTCGCTCAACGGGGTGCTTATGGGAACCGAATACGCTTATCAGTCCTTTTGGGGCACAGCCGTCGGTCCCTTGGTTTATAATGCGGCCATAATTTTATTCGGCGCCTTTTTGGCCAGCCATCTAGGCATTGCGGCCTTTGCCGTGTCTACCCTTATCGGCGCTTTTCTCAATTTCCTGGTGCAGGTGTGGGGCGTGTGGCGCTTGCAGCCGCATTATATTCCTACATTAGATTTCCATCACCCGGCCATCAGGCGGATAGGCCGGCTCATGTTGCCGGTAGCTTTAGGTCTGTCTGTAGCCCAGATAAATCTTTTTCTAAACCAAACCTTCATTGCTTCCTTTTTGCCCCAAGGGTCCATTAATGCCCTGACGATTTCCAGCCGGGTGGTACTGGTGCCTATGCTTTTTGCCACTTCCATAGGTATTACCCTGCTCCCGACACTGACCAGACTGGCAGTAAAGCAGGAGGCCTTAACGTTTAGCCACTATCTCACCACTTCCTTACGGACCATCATCTTTCTGGCTCTTCCGGCCACCGTGGGATTGATGCTCCTAGGGCAACCGGTGGTAAAAGTGCTCTTTGAGCACGGACGCTTCGGCAGGCAAGATACCCTGGCCACGGCTAATGCCCTGGTCTTTTACGCTATAGGTATTACCGCTTACGGAGCTTACGAGATATTGATTCGCGCTTTTTATGCCTTACAGGACACCAAAACGCCTCTCAAAGTGGGGCTGGCGACGCTGGCCGTGGGGTCGTCTTTAAATCTGGTGTTAGGGCCCGTCTGGGGCGTAAAGGGACTGGCTTTAGCTTACTCTCTGGCCGGGTGGTTCAACGTTCTGCTCTTATTTTATATCCTCCGCCGTCGAGGAGTTATCTGTACGGATCTGGGAAATCTGCGTCTTACCCTAGTTCATAGCTTGGGGGCCTCGTCGGTTATGGGTTTGGCTTTGAAGTTCTTGGCCGGCAAGCTGACCTTACCGTTGGTGGGAGTTCAGACGGTTAAGGAAGGCTTAGAATTATTACTCTTAATACTTGGCGGTGCGCTGATTTATTTGGGCTTGGCCGGGGCTTTGCGTATGGAAGAGCTGGGCTTTTTACTGAAGATCTTACGCGGTCGCTGGCAGCGTTCGCGTCCTATAGGAGGATAAGAGGTTCACCATGTTTCGCTTTTTGTCCGCCGCCCTAGCCGTTTTTCTCGGGCGCCTGGTGGCTTTGATTTGCCGCCTGAGTGGGCGCGCAGGCACGTCCTTGCCCGGTTATATAGCTTTAAAAGTCGATCCCCTCCTTTTAAAGAAATTAACTTCCGGCCTGAACCGGATAATCGTGGTGACCGGAACTAACGGCAAGACCACTACGGCCAACCTCTTGGCCCGGATCCTGCGGGTGCAGGGTTATACCGTAATCCATAACAGCGAAGGCGCCAATATGCCGGCAGGCATAGCCACCGCCTTACTAAGAATGTGGGGCAAGCGGAAGCGTGAGGCAGTAGTGGTACTGGAAGTGGATGAAGGGAGCCTGAGCTTGGTTTTGCAGCAAGTGCCGGCCGAGCTGGTGGTGGTTACTAACCTATTGCGCGACCAGCTGGACCGCTATCATGAATTGGAACAGTTGGCCGTAGCACTGAAAAAGGCCTTAGATCAAGTGCCGCAAGCCGAGCTTTTGCTCAATGCCGATGACCCTCTGGTCACTTCCTTGGGCCGGGGACGAAGCCGCGTATATTATTTTGGGTTCGAACGCACCTCCTATAGCCTTCCTACCAGCCGAGAGGTGCTGGAAGGGCATATTTGTCCGGACTGCCGGACGCCTTTGGAGTTTAATTACTACCATTATAGCCACCTGGGAGACTATCGCTGCCCTTTTTGCGGTTGGCGCCGGCCGATACCGGACTTCAGGGCCGGGCAGGTGAGCTGGGGGGACAAAGGTTCTTCCTTTAGCGTGGATTATTCCGGAGGCCGTTTGACGCTGACTTCCCCTTTGCCGGGGATGTATAATTGCTATAACCTTTTAGCGGCGGTAAGTGCCGGACTCCTTTGGGGAGCAGATCCCCGCCTCATCGCGGAAGAAGTGAGGGTTTTTCGCCCCGGACAGGGGCGGATAGAAGAATTTGTGCTGGCCGGGAAGAGGGGGATTTTGCTTTTGGTCAAGAACCCGGCCGGCTTGAGCGAAGCTTTGCGCACCGTGACCCGGAGGAACGTGGGAGCTTATGTTCTGGCCATTAACGACCTGGCGGCTGACGGCCGGGATGTGTCCTGGCTGTGGGATGCGGATCTGGAGCCGCTCTTAAGCAGCCGGTATTCACGCGTTATTTGCTCGGGCCTGAGGGCTTGGGACATGGCGGTTTGTTTAAAGTACAATGGAATGAAGCCGGAAAACATAAAAGTCGTTCCCGACCGAGGAGCCAGCTTGCGAGAACTGGTGCAAGAGCCTGCGGAGGAAATATGCATATTATGTACCTATACTAACCTGGCCGTTTACCGACGCTTGTTGCAGAGGATGGGGGCCAAACATGAAACTGCGCATTGCTCACCTTTATCCCGAACTGCTTAATCTCTACGGCGACCGGGGCAACATCTTGGTACTGCGTCGCCGGGCGGAATGGCGGGGCATCCAGGTGGAGATAACTTGTCTTTCGCTAGGCGACCGGGTGGATCCCCGCGCTTATGACCTGTTTTTCCTGGGAGGCGGCCCGGACCAGGAACAGGGAGTGGCCGGAGAAGATCTGCTGCACAAGGGCCCTTACTTAAAAGAAGCGGTGCAGGAAGGGGCCGCCTTACTGGCCATCTGTGGCGGCTATCAGCTCCTGGGCCGTTATTACCGCACCTCTGCGGGGGAGGTGTTACCGGGTGTGGGCCTTTTTCCGGTGTACACCGAAGCGGGAAAGATAAGATTAAAGGGCAACATAGCTATCCGAGTAGAAAGTTTACCGGACTCCCGGCCGGTAATCGGTTTTGAAAACCATGCCGGTCGCACTTTTTTGGAGGATCAGGAGTACAGCCGCCCCCTGGGGCGCATAATATTCGGCCGGGGGAATAATGGAATGGACGGGACTGAAGGGTGTATTTACTGCAAAGCTATAGGTTCTTACCTGCATGGGCCTCTCCTGGCCAAGAATCCTCACTTGGCCGACTATATATTAACTCTGGCTTTGGAAAAGCGCTATGGGCAGGTTGAGCTTTCCCCGCTGGATGATGGTCTGGAATGGCAGGCCAACCGGGAAGTATTCCGGCGTTTCCGCAGGCCCAGGAGCAAGAAAATATTTGGGAGGTGAATGATGATGCTGAAATACTTCTTCGCCTTTGCTTCCTTAGTGATCCAGCTGTTCGCCCTGTATCTTCTGCTTCTAGTGCTGGGCGATAAGAAAGATGAGCCGCGAGATAAGGCGCGGCACAGGCCGGCACATAACGCTCACTAGGCTGGTATTAAACTATAAGGGGCAGGTACAATGGGAGGGAAGGGAGAGGACCGAGGTTACTGGATAGCCCTGCAACAGGCGCCGGGCCTTGGGCCGCGCAGGATATGGCAATTGATAGAGCACTTCGGCAGTGCCGAGGAAGTTTGGAGGGCCGGAGATAAAGAGATTTTAAGCCTGCCGTGGTTGGGCAAGGCCGGCGAGGAGTTTTTAGTTTGGAGAAAGAAAGTGGCTCCGGCGTACCTATGGGAGCGCCTGTGCCGGCAGGGGGTGGGCGTTCTTACCTATAGCGATGCGGCTTATCCCTTAGAACTTAAGTGCATTTACAGCCCGCCGCCGGTGTTATATTATCGCGGCAACCTGACCACTTTGGAACACCTCAAGATTGCCGTGGTGGGCACCAGACGGCCTACGCCTTACGGTTTGAAAGTAGCCCAGGCCTTGACCCAAGGTTTGGCCGAATCCGGTATAGCGGTAGTGAGCGGGCTGGCCCGGGGCATTGATGCCGCGGCCCACCGGGGTGCCTTAAAAGGGAGAGGTCCCACCATAGCCGTTTTGGGCTGTGGTGTGGATGTGGTATATCCCCGGGAAAATGCCGGCCTTTTTCAAGAGATAGGGCGAGAAGGGTTAATCCTCTCCGAGCTGCCTCCCGGGACCCCACCGGATAAGCGCCACTTTCCGGCCCGCAACCGTATTATCAGCGGCCTGGCGCGGGGGACGGTAGTGGTGGAGGCCGGCGAGGAGAGCGGAGCCCTTATAACCGCGGATTTTGCTCTGGAACAGGGTCGCGATGTTTTCGCCGTTCCGGGGCCCATTACCAGTGCCCAGAGCAAGGGCACCAATAACCTTATTAAGCAAGGGGCCAAAATGGTCACAGAATTACAAGACATTTTGGAGGAATATATTCCCGAAAAGCCGGAGAGCACTTTCTGGCGCAGCGAAGTGGAAGCAGCCGCCAGCGCCCGGCTATCTCCGGCAGAGGAAACGGTACTGGCGGCGGTCCCCGCGGCACCCGTGGCCTTAGATGAGTTGGTAGCGGCTACCGGCTTATCTGCGCGGGAAATCAATGTGGCGCTAACCTATTTGGAGCTGCAAGGTTTGGTGCAGAGGTTGCCGGGTGGACTATATTGCCGCTGCTAGTACGAGTAGGGGTGAAAAGGATTGGCCAAGACTCTGGTCATAGTAGAATCGCCGGCCAAAGCGAAGACCATCAGCAAGTTTTTGGGCCGCGATTATCTGGTCAAATCTTCCATGGGGCATGTGCGCGATCTCCCTAAAAGCCAGTTCGGCATAGACATCGCCAACGGCTTTGAGCCCCATTATATTACCATTCGCGGCAAAGGCGAAATAGTTAAAGAGCTAAAGCAGGCGGCCCAGAAAACTGAGCGCGTATTGTTAGCCCCCGACCCGGACCGGGAGGGGGAAGCCATCGCCTGGCATTTGCAGCACCTTTTAGGGCTTCCCGACGGCAGGTGCAGGATAGAGTTCAATGAAATCACCCGACAGGCCATCCAGGAGGCCGTGAAAAAGCCCAGGCCTATCGACCAGGACCGTGTGGCTGCCCAGCAGGCGCGCAGGGTGCTGGACCGCTTGGTGGGCTATATGCTCAGCCCCCTTCTGTGGCGCAAGATCAGGAAGGGTCTGAGCGCCGGAAGAGTCCAATCGGTAGCCGTGCGCCTCATTGTGGATCGGGAAAGGGAAATCGCCGATTTTCAACCCGAAGAATATTGGAGCTTGACCGCCTGGTTAAAAGGGGTAGAGGAGGCTGCGGCTTTTGCGGCCAAACTGCACAAGTATCGGGGCGAAGCGCTCACCATTAAGAGCAAAGAGGAAATGGACGAGGTTTTGTCCTCCTTACAGGGCGCAGCCTTTGAGGTTATAGAGGTAAAGAAAAAGGAACGGCGCAGGAACCCTCCGGCTCCCTTTACCACCAGCACCCTCCAGCAGGAGGCTTACCGCCGGTTGAATTTTACTACGCGGCGCACCATGCAGGTAGCCCAGCAGCTTTATGAAGGCGTCGATGCGGGCCCAGACCTGGGCCGTATCGGCCTGATCACCTATATCCGTACCGACTCTACCCGGGTGGCTGCTGTAGCCCAGGAGGAAGCGCGCCATTACTTGCTGGAGCATTTCGGGCCGGCTTACGTGCCCCAAGAGAAACGGCAGTACTCCGGCCGCAAGGAGCACATTCAGGATGCCCATGAAGCTATAAGGCCCACCTATATAAGGGTGGAGCCCGAAGCTCTAAAACCCTATTTGACCCGGGACCAGTATCGTTTGTACGCTCTCATATGGGAGAGATTCTTGGCCAGCCAGATGGAGGCCGCTCTACTGGACACCGTGACTGCGGATATCGCGGCCGGAGAGTATATTTTTCGGGCTACGGGTTCGGTAGTTAAGTTTCCCGGCTTTCTCAAAGCGCTACAAGGGGAGCGGGAAGAAGAGGAATGGGAGAAAGAAGAACGGTTGCCGGAGCTCTTCCCCGGCCAGAGGCTCTCTCTGGTTTCTTTGGAACCCAAGCAGCATTTCACCCAGCCACCCCCCCGTTACACCGAAGCCACTCTGGTAAAGACCATGGAGGAACTGGGCATCGGCCGGCCGAGCACTTATGCGCCTACTATTGAAACCATCTTAAGCCGGGGATACGTGGTGCGCGAGCAGAAACAATTGGTACCTACGGAACTGGGCTGCGTGGTGGTAGACCTGCTAAAGGAGCACTTTCCGGAAATTATCAATGTGGAATTCACGGCCCGTATGGAAGCCAAACTGGACGAGATAGAAGAGGGAAAGCTTTCCTGGCGGCAGGTAGTGGAAGAATTTTACCTGCCCTTCAGTCAGACGCTGGAGCAGGCGGAAGCTAAAATAAATATTATTGAGTTGCCGGAAGAGGTCAGCGAAGAAAAGTGCGAAATATGCGGCCGTAATTTGGTGGTCAAGCAAGGGCGATATGGTCGCTTCCTGGCCTGTCCCGGTTTCCCGGAATGCCGCTTTACCAAGCCGCTGCTTCAGACCATCGGCGTAGCCTGTCCCAAGTGCGGCGGCGAGATAGTGGAAAGGCGCAGCAAGAAAGGACGCAAGTTTTACAGTTGCAGCAATTACCCCCAGTGCGATTATATCTCCTGGGATAAACCGAGCCAAACGGTCTGCCCTCGGTGCGGCAGCCGCTTGGTGGAAAGAGCGGGCCGGAATGCGATCCGCCTGGTCTGTCCCCAGAAAGATTGCGGGTATGAGGAAGAGGTCAAAAGGCAGGGAGAAATGTAGCCATGCAGGAGGCAGCTCTGGTAGTTATAGGTGGAGGTTTGGCCGGCTGCGAGGCAGCCTGGCAGGCCGCCGCTCGAGGGATAAAGGTGGAGCTATGGGAGATGCGGCCTCGTAAGCTCACGCCGGCCCACCATACGAGTTATCTGGCCGAGCTGGTCTGTTCCAATTCACTGCGCTCCAATGAACTGGATAATGCAGCCGGCTTGCTCAAAGAAGAAATGCGTAGGGCGGGCTCTCTCATTATAGAAGTAGCCGAACGTCATCGGGTTCCGGCGGGCAAGGCCCTGGCCGTAGACCGGGAGGGTTTTGCCCGCGAAATTACGGCCAGGATAGAAAGCCACCCTTTGATAACGGTGATACGGGAAGAGATGGAGGAAATACCTTCCGGCCGTACGGTCATCGTCGCCACCGGGCCCCTCACTTCTCCGGCCCTGACACGCGCCCTGCAGGAGTTGACCGGCGAAGCCTATCTCTACTTTTACGATGCGGCGGCTCCTATTGTTACGGCCGCCTCCCTGGACTGGAGTAAACTGTTTCGCGCTTCGCGCTACGGCCGGGGGGAAGAGGATTACTTGAACTGTCCCCTCACCGAGGAAGAGTATTATACTTTCTACGAGGCGCTGCTGCGGGCCGAGCGCCACTTACCCCACCCCTTTGAGAAAGAGATTTATTTTGAAGGTTGTATGCCGGTGGAAGAGCTGGCCCGGCGGGGGCCGGAAACCCTGCGCTATGGCCCCATGAAGCCGGTAGGGTTAACCGACCCGGCGACCGGAAAGCAGCCTTTTGCCGTAGTCCAACTGAGACGGGATAACCTGGAGGGTACGCTGTACAACCTGGTGGGCTTTCAGACCAGCCTGAAATGGGGAGAACAGGACCGGGTTTTCCGCCTTATTCCTGCGCTGGCGCAGGCGGAGTTCGTGCGCTACGGAGTCATGCACCGCAACACTTACATAAATTCGCCGCGTTTATTACTACCCACCTTGCAGCTTAAGAAGCGGCCCGAAGTCTTCTGGGCCGGCCAGATAACCGGGGTGGAAGGATATATTGAGTCTGCGGCGATGGGTTTGGTAGCCGGTATAAATGCGGCGAGAAGGTTAAAAGGGCAGGAACCTTTAACCCTTCCCCGGGATACAGCCCACGGGGCGCTGATCCACTATATTACCACTGCCGATCCCGAAAGATTTCAACCTATGAACATCAATTTCGGCCTTTTACCTCCCCCGGACATCCGCGTGCGGTCCCGGCGACAGCGCAATTTACATTTGGCCCATCGGGCCTTAAATAGCTGGCAGAAGGTTGTCGGTGAATTTTCGCGCAATTGACTTGCTCTTTACTTAAAGATTTGGTAGGATATAATACGATTGTATAGGGAGGCCCTTGATAAAGTTATGAGCCAATCCTTCGAGGAGGCCCTGGCCGGATTCAAATCCTATTTGGCGGCGGAAAAAAATGTTTCGGCCAGCACTTTAAAAGCTTATTTGACCGATTTACAACAGTTTAGGGAGTATGCGGAAAAAGCTCTCGGGCCTTCCGTTCACCCGGCCCAAGTGGATCATACGTTGATACGTCGCTTCTTGGGCTGGCTTAACGCCCAGGACCAGAAAAAGACCAGCATGGCCCGTAAGTTGGTCGCTCTGCGGGTTTTCTACCGCTATTTAGTCCGGGAAGGCGAAGCAACCAAAAATCCGGTAGAATTTATACGAGCGCCGCGTCAGGATAAGCGGCTGCCCCCGTACCTGAGCTACAGCGACCTCCTCAAGCTTTTGGAAATACCGGCGCATACTCCCCTGGGCCTAAGGGACCGCGCCGTGTGGGAAACCCTCTATGCCTCGGGGATTCGGGTGGGTGAACTGGTTAACCTGAACCTGGGGGATGTGGATTTACACGCCGGACAGCTTAGGGTTATGGGTAAAGGAAGGCGGGAACGCCTGGCGCCTCTGGGTTCTATGGCCGTCGCCGCTCTTAAGGACTATCTGGCGGCGGCTCGGCCTGTGCTGGCCGCGAAGGGGAAAGCAGGAGAGGAGGCCCTTTTTCTCAATTATCGCGGTCAAAGGCTTACCTGCCGGGGCGTCAGAGAACGCTTGGAATATTATGTAAAAAAAGCCGCCCTGCGGGAAGGTATTTCACCGCATACTTTGCGGCATTGCTTTGCCACTCACCTGCTGGAGCGCGGGGCTGACCTGCGGGCGGTCCAAGAATTATTAGGCCACGCCCGGCTGAGCAGCACGCAAGTATACACCCAGGTAAATCCCAGACGCCTGCGGGAAGTCTATGATCTGGCTCATCCCCGTGCTGGTAAAATCTTACCGGGAGCGGAAGAATAATTATGCAAGGTACCACGGTTATAGCCGTAAAAAAGGGCGATAGGGTGGCCATCGCCAGCGACGGTCAGGTTACCCTGGGTAATACGGTGCTCAAGCACCGGGCGCGTAAAGTGCGGCGCCTTTATCAAGGACGGGTGCTGGCCGGGTTCGCGGGAAGCGTGGCCGATGCTTTTACCCTCTTTGAAAAGTTCGAGGCCAAGCTGGAAGAGTATCGCGGCAATTTGCAGCGGGCGGCGGTGGAGCTGGGGAAGGAATGGCGCACCGACCGCATGCTCAGGCGCCTGGAGGCCCTGCTGGTGGTGGCCGATCGCGAACAACTCCTCCTTATTTCCGGCGGGGGAGAAATTGTGGAGCCTGATGACGGGCTGGCGGCCATCGGCTCGGGTGGGCCGTATGCCCTGGCGGCGGCCAGGGCCTTGATGGCCCATACCGATCTGGGAGCAGCGGATATTGCCCGCGAAGCTTTAAAGATCGCCGCTTCAATTTGTATCTATACTAACGATAATATTGTAGTAGAAGAACTGTAAACCCCACCAAGTGTGGTACCGGGGAAAAGACGGAAACAGCCTTGGAGGGTGCTTCCGAAGGATACATGAAAAGGTCGGGGAATGCTTCGGAAGCATCCTGGGGGAAAGGGGGGTCGAATGATGACCGTTCTTACTCCGCGCCAGATCGTGCAGGAGTTGAACAAGTATATCATCGGGCAAGACGAGGCTAAAAAATGCGTAGCTATAGCTTTGCGTAACCGCTACCGGCGGCAGAAGCTCCCCCCGGAAATAAGGGATGAAGTTTTACCGAAAAACATTCTTATGATAGGCCCGACCGGCGTGGGCAAGACGGAAATCGCCCGGCGCTTGGCCCGGCTGGTGGGGGCTCCTTTCCTCAAGGTGGAAGCCACCCGCTTTACCGAGGTCGGATATGTGGGCCGCGATGTAGAGTCTATGATTCGGGAGCTGGTGGAAAATGCGGTAAGGATGGTTAAGGCGGAAAAACAGGCTCAGGTAGAAAAAGAAGCGGCCAAGCTGGCGGAAAGAAGATTGCTGGACCTGCTTATGCCCCGCTCGCGCCGGGGCCAGCAGTCGCGCAACCCTTGGGAGGTTATTCTGGGAGGATTGGTTAGCGAAGGAAGCCCGGAGCAGGATGAGGCAACGGAAGATAAAAGGTCTATCTTACGGGAGAAACTCAGGCGACAGGAGTTAGAAGATGTAGTGGTGGAGATAGAAGTAGAGGAGAGCGGCCTGCCGGGGGTCATGTTGGGCGCTTTCGGTCTGGAAGAGCTGGGAATCAACTTGCAGGATGCTTTAAGCAGCATGTTGCCCCGGCGGAAGCGGAAACGCCGGGTGACGGTAGCCGAAGCACGCCGGATTTTGACCCAGGAAGAAGCGGAGAAGCTCATCGATATGGATGAAGTGGCCGCGGAAGCTGTACATCGGGTAGAGCAAAATGGCATTATATTTATCGACGAAATCGATAAAATTGCGGGCCGCAACGGCGGAGTAGGGCCGGATGTATCCCGGGAAGGCGTGCAGCGCGATATTTTACCCATTGTGGAAGGCACTACCGTGCAGACCAAATATGGCCCTGTCAAAACGGATCATATTTTGTTTATCGCGGCCGGAGCTTTTCACGTAGCCAAGCCGACGGATCTCATTCCGGAGCTGCAGGGACGCTTTCCTATCCGGGTGGAGTTAAAAAGCCTCACCCGGGAGGACTTTGAGCGGATTCTGACCGAGCCCCAGAATTCGTTATTAAAGCAATATGCGGCGCTGCTGGCAACAGAAGGTTTAGAAGTAGAATTTACTGGCGATGCTATTGCGGAAATTGCCGATATTGCTTATACTGTAAATACTCAGGGAGAAGACATCGGCGCTCGTCGTCTCCATACAATCTTGGAAAAAGTGCTGCAGGATCTCTTGTTTGCTGCCCCAGAAGTGGAGACCAACCGGGTAGTTATAGATAGTAACTACGTCCGGGAGAAACTAGGGGAAATCCTTCAGAATGCCGATGTAAGAGATTATATTCTGTAAAAAAGTTGAAAGGAGGAATTAAAGCCATGCAGACCCTATTAGAAAAAACTCGCAGCCTTAACCGGCTGTTGCAGAAAACAGCAGGCAATCCGGTGGATTTTCAAGAAATGGCCAGTGTCCTCCGGGATGTTTTGGGGTCCAACACCTATATAGTGGGCCGCCACGGCCGGGTGTTGGGCTATGCTTTTGTGGAAGGCTTCACCTGTGACATTATGGAGGAGATCGTATTTCAATCGGAACGTTTTCCGGAGAAATACAATGAGCAGCTCCTCCGGATCGATGAGACGCAGGCCAACTTCTGCCAGGTGGGCAATGCTTGCGTTTTCGATTCCGATAAGAGGTGTGTGTTCAACAATAAATTGACTACCGTGGTGCCTATAATCAGCGGCGGGCAGCGTTTGGGGAGTTTAGTGCTCTCCAAGTTTAACATTCGGTTTACCGATGAGGATTTGATTTTGGCCGAATATGGAGCCACAGTAGTAGGTATGGAGATCCTGCGCTCGAAGGCGGAAAAGATTGAAGAGGAGGCGCGCAAACGGGCGGCCGTACAGGTAGCGTTGGCTACTCTCTCCTATTCCGAACTAGAAGCAGTAGAGCACATCTTTGCCGAGCTGGACGGCGATGAAGGAATTCTGGTGGCCAGTAAAATAGCCGACCGGGCGGGCATTACCCGTTCGGTAATCGTCAACGCCCTGCGGAAGTTCGAAAGCGCCGGTGTCATTGAATCCAAGTCTTTGGGTATGAAGGGAACCTATATCCGCATCTTGAATGACAATCTGCTGGAAGAGCTTCAGAAGCTTCGTCGGTAGAAAAGGATCATTTCTTCTATCCTACCCGAGGCTGAGCCAGGGGCGGACCTTACGGTTTCCCCTGGCTTCGTTTTTCGCCTCGTAAGCTTGCGGCAGGTGCGCCTTTTATGCTATACTACCGCTGGTGTGTGTGATTCCGCACGCTGTTGGATGTCCGGGACGGTGCCTTATAAGGTCTCCCGGGCAGAGGAGGGCAGCGGAGGGACAAAACCAAAAGGAGGTTAATTTATGGCCGTAATTTCTATGAAGCAATTGCTGGAGGCGGGGGTTCATTTCGGGCACCAGACGCGCCGCTGGAACCCCAAGATGGCTCCCTATATTTTTACGGAGCGCAACGGAATTTACATCATAGATCTGCAACGCACCGTAAAAAAGATCGAAGAGGCTTACCATTTTGTACGTGACCTGGCGCGGGAAGGCGGCAAGATCCTGTTTGTAGGTACTAAGAAGCAGGCGCAGGAATCCGTGAAGGAAGAAGCGGAGCGCTGTGGGATGTACTATGTCAACGTACGCTGGCTGGGCGGTACCCTGACCAACTTTCCCACCATACGCCGGCGTATAGAGCGGTTAAAGGAATTGGAACGTATGGAAGAAGACGGGACCATGAACCTTCTGCCCAAGAAGGAAGCCATGAGCTTGCGCAAAGAGAAAGAGAAGCTGGAGCGGTTCCTGGGCGGCATCAAGAATATGAAACAGCTGCCGGATGCTCTGTTTGTAGTTGATCCCCGCAAAGAGCGTATTGCCGTAGCCGAAGCCCGGCGTTTGGGTATTCCTATTGTAGCCATTGTAGACACCAACTGCAATCCGGATGAAATCGATTACGTAATCCCGGGGAACGACGATGCTATTCGCGCGGTGAAGCTTTTAACCAGCAAGATAGCCGATGCCGTTCTCGAAGGGCTGCAAGGACAAGATCAGCCTGAAGCCGTGGGAGAGTGAAGGAGGATGGCCATGATTTCTGCTGCTGACGTAAAAGAGCTCCGCAACCGCACCGGAGCCGGGATGATGGATTGTAAGAAGGCCTTGGAAGAAACGGGCGGGGACATGGAGAAAGCCATCGAATACCTGCGTATGAAGGGCCTGGCGGCCGCGGCTAAGAAGGCAGGACGCGTGGCTAAAGAGGGCTTGGTGGAGGCTTATATCCACGGCGGGGGCCGTATAGGAGTATTGATCGAAGTGAATTGTGAGACCGACTTTGTGGCCCGGACCGAAGATTTCCGGTCTTTGGTTCACGACCTGGCCATGCAGGTGGCCGCTGCGCGGCCGCGGTATGTAAGAAGAGAAGATGTTCCCGAGGAAGTAGTGGAAAAAGAGAAAAACATACTTCGGGCTCAGGCCCTTAACGAAGGCAAGCCGGAAAAAGTGGTGGATAAGATCGTGGCCGGACGTCTGGAAAAGTTCTACCAGGAGACCTGCTTGCTGGAGCAACCTTTTATAAAGGATATGGATCGCACGGTAAAAGATCTCATTGTAGAGAAGATAGCCAAGTTAGGCGAAAATATCGAAGTGCGCCGTTTTGTGCGCTTTGAAGTAGGAGAGGAACTGGCATAGGGGAGGAAAGGAAGAGCACGGAAGTGCTCTTTTTTTCCATAAGGAGAGAGGAATTTTGACGAGCGTGTAGAAACATTATGGGGAGTCACGGAGGTACTCACCGCATGCGGAAACCCAAGTACAAAAGGGTGGTCCTGAAACTGAGCGGAGAAGCGCTGGCCGGGAACCAGGGGTTCGGCATTGACCAGGATACCATAAGCTCTATTGCCGAGCAGATCAAAGAAGTGCGGGATCTGGGAGTAGATGTAGCGGTAGTAGTAGGAGGGGGGAACATCTGGCGGGGGGTTAAAGGAAGTGCCAAAGGTATGGACCGGGCTACGGCGGATTATATGGGTATGCTGGCTACGGTCATCAATGCTCTCGCCCTCCAGGATGCATTAGAACGTATAGGGGTGGATACCAGGGTACAGACGGCCATTGAGATGCGACAGATTGCCGAACCTTATATTCGCCGGCGGGCCATCCGCCATCTGGAGAAGGGACGGGTAGTGATCTTTGCCGCCGGAACAGGGAACCCTTATTTTTCTACCGATACTACCGCAGCTCTGAGAGCGGCAGAAATTGAGGCCGAAGTAATACTTATGGCCAAGAAGGTAGACGGCGTTTACGATTCCGATCCGGAACAGAATCCTAATGCCAAAAGATTTACCGGGCTGGATTACCTGGACGTCTTGAACGGCAATTTAGGAGTAATGGATTCTACTGCTACCTCTCTTTGTATGGATAATAATATTCCCCTGATTGTTTTTGGCCTCAAAGAAAAGGGTAATATTCTTAAAGCGGTACTGGGCGAAGAAATAGGCACTTATGTAGGGAGGTAGGTAGCCGTGGAGGAGATACTTAAAGAGGCGGAAAGCAGGATGCAGAAAGCGGTAGAGGGCTTGCGGCGGGAGCTGGCCGGCATTAGAGCGGGGAGGGCTAACCCCGCTTTGCTGGAAAAGGTCCAGGTCAATTACTACGGTACGCCCACTCCCATCAACCAGTTGGCCACCATTTCTGCTCCCGAACCTCGCTTATTGGTCGTCCAGCCTTGGGACCGTTCCCTGCTGGGCGAAATGGAGAAGGCCATTCTCAAATCCGATCTGGGCTTAACTCCCACCAGCGATGGAACCGTGATCCGGATAGTGCTCCCCCAGCTTACGGAGGAAAGGCGGGCCGAGCTGGTCAAACTGGCCAAGAAGAAGGCCGAGGAATTTCGGGTCATAGTGCGCAATATCCGGCGTGAAGCCAACGATAAGTTGAAGGCCCAGGAGAAGAGCGGCGACCTTTCCGAGGATGAGGCCCGGAGGGCCCAGGACAAAGTACAGAAATTGACTGACAAATATATCCAAGCCATCGACAAGGCTTTGGCTACTAAAGAAGAGGAAATTATGGAGGTTTAAATAAAAGTTGTGGGAAGACTGTTTGGGGTTACCGCCCGGTGAAGCGGAGGCCTTGTTGGCTGAGGGCGGTTGCCGGGTGGTAGCCGTGAAGTTTACCGGAAAGCAGGTCTCTCTTTCCCCCGAGGAGAGCCGCGTCGTCAGGGTACGGGTGGTGGGAGCCGGCCAGGTGGAGTTGGTATTATCTCCCGTGGTAGGGGCTCCAGAAGATAGCCAGCCACCAGGGAAAGGAGGTGCAGGAAATCATGCCCTATAGGATTACGGAGGAGTGCCTCGCCTGTGGCGTGTGTGCTGATGAGTGCCCCAATGGAGCCATTTCCGAAGGAGACAACATCTTTGTGATTGACCCGGAACTCTGTACTGAGTGTGGCACTTGTATGGAGGCTTGTCCTAACGAGGCCATCGTAGAAGAATGATGGCGACACCCCCTCCTTCCAGAGGGGGTTTGTTTTATGGCGTGCGCAGGAGGTACTCAGGCAGTGATGTTCAGATGGTTTTCCCGGCAGCGCAGCAAAACGGCGTCTGAAGAGGGTGCGCTTCCTCGCGGCCGGTTACCCCGACATGTGGCTATAATTATGGACGGCAACGGGCGCTGGGCTTTACGCCGGGGTTTGCCCAGAGTGGCGGGCCATAGGGCCGGAGTGGAAGCTTTGCGGGAAGTGGTTAAAGCTTGTCTCGAGTGGGGCATTGAGGTACTGACGGTTTATGCCTTTTCCACGGAGAATTGGAAACGGCCGCGCAGCGAGGTGGAGGCTTTGATGCAGCTCTTGGTGGAATATTTGGGCCGCGAGGTGGAAGAGCTGAACCGGCAAGGGGTACAAATAAGGGCTATTGGCCGGTTGCAGGAACTTCCGGCCCCGGCCAGAGAGGAACTGCAACGGGCCATGGAGCTTACGGCGGGCAACCGCAAGTTAATACTCAATCTGGCCATAAATTACGGCGGCCGGGCCGAACTGGTAGATGCTTGCTGCGCGGTGGTTCAGGATGTTGTCCGGGGTAAACTGGATATAAACAGCCTCAGTGAAGAGACCCTGAATAATTACTTATACACCTCCGGATTACCGGATCCCGATCTACTGATCCGAGCTGCCGGGGAAATGCGCCTCAGCAACTTCTTGCTCTGGCAAGCGGCCTACACAGAACTATGGGTCACTCCTACTTTATGGCCTGATTTCCGCCGTCAGGACCTACTGGAAGCCTTAAAAGATTATTCGCGGCGCGAGCGGCGCTTCGGAGGATTAAAGTAAGTGTTAGTACAACGCCTTTTAGTGGCCGCGGCAGGCATACCCCTGCTGTTGTTGGCGGCCTACTTTGGAGGAAAGTGGTTTTTGCTTTTAACCGGCCTGCTGGCCGTGGGGGGGCTCAAGGAATATTTTTATTTATTGAGGCAAATGGGATTAAAGTCTCCGAGCGCTTGGGCGCAGCTCGGCTCGTTGGGACTGTTGCTAATAGTATATTGGAAAAACGAGTTTCCCGGCTCCTTAGTCCATTTCTTGGTAATAGGATTTCTCTTGGTATTTGTATTTACCTTCCCCAGATATTCCCTGGTAGAGATTGGCGCCGGTTTTTTGGGCTTACTGTATGTGACCGGTTCCTTGAGCCACCTGTTACTCTTGCGGCTCGTTCCCGACCGGGGCTTCTCCCTGGTGGTCTATGCTTTTGTCCTCACCTGGGCCAACGATACGGGAGCCTATTTTGCCGGGAGATTATGGGGCCGGAAAAGGATATATCCTCTTTTAAGCCCGGGTAAAACTTGGGAGGGTGCCATAGGAGGGCTGCTGGCCACTCTGGCGGTAGGTCTGTTTATAGGCTCCAAACTGTTGCCTTTAGGCCGACCTGGTCTCCTCGTACTACCCCTATTGGTGGCTTTGTTTGCCCAACTGGGAGACCTGATCGAATCGGGCATAAAGCGCCTGGCCCAGGTAAAAGACAGCGGCCGTTTTTTACCCGGGCATGGTGGTATTTTAGACCGCTTTGATAGTTTGCTTCTAGTAGCGCCGGTGGTATACTATTTCTGGATATTACTTGCTTAACCAGGGGGGAATTTATTGGCCACCCAGGACCGGATTACGCGGGTTTTCCAGGTATTATTGCTTATCCTGGTGATCGTTATTATCTGTTTTTTACTTTTTTACTATATTTTCCCGGCAATAGCGGCCATCATAAGTAAAATCGTCCCTGTAGCGCTTCCTTTTGCCCTGGCGGCCTTGCTTGCCGCTCTAATAGATCCGGCGGTGAACTTTATCCAACAGAGGGCCAGGCTTAGCCGGACGGTGGCCGTACTGGCTGCCTTGCTGTTTTTTTTAGGGCTGGCGAGCGTAGGCCTTTTTCTGTTAATTTCCAACCTCATTTTAGAATTACAGGGCTTGGTTACCAGTTTGCCGGCCCAGGCCAGAAACCTGGGACCTCTGTTGCAAAGCTTGGTGGCCCGGGTGCAGGCTTTTTATTTTTCCGGCTATTTGCCTCCTGATGTATGGAATTCGGTGCAAAACCTGTTGAACACAGGGGTCTCCACCCTGAGAGAACTCCTCACCGCCGTTATGCAGTGGCTGATAGCTTTCTTAAGCTCCTTGCCAGAGATTTTTATTCTGGTTATCATAACCCTGGTGGCCACTTTTTTCTTCAGCCGGGACAAAGAGGTGATTTTGGCTACCGTCAGGCGCTTTTTGCCCCGCGTATGGGCGGAACGAGCAGAAAGAACCGTATCTTTTCTGGGCAAGGCCATCATAGGAGTACTGCGGGCGGAAACCGTGTTAATCAGCCTGCAAATAATCCAGACCGTCATCGGCCTGCTCATATTGCGGGTAGATTATGCTCTGACTTTGGCTTTCCTCATCGGGCTGGCCGATGTGCTTCCTATTGTGGGGCCCGGGACGATTTATATTCCCTGGGCCATCTGGGAGTTCCTCCAAGGAAGATACGGCATGGGCATTGCTCTGGTGGTCCTCTACAGCTTCATAATCCTCTTGCGTCAGCTCTTGCAGCCCAAGCTGGTGGCCGTCAACCTGGGCTTGCACCCTTTAACGACGTTAATCGCTCTGTATGCGGGGTTGAAGCTTTTGGGTATAGCGGGGCTCATCGTCGGCCCTCTTACCGTAGCCGTCGGCAAAGCTTTTATGGCGGCAAGAAATACAGAACAATGATACCGAGTAATGAAGACCAAGGATGGGAGGCCTAATGGCTAAAAACATCGTTATTCTAGGTTCTACCGGTTCTATCGGACGGCAGGCCTTAGAAGTTATCGATAGATGCCGAGAAAGGTTGCAGGTGGTAGCTCTGGCCGCGGCCAGCAATAGCGCTTTACTGGAAGAACAGGTCAGGCGTTACCGGCC
Source organism: Neomoorellaceae bacterium (assembly GCA_049701195.1). Classification (GTDB taxonomy): domain Bacteria; phylum Bacillota; class DSM-521; order Neomoorellales; family Neomoorellaceae; genus JBNATU01. The sequence continues at coordinate 31,256 of JBNATU010000003.1, forward strand.
TCGGGTGGCGGTAATTTTAGATCGAGGCAAGCAAGGTGAACTGAGGGAAAGGTTACAAGGGTTAAAAGTAGAGGTGTTGGCCGGTGAAGAAGGGCTGGTGGCGGCCTCTACCCTCCCGGAGGCAGACCTGGTTTTGGCGGCCATGGTGGGCATTAAGAGCCTGCCGGCGGTATTGGCAGCCATAGAAGCGGGGAAGACCCTGGCCCTGGCCAACAAAGAAGTTTTGGTGACGGCCGGCGAGCTGGTTATGGAGAGGGCTCGGACTAAAGGTGTTAAGATTTTACCGGTGGACAGCGAACACTCGGCCGTTTTTCAATGCTTGCGTCCGGGGGAGCGCATCAAAAAGGTCATTCTTACCGCTTCGGGCGGGCCCCTGCGGCAATGGCCCCTGGAGAACATGGATCAAGTCACGCCGGAAATGGCCCTCGCCCATCCTAATTGGAAGATGGGGCCCAGAATCACGGTGGATTCGGCCACTTTAATGAACAAAGGGTTTGAAGTTATAGAGGCCAAACATCTTTTCCAGCTCGAATATGAGAATATCGAAGTCTTAATTCATCCTCAGAGCACGGTGCACGCCATAGTTACTTATACCGACGGGAGTTCTTTAGCCCAGCTTAGTTTACCGGATATGCGGCTCCCTATCCAGTATGCCTTGAGCTGGCCGGAGAGGTGGGATGCCGCCGGTAACGATCTGGATTTGGCGGCCTTAGGTTCGCTAACCTTTGAGCGGCCTGACCGGCAGCGTTTTCCCTGCTTTAGGCTGGCTTTGGAGGCCGGACGTCTGGGTGGTACATTCCCGGCCGTGCTGAACGCTGCCGACGAGGTAGCCGTGGACCTGTTCTTGCGCAGGAAAATAAAGTTTTCGGATATCCCCCGCATAGTGGGTGAGGTTTTAGCGCGGCACATCAGCCTCCCCGGCTCTACCCTGGAGGATATACTGGCAGCGGATGACTGGGCTCGCCGGGAAGCGCTGTCTTTGGTCTCCGACCAGTAGGGAAAAGGAAGGAGTAGGTACCCGTGACCATAATATGGGCCCTGATAGTTTTTAGCCTTTTGATTATAGCCCATGAGCTGGGCCATTTTTTAGTAGCCAAGAAATCAGGCATTAAGGTGGAAGAATTCGCCATAGGTATGGGCCCGGCCTTGATAAAATGGCAGCGGGGTGAGACCATCTACTCTCTACGCGCGCTTCCTTTTGGTGGGTTTAACCGGCTGGCCGGGATGGAGGGGACGGGGAAAGATGACCCGCGGGGCTTCAACAGGCAGCCCTTGTTCAAGCGTATGGCCGTTATCGCGGCCGGTTCGGGCATGAATTTCCTTTTAGCGGTTATCCTTTTCGTTTTCCTTTTCATGGTTCTGGGGATTCCCAAGGACGTTAACATCGTGGGACGGGTGGAACCGGGAAGGCCGGCGGATTTGGCCGGCTTAAAGCCCGGAGATAAGGTCCTGGCCATCGCCGGCGTGCCGGTGGATAGCTGGACGGCTATGGTGCGGGAGATTTACCGGCGCCCGGAGGAGAATATTACTCTAGAAATAGAACGTGGCGGACAGAGGCTAATGGTTACGGTGAAAACCGAGCGCGATCCGAGTTCCGGAGTAGGGATGATAGGGATAGGCCCCCTATGGGAACGCCAGGGATTCTGGCGGTCTTTGCACCTCGGGTTCTCCCAGGCGGTGGCCGTAACCGGGATGCTGGTAGTAAGCCTGGTAGAGATGCTTACCGGCAAAGCCGCTCCGGAGGTGGTCGGGCCGGTGGGCATAGTCCAGATGGTGGGCCAGGCGGCCTCCACCGGGTTGGCCAACGTGCTCAGCTTCATGGCCGTACTGAGCCTGGACCTGGGCCTGATAAACCTTTTGCCCATTCCGGCTCTGGACGGCAGTCGGCTCGTCTTTTTGGGCTGGGAAGGGATACGGGGTCGGCCCATCGACCCGGCCAAGGAAAATATCATTCACCTCATAGGTTTCGCCCTGCTCATGGGCTTATTAATACTGATAACCTACCAAGACCTGATTCGCCTTTTTAGCTGAGGTGAAAACAGTGGAGATAAAGAGGCGGCCGTCCCGCAGGATTTATTTGGGCCAGGTGCCCATAGGAGATGGGGCTCCCATCGCCGTCCAATCCATGACCAACACCGACACCCGAGATGTGGAAGCCACCGTAGCCCAGATAAAGAGATTGGAAGAGGCGGGTTGCGAGATCGTCCGGGTAGCCGTACCGGACCGGGAAGCAGCACAGGCCCTCCGCAGGATCAAAGAGAAGATCCGCATACCTCTGATTGCCGACATACATTTTGATCATCGCCTTGCGCTGGAGGCCCTGGCGGCCGGGGTAGACGGTCTGAGAATAAATCCCGGTAATATCGGCGGGCCGCAGGCCTTAAAGCGCGTAGCCCGGGAAGCGGCCGAGCGCGGCGTGCCCATCCGGGTAGGAGTAAATGCGGGCTCTCTGGAAAAAGAAGTGATGGAGGCCTATGGGGGCATAACGGCGGAGGCCATGGTCGCCAGTGCCCTGCGCTCTATTCGCCTGCTGGAAGACCTGGGATTCTTTAATATTAAGGTTTCCCTTAAAGCTTCCGAAGTACCTTTAATGGTAGAAGCTTATAGCCTGCTGGCCGAAAAAGTGGATTACCCCTTCCACCTGGGCGTGACCGAAGCCGGTCTCCCCTTACCGGGGGCGGTGAAGTCGGCGGTAGGCTTGGGAATACTGCTAAGCCGAGGCTTGGGCGATACGATAAGGGTTTCCCTGACGGGGGACCCGGTCTTGGAAGTGGAAGTCGCCTATCATATTCTGCGCTCCTTAGGGTTGAGACAGAGGGGAGTGGAGATCATCTCCTGCCCTACTTGCGGCCGCTGCCAAATAGATCTGGAAAGACTGGCTGCGGAAGTGGAGCATAAGTTAAGAGGCGTGGCACGTCCCCTCAAGGTGGCCGTAATGGGCTGCGCGGTGAACGGCCCGGGAGAGGCCCGGCAGGCCGATGTCGGCATAGCCGGGGGTCGCGGTTGGGGTACGGTTTTCCGGCAGGGAGAAGTAATCAAGCGGGTACCGGAGAGTGAATTGGTCGAGGCCCTGCTGGAGGAAATCCATAAAATAGTCGAGGAATAGGGGGAAAGGCATGCGAGGAAGTCAACTTTTTGCTCCTACTCTAAGGGAAACACCGGCAGAAGCCGAGGTAATAAGCCACCAGCTATTGTTGCGGGCCGGCTTTATCCGTAAAGCGGCTGCGGGGATATATACTTTTCTCCCTTTGGCCTGGAGGGTGTTACGCAAGATTGAGGATATAGTGCGCCAGGAGATGGACCGGGCCGGGGCCCAGGAATTAGTGCTGCCCATTATTCAGCCGGCAGAAATATGGCAGGAGAGCGGGCGTTGGGAAGTATACGGTGAAGAGATGTTTCGCCTCCAAGACCGCCATGGACGTTATTTCTGCCTAGGACCCACCCACGAAGAAATTATCACGGTTTTGGTGCGCAGCGAGGTCAGCTCTTACCGGCAACTTCCCCTGATGCTCTACCAGATCCAGAACAAGTACCGGGACGAACGGCGGCCGCGCTTCGGTCTGCTCCGGGGCCGGGAATTTATCATGAAAGACCTTTATTCCTTTGACCGCGACGAGGAAGGCCTGCGGGAGAGCTATAACAAAATGTACCAGGCCTACAGCAACGTTTTTCGCCGGTGCGGGCTAAAGTTTCGGGTGGTAGAGGCCGATACCGGGGCTATTGGCGGGAACTCCAGCCACGAATTCATGGTTTTGGCCGAGGCCGGAGAAGCGACTATACTCTACTGTCGCCATTGCCACTATGCGGCCAACGTGGATATAGCCCGAGCCATACCGCATCCCGCTACAGAGGAGGAACGAGCCCGGGCCTTGGAAAAAGTGGCTACTCCGGGCCGGCGTACCGTGGAAGAAGTAAGCGCTTATTTAGGGCTGGAACCCCGGCGCCTGATCAAGACCATCCTCTATGAAGCAGACGGCCGGTTGATAGCTGCTTTGGTGCGGGGAGACCGGGAATTAAACGAGGTTAAGCTGCAGAAAGTCCTGGACTGCCGCCGCTTAAGCTTAGCCGATCCGGAAGAAGTGGAAAGGCGTCTGGGAGTCTCTGTGGGATATGTTGGTCCGGTGGGCCTGGGAGACATCCCCCTATATGCCGATCAGGAGATCCCTTATCTGGTCAATGCCGTGGCCGGAGCCAACTGCAATGATCATCATTTAGTTAATGTCAATCCCGGTAGGGACTTCGTTCCTTCGTTAGTGGCCGACCTTCGCCAGGCCGAGGCCGGGGAACCCTGCCCGCAGTGCGGCGCTCCGTTGGACCAGGCGCGGGGCATAGAAGTGGGCCAGATTTTTCAGTTGGGCACCAAGTATAGCCGGGCTTTAGGTGCCACTTATGTGGACGAAAAAGGGGAAGAAAAGGCTATAGTCATGGGTTGCTATGGCATCGGCATCAGCCGAACCATGGCGGCTGCTGTAGAGCAGCACCACGATGACCGGGGAATTATTTGGCCGGTTTCCATTGCTCCCTACCAGGTAGTCATAATACCGGCCGCGGCACAAGATAGCACCCAGATGGCCGAGGCGGAGAGACTCTATCAGGAACTCCAGGCGGAAGGCCTGGAAGTGGTGCTGGACGACCGGGATGAGAGAGCAGGAGTTAAATTCGTGGAGGCCGATCTAATAGGTTATCCTCTAAGATTGACCATAGGTAAAAAAACCGCAGTACAGGGAACCGTGGACTGGAAATGGCGCTGGAGCGCGGAAGAAAGAGCAGTGCCGCGAGAAGGTTTGGCGCGTCGCGTTAAAGAAGCTATCCGAGCAGCCGAAGAGAAACCCGAGGAGTTCTACTCTGGATAGCCTCGGTTCCCGGGTTTCTCCCGGTCCCTACCGGAGAGGGTAGGGTAAGGAGGGTGTTTCCGAAAGAAGGGTGAGAATGCCGGGAGGCCGGCGCAAGGCGACTTGGGGCTCGGGAGTTTCGCCCGCAAGATACCGGGGCCAGCGCCCCGGCATAGGTAATATTTCGCAAGGATCAGGAGAAGTTCCGGGGGTAGCAGCGGCATGGCGGTCAATCTCCAATGCATAGAGAAAGTAGAAATTTATCGCCGCCGCGGCCAGTGCCGGATTTGGGTACGCAGTGGGCTTACCGCCGCGGACGAGGTTTCCTGGAAGACTTTTTTTAAAGAGCGCTTTCCCGGCGTAGAAATTCAGTTGGAGCCGGTGGAATCTACAGTCGAACCGGGCTCTCGTACCGAGGACCGGGGAGAGGAAGAAGAGTTTAGGGAGCAGATTTTGCAACAGGTGGCCTTTCATTTGGGGAACGGCAGTCGGGCATGGTTAGCCGGAGCCCGCTTAGAGAAGGGAGAAGCTAATAAGTGGTACTTAGTACTGCCCGGCAGCCTGGCCGGAGAAGTGTTAAAACAGCTAGGGTGCGAGGCGGTATTAGCCGAAGTCCTGGAGCGCTTCCTGCACCAGGAGGTAAAAGTAGAACTCAAGACCGATGCGGAGTATGGTCAGCAGTTAACCCAAGTTTCCCGGGAGTTGCAGGCTAAAGAGCTCCAAAAACTTCTCCAGCCGACGGCCGGGACCGATGGGAGCGCGGCCCAAGAACCGGAAAGCCAGGCAGAGAGGACGGTGTTGCTGGGGAATAAGATTAAAGGTCCGGAACGCGCTTTAAAGGAGATCCAGGATGAAGAGCGCCAGGTAATTGTACGAGGAGAGGTATTGAGTTTCAGCACCCGGCAGCTTAAGGGCGGACGCTGGCTGGTGACCTTCGATATAACCGATAGAACCGATAGCATAACGGTAAAAGCTTTTGTTTCGGAGGGACCTTTAAAGGAAAAGCCTTTACAGCCGGGCGACTGGGTATTGGTCAGGGGAGATGTCCAGTACGACCTTTACAGCCAAGAGCTGGTCCTCCTGGCCCGAGACATCGAATGGGCCCCGCCGCGCCTCCGCCAAGACCAGGCGCCGGAGAAGAGAGTGGAGTTACACCTGCATACTAAGATGAGCGCCATGGACGGCGTGGCGGAAGTGGAGGAGGCCGTGCGCCTGGCCGCTCGCTGGCAGCACGGAGCCTTAGCCATTACCGATCACGGCGTACTTCAGGCTTTTCCGGCAGCGGCGGAAGCCGGCCGCAAGTATGGCCTAAAGATAATCTACGGGCTGGAGGGGTATCTATTCGACAACGACGGATCTCCTCCGGACCGGCAGAAGACTTACCATATAGTGTTACTGGTTAAGAACCGGCAAGGGCTCCTGAATCTTTATCGCCTGGTAACCGCTTCGCATTTACATTATTTCTACCGCCGGCCCAGAATACCCCGCGACCTCCTTCAGCGGCACCGCGAGGGATTGCTCTTAGGTACGGCCTGTGAGGCAGGAGAACTTATCCGGCACTATCTTGCCGGAGCCGACGAGGAGGAGCTCGCGCGGATAGCGTCCTTTTATGATTACCTGGAAATCCAACCCCTGGCCAACAATGAATTTCTCCTCCGGGAAGGGAAGTTGCCTGACCGGGAGGCTCTAAAAGAAATGAATCGCCGGATCGTGGCTCTGGGCGAAAAACTGGGAAAACCGGTGGTGGCCACAGGCGATGTGCACTTCCTGGAGCCGGAGGATGCCATCTTTCGCCAGATTCTCTTGGCCGGCCAGGGATATGAAGACGAGGTTCAGGCTCCCCTTTTTTACCGGACCACGGAAGAGATGCTGGCCGAGTTCAGTTACCTGGGTGAAGAAAAAGCTCGCGAGGTAGTGATCCATAATCCTCGGGCTCTGGCTCAGGCGGTAGAAGAAGTGCAGCCCATTCCGGACGAATTCTATCCGCCGGAGATTCCGGGAGCAGAAGAAGAGCTCTCTCGTATCGTTTGGGAACGGGCGCGGGAATGGTACGGCGACCCTCTGCCGCCGGTAGTCCAGGCTCGCTTGGACAAAGAACTGGGCTCCATTATTAAACACGGTTTTGCGGTGCTTTATCTCATCGCCCATAAGCTGGTTAAAAAATCGAACGAAGATGGTTATCTGGTGGGTTCCAGAGGTTCGGTAGGGTCTTCCCTGGTAGCTACTATGGCCGGAATCACGGAGGTAAATCCCCTACCTCCTCATTACCGCTGTACCGCCTGCCGGTACACGGAGTTCGTCCAGGACGGCAGCATCAACTGCGGTGCCGATCTGCCGGATAAGGCTTGTCCTCGGTGCGGCCGCAAGCTCTTCAAAGACGGGCACGATATACCCTTCGAAGTGTTCTTGGGCTTCAAAGGAGATAAGGTTCCGGACATCGATCTCAATTTCTCCGGGGAATATCAGGCCCGGGCCCACCGCTATGCCGAAGAGATGTTCGGCAAGGACCATGTGTTCCGGGCCGGAACCATAGCTACCATAGCCGAGCGCACGGCCTTCGGCTTCGTGCAGAAGTATTTAGAGGAGCGCCGGATAAAGCTGAGACAGGCGGAGATCAATCGCCTGGTACGGGGTTGTACCGGCGTTAAACGCACTACCGGACAGCACCCCGGGGGACTGATGGTGGTACCGCGGGGTAGGGATATCCATTTGTTCACCCCTCTGCAGCGGCCGGCTGACGACCCCTCCAGCAACGTTACTACGACTCATTTTGACTATGAAGCCTTAAGCGAGAGGCTGGTAAAGCTGGACCTCCTGGGACATGATGACCCTACGGTATTAAAGATGCTGGAGGATCTGACGGGGGTACCGGCTCGCGAAATACCGTTGGACGAAAGGAAGACCATGTCCCTTTTCTCCGGCGTGGAGGTCTTAGGAGTAAAGCCGGAGGATATCGGATCTAAAGTGGGGACTTTGGGCATACCCGAATTCGGCACGCGTTTTGTACGCCAAATGCTGGAGGAGACCCGACCCAAAACTTTTTCCGAGCTGGTGCGCATAAGCGGTTTTTCCCATGGTACCGACGTCTGGCTCAACAACGCTCAAGAACTTATAAGGAACGGAATCGCCCGCTTGAGCGAAGCCATTTCCACCCGGGATGACATTATGAACTTCTTGATTCAAAAAGGTGTGTCTCCTGATGTGGCTTTTCGGGTCATGGAAGACGTGCGCAAAGGCAAAGGGGTAAAAGCGGAATACGAAGAGATAATGCGGGCCGCAGGCGTACCCGAATGGTTTGTACAATCGTGTAAAAAGATCACTTATCTGTTTCCCAAAGCCCATGCTGTCGCCTATGTCATGATGGCCTTCCGGATCGCCTATTATAAAGTTTACTACCCGGAGGCCTTCTATGCCGCCTTCTTTAGCGTACGGGCGGAGGAATTCGATGCCGATATTATCTGCCAGGGACCGGAACGAGTCCGTCAAGAAATAGAAGCCTTAGAGCGTAAGGGCGCCGAGGCGAGCGCCCGCGACAAGAACTTCTTGTCCATTCTGGAAGTGGCCCGCGAAATGTTCTGTCGCGGCATCAAATTAAAAAGGGTGGATTTGGCCCAATCTGCCGCCACCCGTTTCCTGATAGGCCCCGGGGAGCTGCTTCCCCCTCTAGGGGCGCTGGCCGGGGTAGGCCGGGCGGCGGCCGAAGCTATTGTACGCGCCCGGGAAGAAAAGCCTTTCACCTCGGTGGAGGATTTGCAGCGCCGGAGCCGCATCAACAGATCCGTCCTGGAAATTTTGGAGCGCCACGGCTGTCTGGAGGGTCTTCCGGCCACAGATCAATTGGTGCTGTTTTGAGGGGACATAAGGCTTGCATAGGGTGCGAAGCTGTGCTATACTATGGCTAGATTTCAGCTCGAGATCCTAGGCTTTACGGAAGGAGAAGCATTGCGTGCAAAAGAGTGGGTGAGAGCCCACTCTTTTATGTTAATTTTGGGGAGGGAAGGCCGTGGGCAAAATAGCCTCCACTGTACAAAGTTTAGTAGAGCCCTTGATTGAACAGATGGGTTACGAACTGGTGGATGTAGAGTACTGCCGCGAAGGACAGAGGTATTTTCTGCGCCTGTTCATCGACGGGCCCGGAGGCGTCAGCCTGGACGATTGTGAAAGAGTCAGCCGGGCGGTAGAAGTAGAGTTGGACCGCGTGGATCCTATTCCTCATAGCTATTACTTGGAAGTGTCCTCCCCCGGCGTAGAGCGGCCTCTTAAGAAGGAGGCGGATTTCCTGCGCTTTAGAGGGCGGAAGGTGACCGTGCGCACTTTTGCTCCTATAGAAGGGCGGCGGAATTTTGAAGGAGTGCTTTTAGGCTTGGAAGGGGAAACGGTCCATATACAGACCTCCTCCGGAGAGCAATACAGCATTCCCCGCCAAGGAATAGCCAGCGCTAGACTGAAGTATGAACCCGGGAAGGAGTGAGGAGGGCTTAAGTAAAATGAACACGGAGTTCATGTATGCCTTAAAGGAGCTGGAGCGGGAAAAAGGGCTGAAGATGGCCGTCCTGTTGGAAGCCATTGAGGCGGCATTGGTGTCGGCCTACAAGAAAAATTTCGGGTCGGCGCAAAATGTACGGATCCATATTCAGCCGGAGACAGGCGAAATAAAAGTGTTTGCCCAGAAAAAGGTAGTGGAAAAGGTCACCGATCCGCGTATGGAAATAAGCCTGCAGGAAGCGCGCAATATTAACAGCAACTATGAACTGGGGGATATAGTAGAAAAAGAGATTACCCCTAAAGAGTTCGGCCGGATAGCCGCACAGACGGCCAAACAAGTAGTGATTCAGCGCATCCGGGAGGCGGAGCGCAACTTAATTTATGAAGAATTCATTACCCTCGAAAATGATATTGTTACCGGCGTCGTAAGGCGACAGGAAGGCAAAAACTGGATTATAGATTTAGGTCGGGTAGAAGCCATAATGTCGCCTGCGGAACAGATAGCCACCGAGTCCTATGCTCCGGGCCAGAGGCTAAAGGTCTACGTGCTGGAAGTGAAAAAGACTACTAAAGGTCCGCAGATTTTGGTCTCCCGCACCCATCCCGGCCTTCTCAGGCGCTTATTTGAACTAGAGGTGCCTGAGATCCACGACGGAATAGTGGAGATTAAAGGCGTGGCTCGGGAGGCCGGCACTCGTTCCAAGATTGCGGTGCATTCCCGGGAGGAGAAGGTAGACCCGGTAGGGGCCTGCGTAGGACCCAAAGGTATCCGGGTGCAGTCCATTGTGAATGAGTTGCGGGGCGAAAAGATTGACATTATCAAATGGAGCGACGACCCGGCCGTCTTCGTAGCCAATTCTTTAAGCCCTGCCCGGGTTTTGGATGTGGAGGTGGACTACGAAAATAAAATCGGAAGGGTTATTGTACCCGATAATCAGTTATCCCTGGCCATAGGCAAAGAAGGGCAGAATGCCCGTTTGGCAGCTAAACTGACCGGCTGGAAGATCGATATTAAGAGCGAAAGTGAAGCAGGAGATTGGGATTCTTGGGATGAGGATTGGGATGAGAAATTAGATCTTGAAGTTTAAAGTTGAAGTTGGGGGAGAAGCCAAGGTGCCTAGACCGAAAAAAGTGCCCGTACGTATGTGTGTGGGTTGTCGGAGCCGGAAGGAGAAAAGAGAACTCATACGAGTGGTGCGCACTCCAGAACTCAACCTGATCATAGATCCTACGGGTAAGAAGGCAGGACGGGGAGCCTATCTTTGCCCGCGCCTGGAGTGTTTACAAAAAGCCGTGAAAAGCCGCGCCCTGGAAAGAAACCTGGGTGTCCAGATTAATCCCGAAATATTGGCCGAACTGGAAGCCAGTTTAAAAAAGGAGACCGATGGACAGAGTTCTTGAACTTCTGGGTCTGGCTTTGCGGGCCGGGAAGCTTGCCTGGGGTTCCAGGGCGGCGAAGGCCGGCTTAAGGAGAAAAAAAGTCTATCTGATCCTCATAGCCGAAGATGCCAGTTCCCGCTTGAAAACGGAGTTCCGGCTCCTCTGTTTCAAGCTAGGTGTTCCCTTGGTGATTTGGGGAACCAAAGAGATGATAGGTCTAGCCTTAGGGAAACCCCCTTGTAGCGTCGCAGGGGTGCAGGATGAAGGATTGGCAGAGCTGATAAGATTAGCAGCCGGGGAGGTTGGACGGCCTTGAATTTTAGGGAGGTGGTCGTATGGGCAAGACCAGAGTGTATGAGCTGGCCAAAGAGCTGCGTGTTTCCCATAAAGAGTTGATGGATACTATGGCCAGCTTAGGGATTTATACCAGGTCTCATATGAGCGTATTGGAAAACGGTGAGGTCATAAAAATCCGGAATTATTACCGGCGGATGCGGCGCACCAGCAGGGCGGCTGCTCCTCAGCCCCTCGCTCAAGCGACGGCTCAGGCGGAAGAAATGCCGGTTGCGGAAGGAGTGGCGACCGAAGGACGGCCCGAAGTTATACAGTCGGAACCGGAACCGGCTAAAGAGGAATCTCGGGAAGAAAAAATAAAGGTTGAAGAAGTGCCTGAAGTGCCTCAAGTCAGGGAGGAGACGGCAAAACAGGGGGCTCTAGCTGCGGCAACGGTGGCCGAAGAAGTCCCGGCACCGGTGGTTCAACAAAGTGAGAGGGTGGAGAAAGGGAAAACAGGCTCTTCTTTGCGTCAGGACCATCGGCAGGACCAGCAGCGGGAAAGGCCACGCCGGGACTACGGGCGCAAGCACAAGCCGGCAACCGCCGAAGCGGGCAAGGCGCCGCGCAAGCGTACCGAGAGTAAACCTTTACGCATCCCCAAGCCGCCAGAGACGGTGACCAAGGAGCAGGTGGAGAAAAGGCGCGAACGCCCTCCCAAGACCGAGGTAAAAGCGCGAGAGCGGGAACGGGATAAATTTTTTGATGAGCGTGAGGAAGAACGGCTGCTGTGGCGGGAAAGGTTGCGGCCCAAGCCCAAGGAACCCCAGCCGGAGCCACCGCGCGTAGTTCCCCGGGTGGTTTTAAGCGGACCTGTTACGGTCCAGGAGCTAGCCAAGAGGCTGAATAAAGCAGCCTCGGAAGTTATTAAGAAACTCATGAACCTCGGAGTATTGGCTACCATAAATCAGGAATTGGATGTAGACACGGCGGCCATAGTGGCCCAAGAATTCGGTGCCCAAGTGGAGATAAAAATAGAAACCCCCATTACCGAGCTGCCGGATATAGAAGATGATCCTTCCACCCTTAAGGAACGTCCGCCGGTAGTTACGGTGATGGGCCATGTGGACCATGGGAAGACTACTCTCTTGGACGCCATTCGCCATACTAATGTAACGGCCACGGAGGCCGGCGGTATAACCCAGCATATTGGCGCGTACCAGGTGACCGTGAAAGGGCGGAAAATAACCTTTATAGATACGCCGGGCCATGAAGCCTTTACCGCCATGCGGGCTAGAGGAGCTCAAGTGACCGATATCGCGATTTTGGTCGTGGCTGCTGACGACGGGGTTATGCCGCAGACGGTAGAGGCCATCAACCATGCCAAGGCGGCGAACGTGCCTATAATAGTGGCCATCAACAAAGTGGATAAACCCGATGCCAATCCGGAGCGCATCAAGCAGCAGTTGACCGAATACGGTCTGGTGCCGGAGGAGTGGGGCGGGGATACCATCATCGTACCCATCTCCGCTTTAAAAAGAGAGGGTCTGGACCAACTGCTGGAAATGATACTCCTGGTAGCCGATTTAGGTGAGCTAAAGGCTAATCCGGATCGGCCGGCACGCGGTGTAATTATAGAGGCCAAGCTCGATCGAGGCAGAGGGCCGGTGGCCACCGTTCTGGTACAGAAAGGGACTTTAAGGGTAGGAGACAACTTGGTGGCCGGCAGCGTCTACGGACGGGTACGAGCCATGTTTGACGATCGCGGCAACCGGGTGGACCAGGCGACGCCCTCTATGCCGGTAGAAATTCTCGGCTTAGATGATGTACCGGAAGCCGGAGATATATTCCAGGTAGTGGAAGATGAAAAGCTGGCCCGCCAGATCGCCGAGCAGCGGCAGATGGAGAAGAGGCAGAAGGAATTGCAAGTAGTAGGCAAGGCTTCCTTGGAAGAGATTTTCAAGCAGATGGAAGGCCAGGTTAAGGAATTAAAAGTGATCCTTAAAGCTGACGTGCAGGGTTCGGTAGAAGCTCTGCGCAGCGCCCTCGAGCGATTGTCCACCGAGGAAGTTAAAGTGAGTTTGATCCACACCGGAGTAGGCGCCATTACAGAAACCGACGTGATGTTGGCGGCCGCCTCCCATGCCCTAATAATAGGTTTCCAGGTACGGCCGGAGGCCAATGCCCGCAAGGCTGCGGAGAGTGCGGGCGTGGAAATACGGCTTTATCGGGTTATATATGAAGTCCTGGACGACATTAAAGCTGCTATGGCAGGGCTTTTGGAACCCGAGAGGCGCGAGGTTACCCTCGGCCGGGCAGAAGTGAGGGCCACTTTCAAAGTACCCAAAGTAGGGACGGTGGCCGGCTGCTATGTTACCGAGGGTAAGATGGTTAACCGAAGCCTGGTCCGGTTGATCCGCGACGGGGTGGTAGTATACGAAGGCCGCATAGCCTCTTTGAAACGCTTCAAAGACGACGTACGCGAGGTGGCCCAAGGGTACGAATGCGGTATAGGATTGGAAAGGTTCAACGACCTTAAGGAGGGTGACATTCTCGAAGCCTATACCATTGAAGAGATAAAGCGTGAATTATAGGAGGTTGTGTCGCCTATGTCTTTACGGGTCGAGCGCGTAGCCGAACAGATGAAGAAAGAGATAGCTCAAATATTACAGGATGAACTCAAGGACCCTCGAATAGGCTTTGTTACGGTGACCACAGTAGAGTTATCTAACGATTTGCAGCACGCTAAGGTATATGTGAGCATTTACGGGACAGAAGAGGAGAAGAAGCAGACCATGGAGGCTTTGGCCAGGGCATCGGGCTTTGTACGGCGGGAGATAGGTCGGCGGATTAAGTTGCGATTGACCCCGGAGATCGTGTTCAAGTTTGACGAATCTATTGAACACGGGGATCGTATAGCGAGGCTCTTATCTCAGATCAAAGCGGAGGAAGCTAGAGAACCATGAACTCCTTGGGGGAGATAGCGGCGGAACTGGCCCGGGCTCGAGAGGTAGCCATAGCTTCCCATAGTCTCCCTGATGGCGACTGCATCGGTTCCACCCTGGCCCTGGCCAGGGGGCTGCGCCAGCGAGGAGCGGAGGTTACGGCCATAATCGGCGATCCTCTACCCGAGATGTACCGTTTTCTGGCCGGCGGCGAGAGCATATTGCTTCCCGGCCAGGTTACTTCCTTACCGCCTTTGCTGGTGGTGGTGGATTGCACCGATTTAGACCGGGTGCAGGAGGGGTTTAAGTCTTGGCGCAGTAAGGTGGATTGCATCATAAACATCGATCACCATACCAGCAATACCTTTTTCGGCGACTTGAACCTGGTGGACGAAGGGGCGGCGGCAACCGGGGAGCTGATCTATGCTATATTAAAAGAGATGGGTATAACCATCGATGCGTCTATCGCCGGCGCCTTATACACGGCTTTAGTTACCGACACAGGCTCCTTTCAATACGAAAACTGCCGCTCCGAGACTCTAAGAATGGCGGCGGATCTGATGGACCTGGGTGCGGATATGAACCTGATCCGGGAATCCTTATGGGAAAACAAACCCTTACTGAGCCTCCGCTTATTGGCGGAAGTCCTCCCCACCCTCTCTTTGGCTTATGAAGGGAAAGTGGCGTGGGTAGTAATCACCCGGGAAGTTATGGAGCGCTTGGGTGCCAAGCCTGAACATGCGGAAGGATTGGTGAACTATCCCCGGTCTATCGCCGGCGTAGAGGTGGGGTTATCTTTTCGCGAGCTGGAGCCGGGGCTGATAAAAGTGGGTCTGCGCTCCAAGAAGGTCATAGACGTAAATGAGATAGCAGCCCTGTTCGGAGGCGGAGGCCATAAACGGGCAGCGGGCTGCACCATCCGCAGTTCTCTGGAAGAAGCGGTAAAAAAAGTCGTTGCAGCGGTAGGTGATAAATTAAGAAGTGCTGGAGGGCTTTATTAATATATTGAAGCCGACCGGTATGACTTCGCACGATGTAGTCCAAAAGATGCGCAGGCTTTTGGGATTACGCCGGGTGGGGCATGGAGGTACTCTGGACCCTGCGGCCACCGGAGTCTTGCCCCTGGCCTTGGGACGGGCTACCCGCTTGCTGGAGTATGTGCAGACGGGTACCAAGGCTTACCGGGTGGAAGTTATTTTCGGCCTTCGCACGGCTACCCACGACTTGGCGGGTGAGGTGCTGGAGAGGCACCCGGTGGAGAGGTTGGAAGAAGAAAGGTTGAGGGCCGCTCTGCCCTGCTTTACCGGAATGCAGGAGCAGCTACCGCCCATGTTTTCCGCGGTCCATTATCAAGGGAAACGGCTTTATGAACTGGCGCGCTGCGGACAAGAGGTACCCCGGCAGGCAAGAAAAGTTTTCATCTATCAGCTTCAACTGAAAAAGATGTGGCCCTACGGCCCTTATCCCCGCGCTCTGCTGGACGTAGTGTGCTCCACAGGCACCTACATTCGTTCCCTGTGCCACGACCTGGGAAACCATCTCGGTTGTGGTGCGGCCGTGTTTTTTCTTTTGAGGAGGCAATCCGGCCCTTTTAGCCTAGAGGAGGCCTGGACGATGGAGGAAGTGGAAGCGGCGATAAAAGAAGGCCGGGAGGATTTCCTGCTGCCCTTGGAGGCGGGAGTCCGCCACTTACCGGCCGTAATAGTAAAATCGGAAGCGGTAAACGCCGTACTGCGGGGAGCAGCCATAAAAGCGGCTTTTTGCCGGGCCATACCCGAAGGTTTGCGGCCGGGAGAGCCGGTGCGCTTACACGAAGAAGGCGGGAGGCTTTTAGCCATCGGTTCCTGGATAGGGGATTCCGGAAGAGAAAGCATAAAACCTCATAAAGTCTTAGCATAAAAAGCTAACAGGGAGTAAGGGTTGGAGGAGTATGAGAGTTTGTCCGGGTCTGGAGGAAACAAAAACAGAAGAAATAAAAGGCTGTTGTCTGGCTCTGGGAAATTTCGACGGAGTGCATCGGGGGCACCAAGAGCTTATTCGACTTACGGTGAAAAAGGCCCGCGAAAGCAATGTACCTGCGGTGGTCTTGACATTTGATCCCCATCCTGAGTTGGTTTTGGCTCCGAACCGGTCTCCCGGATTATTAACGACTAAAGAACAAAAAATAGAACTGATAGCCGCTCTCGGAGTAGACTACCTGTATTTCTTACCTTTTACTCCTGCGGTAGCTTCCTTAACTCCCGAGGCCTTTGTAACCGAGGTCCTCTGGTCTTATTTTCAGCCCTCCTTGGTAGCCGTGGGATTCAATTTTACTTTCGGTTGTCAGGGGAAAGGCCGGCCGGAGTTGTTGGCTGCTTTAGGAGCCAATATGGGATTTGAAGTGGTCGTATTGCCCCCGGTAAAGATAGGTGCACAAATCGTGAGCAGTACCGCTATTCGCGAAGCGCTGTCCGTCGGGGATATCGAGCGCGTTAGGGAGCTCCTGGGATACTGGCCCACCTTAAGGGGTCGCGTGGAAAAAGGGGAACAACGGGGACGAACTCTGGGCTTTCCTACCGCCAATGTTTCCGTACCTCCGGAGATAAAATTGCCGGCCTTCGGGGTATACGCCTGTCGCGTGCTTTTGCCGGACCGTACTTGGCATCCGGGAATAGTCAACATCGGCCTCCGGCCCACTTTTGGACTTTATTCTCGGCCCACCGTAGAAGTGTTTTTGATGGATTTCTCGGCGGACCTCTACGGCCGGGAGTTGATAGTTGAACTCCGGCACTTCTTAAGGCCGGAGAAAACCTTTACAAGTACAAGTGAATTGGTAGAGCAGATATCCCAGGATATTCGACGGGCTCGAGAGATTCTATAGGCGTAACCCGGCTTCCCTTTACGGCGTAAGATGATAATGTAGCCCCAACTTTTTGCAGGTGGAAGGGAAGCGGAGCTGGTACCAGGTGCGCATCATAATAACTTCTCACGGGAGGAAACGCTTAAAAGAGCTGCGCCAGGAAGGCATACTTCTGGAGGATGTCCTTTCTGCGGCCCGCCAGCTTCCCGGCCGGATTGCGGTGGCTACCAGATTCAGGGGCTTTGTGGCGGAATCGGGCAGGTATTTTGATTTGGTGATTAAGGATGTTCCGGCCGGCAGGCTCGTCATAACCGTCATAGGAAAATAAACCTCAGGAAAGCCCGTTTTTGCTCCAGGACCGGTTGCAAGATAAGCGCGGCTATTTTATAATTCTCTACAAGGGTCCAGAATGAACCTGCGGCGAGGAAAGGCGAACCTCCGGCGTCTTTCTTGGCCGCCGGGGGATAAGAACATCAAAGGAGGTGAATTACCCCATGGCTCTAGAAAAGGCCAAGAAGTGGGAAATCATCAGGCGCTTCCAGCAGCACGAGAACGATACCGGATCGCCGGAAGTGCAAATAGCCATTCTGACAGAGCGTATTAATTCCTTAACGGAGCATTTGAAGGTACATCGAAAAGACCATCATTCTCGCAGAGGGCTTTTTAAAATGGTAGGCCAGCGCCGGCGCTTGTTGAATTATTTGCGAGATACGAACGTGGAGCGTTATCGCCAAGTGATAGAAGCGCTGGGCTTGAGGTATTAGCCAGGGGAGCGGTGAAACCGCTCCTTATTTAATGCGGTAGTCGTTCAGGGTATTTAAAAGAGTATTCAGCAGGAAATACTATGATAAATGTCGAAGAAATATAAACTTATTCAGGTTAAAATAGAGGAGGATAATAGCAACGCATATGAAGGGGGTTTTACGCAAAGCGCTTCCCCTGGCCGGTCGCGATCTGATTCTGGAAACCGGTCGTTTGGCCAGGCAGGCGGGTGGCGCAGTATTGGTGCAATACGGGGGCACTATGGTGCTGGTAACGGCCACAGCGTCTGCCGAACCCCGGGAGGGCATCGACTTTTTCCCGCTCACCGTGGACTATGAAGAGCGGTTATATGCTGCCGGGAAGATTCCCGGGGGGTTTATCAAACGGGAAGGGAAGCCCAGTGAGAAAGCCATTCTTTCCGGCCGTTTGATCGATCGGCCTATCAGGCCACTGTTTCCCAAGAACTATCGCCATGATGTGCATGTGGTGGCCACCGTATTATCGGTGGATCAGGACTGTCCGCCCAATGTGGCCGGCATAATCGGAGCCTCGGCGGCCTTAACCATCTCGGATATTCCCTTTAGCGGACCCATCGGGGCGGTTTCCGTGGGTTTAATCGACGGCCGACCGGTTATCAATCCCACGCTCGAGCAAGATGAAAAGAGCCGGCTGCACCTTGTGGTGGCCGGCACGGCAGAAGCGGTTATGATGGTGGAGGCCGGAGCCGAGGAAGTGCCTGAAGATTTGCTGCTGGAATGTATTATGGCCGGACATGAAGAGGTAAAACGCGTAGTGTCTTTTATTCAGGAGTTTTACCTGGAAGCCCGGGATAAGGGACTCGCCAAAGAGAAGCAGGCCGTACCGGTGGTGGAGATACCTGAGGAGATAGAAAAAGCTACGCGCGAGCTGGCCGCCGGCCGGTTGAATCCCGTGATTCGCCAGGGCATAGCTGAAAAGTGGGACAAGCAGGAGCGCGATAGACAGATCGACAAATGTAAAAACGAGGTCATAGAAGAGATTCTGGCGGCCCATAGTGAAGCGGTGGCCGAACAGCCTGAGCTGGCCCGGTGGGTAGGAGAACTGGTGACCCAAGTAGAGAAGGAAATAGTGCGGAAGATGATTCTCGAAGAAGGCTTGCGGGTGGACGGCCGGGGCCTGGAGGATATTAGGCCGGTGAGCTGCGAGGTCGGCGTGCTGGCCCGTACCCATGGTTCGGCCCTCTTTAACCGGGGAGAGACCCAGATATTGACGGTAGCCACCTTGGGCTCGATAAGTGACGAGCAGATTCTTGACGACCTGGGAGTAGAAGAATCTAAACGTTATATGCATCACTACAACTTCCCGCCTTATTCCGTGGGTGAGGCGCGGCCCATACGCGGGCCGGGCCGGCGGGAGATCGGACATGGCGCCCTGGCCGAGCGGGCTCTGGAGCCCATGATCCCGCCGGAAGAGGAGTTTCCTTATGCTATCCGGTTAGTATCCGAAGTGTTGGGTTCTAACGGTTCCACCTCTATGGGCAGCGTATGTGGCAGCACTTTGGCTTTAATGGATGCAGGCGTACCCATCAAAGCTCCGGTAGCCGGGGTAGCGATGGGTCTGGTTAAAGAAGGAGACAAAGTCGCCGTTCTTACCGATATTCAAGGGATAGAAGACGCCTTGGGAGATATGGATTTCAAAGTGGCCGGCACGGCTCAAGGGGTAACGGCTCTGCAGATGGACATCAAGATTCCGGGTATCGATCGAGCCATTTTATCCCAGGCGCTGGAACAGGCGCGCCGCGCTCGCCTTTATATTTTGGAGAAGATGCTGGAGGTATTGCCGGAGCCCAGGAAGGAGCTGTCCCCTTACGCCCCGCGTATGCTTACCACGGTCATAGATACGGAGAAGATCCGTGACATTATCGGACCGGGGGGCAAAGTTATCAAAAAAATTATCGAAGAAACCGGCGTGGAGATCGACATCGAAGACGATGGACGCATTTTCATCGCGGCTAATGACGTAAAAGCTGGCGAGCGGGCCTTGCAGATTATTGAGGCGCTCACCAAAGACGTGGAAGTGGGAAAGGTTTACAGCGGCAAAGTTACCCGTATTACTGATTTCGGGGCCTTTGTAGAGATAATTCCGGGGGTACTGGGCTTGCCGGGCAAGGAAGGCCTGGTGCATATCTCTCAGCTGGCGGAGGGCCGGGTAGGCCGGGTAGAGGACGTGGTGAAGGAAGGCGACGAGATCCTGGTTAAGGCCATCGGCTTTGACCCTCAAGGACGCCTTAAACTCTCTCGCAAAGAGGCGCTACGTTCTTTGGAAAATAGCCCTAACACCGGGCGGCAGCCCTTGCGCCGGCCCGGCCGTGAACGCAAGACGCGTTAGAGGGAAATTACTATATATCCTGAGCCGGTAGAGCATATATTTATGGTACCAGGAAACCACAAAGGCGGTGGCGCAGTATGTATGTGCTCTACTGGCAGCGGTGGCGTCGGTGGCTGTGGTTGGCCGCCGCTCTGGCGGCCGTAGCGTTCGTAGGCGTGTGCGGGTGGTACTGGCTTCAGGAAAGAGACGTACCGGTTATGGAGGTACAGCCCATTTACCGAGGTAACGTCGAGAGAAAAGCTATGGCCCTGGCGTTTAACGTGGACTGGGGGGAGGAATACCTGCCGGCTATTTTGCAGACGTTGTCCCAGAAGCAGGTTCGTGCTACCTTCTTTCCTACCGGGCAGTGGGCTACCAAGTTTCCCGACCTGGTGAAAAAAATGGCCGGAGAAGGCCACGAAATAGGGAACCACGGCTACGGCCACCTCCATGTAAATGACTTAAGCCGGGAAGAAAATCGCCGGGATATGCAACGGGCGGAAGAAGTGTTGACCAACTTGACAGGTCGTAGACCTGTTTTGTACGCCCCTCCTTACGGGGAAAACAAGCCGCAGGTAGTAGCGGCGGCAGGCGATCTGGGTTATAAGCTCATTATGTGGACCATCAATCCAGGAGACTATTTGCCGGGTACCCGTTCGGAGGATATTGTGCACGCGGTAGTTTCCCACAGCCAAAATGGAGCTATTGTGCTGCTGCACCCTACAGCTCCTACGGTGGAGGCTTTGCCCGAAGTGATTAACCGTTTGCAGAAGCTCGGTTATACCTTGGCTACCGTATCCGAGATTTTGGGTTAGAAAAGCCTAATAGGAACGCTCTTCCTCGCAAATAATAGTCCTAGAAGGTGAGGGCGAGGAGGAGTTCAAGTGAGACTTTGGCTGAGGGTTTTACCCTGCTTTTTTTTGTGTTTTGGCCTGGCGTTCTCGACCGAAGCCGCAGAAGCACCGGATATCAGTGCTCCTTATGCGGTGCTGATGGAGGTGAGCACGGGGCAGATTCTTTATGCGCGAAACCCCCAGGAAAAGCGGCCGCCTGCCAGCACTACCAAGATCCTGACGGCTGTTCTGGCTATAGAATTAGGACGACTGGACAGCCCGGTTCAGGTCAGCCGACATGCCGCCTCTACACCGGGAGCGAGCCTATACCTGGCCCCGGAAACCGTATGGAGGCTGGAGGACCTGCTCAAAGGAGCGCTGATCAGTTCGGGCAATGATGCCTGCGTGGCTCTGGCGGAACACCTGGCCGGTTCGGAGGAGACTTTCGCCTGGCTCATGAATCGCAAGGCCGGGCTTTTAGGAGCTTACAGCAGCCATTTTGTAAATCCCCACGGCCTACCGGACGACGAGCACTACAGTACGGCTTACGATCTGGCCCTTCTGAGCCGGTATGCCTTAAGCCATCCCTTATTCCGGCAAATAGTAGCTACTCGCCGTACTACGGTTCAAGGCTCGGACGGTCCGCGGGAGTTATACAATACGAATCGCCTGCTGGATAGCTACGAAGGAGCTGATGGAATTAAGACGGGCACTACCGTTCAGGCGGGCCAATGTCTGGTAGCCTCGGCTACCAGAGGAGGTCGCCAGCTCATCGCCGTAGTATTGCGCAGCTTCGACCGCTATAAGGATGTACGGGATTTATTGGATTACGGCTTCCATTCCTTTCACCTGGAACGGATGGAAGCCGGGGAAAAGGTGGGCAAGATATATGTACCCAACGGAGGGCAAAAGGAGCTGACCGTGGTTCTGGCTCGGGGAGTGGCCTGGTCGGTACCGGCGGATGAGGTGGCTAAACTGGAAAAAAGAGTAATCATCCCTGCGGCGATTAAAGCGCCGGTGAAAAAAGGTCAAATATTAGGGGCCTTAAAGCTTTTATACGCGGGAGAGGAAGTGGCCGCTTCTCCCCTGGTAGCCGCTGAAGAAGTGAGCGCCGAAAAGGGAATCTTCCGGTTCCTGGGGAGGTAAAATGCGGAGCATACGGGGAGGACAAGAATGTACCGTAAGATAACCTTAAGCAATGGTATTCGCGTGGTCAGTGAAGCGATGCCTTATGTGCACTCCGTAGCCGTAGGAGTGTGGGTGCGGGCCGGGTCCCGCCATGAGTCGGAAGAGAACCATGGTGTTTCCCATTTTTTGGAACACCTCCTGTTTAAAGGTACGGAAAAACGGAATGCCAGAGACATTGCCGAGGCGCTGGAGTCGGTAGGCGGTGTCCTGAATGCCTTTACTACCAAAGAATTTACTTGTTTTTACACCCGGGTTTTGTCCGAACACCTGGATCTGGCTATCGATGTGCTGAGCGATATGCTTTTTAACTCTCGTTTCCAGGTGGAAGATATTGAAAAAGAAAAGAGGGTGATCCTGGAAGAGATCAAGATGTATGAAGACTCTCCTGATGAAATGGTCCATGACCTGTTCGCCCAGACCGTCTGGCCGGGGCACCCACTGGGAAGGGCTATCCTAGGCACGTATTCTTCGGTGGAAAGCTTAGACCGCGAGCGTATCTGTAGCTATTACCGCGATTATTATAACGGACAGAATATTGTTTTGGCGGTGGCGGGGAAGTTTCAAACCGCCGAGCTGGAAGACAAGCTGGAGAAAGCTTTCGGTAGACAAGAATTGCCGGGGTCGGAGGTAGTCTATTGGGCGCCCCGGGAAAGAGCGGCTATCAGCATTAATGTTAAGGATACGGAGCAAATACAGATTTGTCTCGGGACGCCGGGTTTAGCCCAGGACCACCCCGACATTTATGCTCTCCAGGCTTTAAACAATATCCTGGGTGGGGGTATAAGCTCCCGGCTGTTTCAGCTAATCCGCGAGGAGCAAGCCTTGGCTTATTCGGTTTACTCTTATCACGTCGGTTATGTGGACAGCGGGCTGTTCACCGTATATGCGGGGACCAGTCCGGCTAACGCCCGACAGGTTATAAGGCTTATTCTAGAGCAATTGGCTTCCATCAAGAACGAGGGGGTCACCGAACAGGAGCTCAAGCGCACCAAAGACCAAATACGGGGCAATCTCCTTCTGGGCCAGGAAAATGTCAGCCAAGGTATGAGCCGCCTGGGTAAGACGGAACTCTCCTTTGGCCGGGTAATAACGGTGGAGGAAATGATGGAACGATTGAACAGAGTGACGGTGGAGGACGTTCAGCGGGTGGCCCGTACTTTATTTTCCCCGGAGCAGATTTCTTTAACGACTTTAGGACCGCCACCGGACGACGGATGGGACTTAAAGACGCTGGCGGTAGAAGCAGGCCTTTAAAAGAAGAGGGAATGCTGCGCCGCTACCTTCGAGACAGATGTACTTCTTTTTCCCCAAAAGCACTCTTTTAGGTTTGAGGTTTTAGCCCGCAAGCGATTGCTGGGTCCTGCTCGGAGAAATACCTGTTGTAAAGGGAGGGGAGAGAAAAATGGATCGACTGCAACATATTTTTGAGCTTCAGGCCAACCTGGATGAAGAAATAAGAGCGGGCCACCGCTTACCGGAAGGGGACTTATCCACTTGGATACAAAAAGAAGCCCTGGCCATCATAGTAGAGCTGGGAGAGCTGTTGGAAGAAGTGAATTTTAAATGGTGGAAGGTTCCCCGGCCCCTAAACCGCGAAGCCATTAAAGAAGAATTGGTGGACATTCTCCACTTCTTTATAAGCATGTGTTTAAAGGCAGGGATTAGCGCCGAAGAGCTGTACCAGGCCTACCTGACCAAAAACGAAGAGAATTTTCGGAGGCAGAGGGGGCTCTCTAAAGAGGGCTACGCTCCGAAAGGCGGCGAAGAAGAAAATGAATAAGGAAGCTGGAAGTTTGGCTCAAGAAATAGAAAGATTGCGCCGGCAGCTAGAGTCCCTGATCGACCAGGGGAGAGGCGTGGACAGCGAAGAAGTAAGAAGGCTCAGCCGTAAACTGGACGAGATGGTGGTGGAATATACCCGCCGGCAAAAAGGCCAATCCAAGTAATAGAATCACCCCCGCACCCATAATTTTTTACCGGGGGTGTATTTTATTATGTGGTGGCAAATACTTACGGCGTTTTTTTTGCTTCTGCTGTTTTATGCAGCCTTAAAGATAAAGGTGCGCCGCTACCGCTCCGCCGGAGCGGCCGAGCAATTGCCCAGCCCGGCCTCCCGAGCTTTGGCCGAGCTGGTAGGCATTGCCGGGGGGATATATTTGTCGCTGGTGTTGCTGGTCAGCTTTCTGAAGCTGGCCGTCCCGGAGACCATATCTTTAGCCGGCTGGCATATGGACCCCTTAGCTCTGATCGCTACTCTCGCCGCTTTACTTCAGCCCCTGGTTCTATCCTGGTGGCCCTCTAACAAAAACAACGGCAGATGATTAAGCTTTTTAAATATCGCCCTGATGTCGAGTGGGCTTCTGACGGTGGTCGATCAGTACTTGAACCTGCTCAAAGCTACCTGGAGCTTTTCTACCAGGTTTTTCAACTCCTGCGAGGAGGCGGCTACCTCCTCGGCACTGGCGTTCTGCTCTTGGGACGCGGCGGCCGCCTCTTCCGCAGCGGCAGCTACGTTTTCCACAGCTCGGGAGATGTCCTGGGCCATCTCTTTGAGCTTCAGTCCGCGGGAACTCAAGTCTTGGGAGACAACGGCTACCTCCTGAGCCATATTTTGCGTGCGGTGAGCTTTCTCCAAAATATCCTGTAAAGACCGGCCGGTAACACTTATAACCTCTAACTGCCTGGTTACTTCTTCGGCGTTCACTTCCATGGTTTGAGTGGTAACTACAGTTTCCGACAAAATGTCTTCGATAAGGCCGGTTATTTTCTGGGCCGCCTCGCTGGACCCGGAAGCGAGCTTCCTTACTTCCTCTGCCACTACCGCAAAACCCCGCCCCTGCTCTCCGGCTCTGGCCGCTTCTATGGCGGCATTGAGGGCTAAGAGATTCGTTTGAGAAGCTATACCCTCGATCATATCCACAATGCTGCCTATTTCCTCCGAACGCTTGGCCAGCTTGCGGATGGCGTCGGCTGCAAGAGTTACCTTTTCGGCCACCTGCGAGAGTTGGGCCGTGGTCTCTTCTACTACCCGATATCCTGCGGTTACCGCATCTACGGTATGGCTCGCCACCCCGACCAGTTCCCCGGAGACGCGGTCGAGTTTTACGGCGGTCTCATTAAGTCCGTAGGCCATCTCGCTCAAGTTGCCGGCCTTCTCGGCCACCGAGGTGGTATTGTCCGCTACGCTCTGCATAGTAAGGGCGATCTGCTCCCCGGCCTTGCTGCTCTCCAGGGAGGCGGTCGCCAGAGATTCGCTGGCATTTTTGGCGTTTAAGGCCTGTTCGTTCACTGTTTGCGCCAGGAACCTTAAATTCTCGGTCATCTGATTGAAAGCCAGAACCAGGGAGGCTACTTCACCCTTGGTCCGGCCGGGATCTAAATACTGCCGCAGGTCCCCGGTGGCTACTTTTTGCGAGGCTTCGGCCACCGCCTGGATGGGCCGGGCAAGGCTCCTAGCGGTGAGCAGACTGATAAGTACGGAGACCACTAAAGCCGCAAGAAGAAAACCCACCAGAGAAGCCCTCAACCTTTCTCGGGCGGCCTCGGTACGCGCTCTTTCCTCCTCAATATGTTGGCCTAAGGCTTGCCTGACCCTGTCCAGCTTCACCAACATCTCCTGGGCTGCCGGCCAGAACTGGGTATTGAAGGTAGACAGAGCTTCCTCGCGCTTGCCTTCCCGGAATAAGTTCCAAACGCGCTGGCCTGCCTGGTGGAGCTGGTGGTGGGGTCCTTCCAGCTCGCGGAAAGGCTCTTGATAGCTAGGGTCGGGCACGAAACGGTAATACCACTTGCCGAAATCGCACTGGGTCGGATCTTTGGGTTCCGGGGGAAGGTTTCCGGTGAGGAACATCTGCTGGAGCTCTCTCAACCACAAAAGGTGGGCCACCTCTGCCTGGAAAAACTGGGCTTGGGCCTCCAGGTCGCTCACTACCTCCTCGCCGGCCCTTCTTTCCTGCTCCAGACCCCAATAGGCAGTACCACCCTCCAGGACCAACAGCAACATGAGCAATGCAGCGCCACACATTATGCGCCAGAAGATCCAGCTTTTCTTCACTTAGTTCCCTCCCAGCATCTAGAGATAATCAATCGGCGTAATTCATTTACATCAGATGCTTCAGATCCACGTTCACCGGGCAATCCTCCGCCAGGCTGAGTTATCCCCACTTTTTGCTAGGGAGGCCTGCTTAGGCTTGGAAGCGAGCGACTAAACCCGAGCGGTAGCCAAACTTAGCGAGGCGAAAGGCGAAGGCAGGCCCGAGGCTATGGATGGCCGAGGCCGGCAACTGAGGCAGGATGCCGAATTTGCCGGGAAGCCTGCCGGAGCCTTTAGCCGAGCGCTAGTTTGGCCCGCGAGGTTTTTGGAGCGAGCGCAAGCTAAGCAGGCCTAGAGGCAAAAGTGGGGATACGCCAGTCCGCCGGGAGAAGGGTAACCCGTTGTCTTAGAGTAAATGTTTGTAATGAATACTTTTATCACTTATACTTTAAGAAAACCACATGCCGGGGGAAAAATCAAGAAAAAATTTATCGAAAGATGTCAAAGCACCGTTCTTAGTTTAGCCGGCCAGGCTTCCCGCGGTAAGATGATAAAACGGATTACCTTTTCGTACCGGCTGCGGCTTTGAAAACCCTTTTCGGCTTTAGCTGCAAGTATGATGCCGATACTAATATGCTGATGTTTACCAGGTAAGATAGAACTAGGGAATTAGGGGTTAGCGGTGGCGGCAGAGATGTCCTACGAAGGTTCGGGAAGCCCTAGAAGAGGCACCGGGAGTAAGCGTAAGCCATGAACCCTAAGAGGGATCATGATGGTTTTGGGAAAACAGTCATCGATTGTTTTGATCGGAGCCGGCCAGCCCAAGATAAAGCAGAAATAGGGTGCTGCTTCATCTGTTTACTTTGTGTCCGATATGGTATCTCTTAATTTTATTGATTACCGTGGTATGTGAGATTCCGAGGATCTTGGCTGCCTTGCGAACGCTTCCTCCTTGGGATAAAGCCTTGAGCAGGGCTTCTCGCTCGACCTCTTCCACAACCTGCTTAAGCCTACCGACGTGATGTTCTCGGGACGATTCTCCGGGGAGGACAATATGTCTCCGTTGTAGTTCCTCTCCCTCGGCCAGGTTAATGGCCCTTTCTATAACGTTTTCCAGCTCACGTATATTACCGGGCCAATCATAGGCCATCAGGCTCTCCATGGCGGCTTTAGATACGTGGGTAATCTTTTTTCCCAGGCGCTGGGTGAACTTTTCTACGAAGTGCTGGACCAGGACGGGAACATCTTCTTTACGTTCCCTTAAAGGAGGAATATACAGGGGAATGACGTTCAGCCGATAGAAGAGGTCCTCGCGGAAACTGCCGTTGGCTACCATTTCCTCAAGATTACGGTTAGTAGCAGCTATCACCCGCACGTCCACCCGGTTTTCGATCATTTCACCTAAACGTCGGACGCAACCATCTTGCAGGACGCGCAACATTTTTGCCTGGAGGTAGGGCGGCATTTCGGCTACTTCGTCAAGAAAGATGGTACCCTGGTGAGCAAATTCGAAGAGCCCGGGTCTACCTCCTTTTAGAGCGCCTGTGAAAGTACCTTCAGCGTAGCCGAAGAGTTCGCTCTCCAGCAAACTCTCGGGGATGGCGGCACAATTTAGGGCTACAAAGGGATTATCCCGTCTTGGGCTGGCCATGTGAATTGCCCGGGCAAAGAGCTCCTTACCGGTTCCGCTTTCTCCGCGCAAGAGGATGGTGGAATTACCCCGGGCTACGGTCTTGGCCAGGGATATTAGTTCGGCCATTTGGGGGCTAGAGTACACTATGTCGTCAAAAGTTATCATGACCGGCCGCGTAAAGGACTGAATGAGGCGCCTGACTTTGGACATTTTTTCTATCGTAACCATAGCACCAGCAGTATTTCCATATTCGTCTATGAGTCTTTGGCTCTTGACCAGGCAGCGTAGCCGGCCGTAGGGGGTGGACAGGACTACTTCTTGCTGTCCAAGGCGTCCGAAGGTAACGGACCGGATGACTTCCTTAGGAAAGCCCAATTCCTCCAGAGGGCTTCCCGCAAGGGTGTCTCCCCATCCCAGGATTTCTGATGCCCGACGGTTGCAGAGGGTCACTGTGCCTTGTTCGTTTACGACCAGTATACCTTCGTCTACGGTTTCAAAGATGGCCTGCAATCTTTGGTGGGCCAGTTCGTGGGGCAACCATTCTACGGGTACGACTTCTGAAACGTCAGGAATAGCCTGGAGTTTTAGGAGAACACGTTCTAGCAGTGGATGGGTCAGGTCGCTAAGCTGGAGGTACATCTCACCGGGCTTTACCTCTAAGCATACAATATTGGCGCCGTGTTCCGCCACCAGAGAGGCTACATCACGTACCATTCCTACCCGGTCGGCAAAGCGGATGCGGAAGCGTAACCCATGCACCGTCAGTGTCACCTCCTTCTACGGGCTTTGGGGAAATCTACCTCATAACATTAACCTCCCAAATATGCCTCTCTAACAAGAGGGTTATCCTTAAGAACCTCCGGTCTCGCCTCCAGTACGATCCTTCCCGTTTCTAGAACATAGCAGTAATGGGCTATCTTAAGAGCCATATGGGCATTTTGCTCCACCAGAAGTATAGTTGTTCCTGCCTGATGGATCTCCTGGATGATACGAAAGATCTCTTGCACCATTACTGGCGACAGTCCCATAGAGGGTTCATCAAGGAGGATCAAGCGACTTCTGGTCATTAAGGCTCGGGCAACGGCTAGCATCTGTTGTTCTCCGCCGGACAAGGTGCCACCCAATTGGTGCTGTCTTTCTTTAAGTCTGGGAAATAGGGTAAATACCCTATCTAGGTCTTCGGCTATTCCGCTCCGATCTTTTCTGGAGAAAGTAGCCAGTTTTAGGTTTTCTAGTACGGTCAGGTTGGCGAAAATGCCCCGCCCTTCCGGGACATGGGCTATTCCCTTTCGCACAATAACATCCGGAGATGAGCCCGTTAAGCTTTCGCCGGCGAAAAGAATTTCTCCCGACTCCACAGGGACTATACCAGAAAGAGCGCGTAAGGTGGTGGACTTGCCGGCTCCGTTGGCGCCGATAAGAGTAACGATCTCTCCCGGGTACACTTCGAGTGATATGCCTTGTAAGGCCCGGATCTGGCCATAAGAGACAACCAGGTTTCTTACGGAAAGGAGGGGTGGCTCCATGCCGGAACGGGTAGCATTCATGCGATCACCTCCTTGCCCAAATAAGCTTCCAAGACGCGCGGATGGCGTCGGATTTCTTCTGGACTACCCTCAGCTATGGTTTCTCCGAAGTCCAGTACCTTAACTTTTTGGCAGAGGTTCATTACTACTCGCATTTGGTGTTCGATGAGCAGGATGGTTAGAGAGAAATAACTGTGGATCCAGCGGATGGTATGCAAAAGCCGCTGGATCTCACTGGGGTTCATACCTGCCGCCAGCTCGTCCAGAAGCAGCAAAGAAGGCTTTCCGGCCAAGGCCCTGGCCATCTCCAGACGGCGCTGTTCGCCATAGGAGAGGCTTTTGGCCGGTAGGAAAGCGAATTTTCGCAGGTCGAAGAGGTCTAAAAGCTTCAAACTCTCCTCCCTTAGGCGTACTTCTTCTTCTTTGAACCGCGCCGAGCGCCATAAGGTGCTCCAGGGACTATAGCGTACTTGACCATAGTAAGCTATTCTTATGTTATCCAGGACCGTTAGTTCCTTGAAAAGACGGATGTTCTGGAAGGTACGGGCGATCCCCTTAGAAATTATCTGGTGGGGGAGTAGGCCGACGATGGAGGAACCGTGGAAGAGTATGTTGCCCTGCGTGGGGCGGTACACTCCCGTAATAAGGTTGAAGACCGTGGTTTTGCCCGCACCGTTGGGACCGATCAGACCGTATATTTCTCCTCCTTTGAGCTCCAGGTTAAAATTATGCACCGCTCTTAGGCCGCCGAAATAATGGGTAAGTCCTTCAACCTGCAAGAGGGGCGGTCTTGTCTCCCGGTTCATAGGTTCCTCCCCTTTCTTCCTTGGGCAAGAAGAATCTGTACTCACACAGTCCCATTATGCCTCGTGGCCGGAATATCATGAGCAATATGAGTAGCAATGGGCCCACAACCCAACGCCAAATCTGAAGTGGGCGCAGAAGTTCGAGAAGTACGGTATAAACGGTGGCTCCGAGAATAGAACCGGCAATACTCCCGATACCCCCCAGGTAAACCATAACGAGGATATCCGTAGATTTTGCTATAGTAAAGCTGCGTGGATTGATAAACATCAAGATATGGGCGAATAGCGCGCCGGCAACTCCTGCCAAGAAGGATGAGAACACAAATGCCAGAACCTTTACCTGGCGCGTATTTACCGAGGTCAATTCCGCAGCCACTTCATCTTCCCTTATGGCTAGGACCCCGCGACCAAAATTGGAGTAGACAAAGTTTCTTACTCCTAGAACCGCCAGCACGGTCCATAGATACACCCAGGGTAGATTGGTAAGGTTGGGAATGCCTAAGAAACCCCTTGGACCGCCGACGGCTTCGATGTTTTCCAGCGCGCTTTTTATGATCATGTTAAAAGCCAGGGTTACAATGGCTAAATAGTCACCACGCGTTTTAAAGGAGGGGAAGGCTACCACCAGACCGGCCAGGGCAGCAACCAAGCCTCCCAAGACGGTGACTAGGGGAAAGAGCCACGGACCTAAGGAAGGAGGTATAAACTTTACGGTAAGCCACGCGGATACGTAAGCTCCTACGGCCATAAATCCGGCGTGACCGACTGAAAACTCACCCATGTATCCATTAATAAGGTTAAGGCTCACAGTCAGTATGATATTTACCCCGAGGTACATGAGTACCTGCTGAATATAAGGATTGAAGCCCGAAGCGTAGAGAAAGATGCTCAATAGCAACCCCGCCAAGAGCAAAACCTTGGACCCTAATGGGCTGCTGTTGCAGAACCGTATACTGCGAGCTAAATGCCACATATACCCAGCTCCCCTTGTTATTTTGGCTCATTGACCTTTACACCTTTTGAATTTCAGGTTTACCGAGTATGCCGGTCGGGCGGAAAACCAAGAAGAGGAGGAGTATGCTGAAGGCCACGAAGTCGCGATAAGTAGAGGAGGGGAGAATAACGGGAGTGAAGATCTCTATGAATCCCAGGATAAATCCCCCGAGCATGGCCCCCCGGACGTTACCTATGCCGCCCACGACTGCCGCTATGAAGGCCCACCAGCCTATGCGAATACCCATATAGGGGTCTATGATGGGGTAAGCCATACCGTAGAGCATCCCCCCGGCGGCTGCTACTGCGGACCCGAAGGCAAAGGTATACGAGATGATTTTATCCACCGGTACTCCCATTAAGAGAGCGATGTTCTTGTCGAAGGAGATGGCTCGCATGGCCATACCTGTCATAGTTTTCATGACCACGGTATCGAGAAGGAGCATGAGAACGAGGGCCACTCCTATAATGATTAACTGCACGTTGGTTAAGGCCACTTTGCCGAGGGGAAGACTGGTGGCAGTTAGGAACAAGGGCATTTTCCTGGGCTCGGCGCCCATGAGGGCTAAGGTAAAGTTCTCTAAGAAGAGGCCTACTCCTAGCGCTGTGATAACCGCTGAGACCCTGGGAGCCTGTCGCAGGGGCCTATAGGCGACACGCTCGATGAGGACTGCCAGGGTAGCGGTAGCCACCATGGAAAGAAACATAGTTAGAAGGAAGGAGGCTACCGCAGACATGGCCCGCATCAGCAAAAGATAGGTACCTATGAAGAAAGCGACGTAGGTGCTCACCATGAATATATCCCCGTGGGCGAAATTGATCAGCCTTAAGATGCCGTAAACCATAGTATAACCTAAAGCGATGAGGGCATAGACGCTGCCCAACTGAAACGCGTTCAGTACTTGTTGGATGAGTTCCACCATGGGTAAACACCCCTGTCCGTATTAATCCCCAAAGACTAACAATTGAAGTGATCGGGGAGAGAGACGGGAGGCATTTTATAGAATTCCCCCGGTCTCTCCCCGGTATATTGCTCAGCTAGACCGGCTTAAGGGCTGACGGAAGCGAAGTAGTTGAATTTACCGTTTTCGATTTTGATTATCACCGCGCTCTTTATGGGGTCTCCGCTGCCTTTAAACTGCATGGTACCTGTTACTCCTTCGTAGCGGGTAATCTGGGCCAGAGCTTCGCGCACGGCCTCGCGGTCTATCTTTCCGGCGGTCTTTATGGCCTGGAATAATATTCCCAAGGCGTCGTAGGTTAGGGCCGCCACATCATCGGGGGTGGATTGATACTTCTCTTGGTAGGCTTTGATAAACTTCTGCGCCGTGGGAGTGGCTATGTCCGGGGCGTAATGGGTGGAAAAGAAGAGCCCTTCCATGTTCTGCCCACCAAGCTTAATTATCTCGGGGCTGCCCCAGCTATCGCTGCCGATTATCTGGCCTTTATAACCCAGCTTCCTGGCCTGCTCTACCTGCAGCGGTACTTC
Source organism: Neomoorellaceae bacterium (assembly GCA_049701195.1). Taxonomy (GTDB): domain Bacteria; phylum Bacillota; class DSM-521; order Neomoorellales; family Neomoorellaceae; genus JBNATU01. The sequence continues at coordinate 63,619 of JBNATU010000003.1, forward strand.
GCTGTAGTAATTGGGCAGGAAAAGAACATCTGGATTAGCTTCTTTGATCTTAGTTAGTTGAGAACTAAAATCTTTGTCGCCTGTAGTATAAGTTTCAAAGGCCACCACCTGCCCTCCTTCGCTTTCAAAGCTCTTCTTGAAAATCTCAGCTATTCCTTTGTTGTATTCGCTGGCTACGTCGAACAAAACAGCTGCTTTCTTGGCTCCGAGTTTCTCAAGGGCAAATTTGGCGGCAACTTGCCCCTGAAAATCGTCAATAAAGCAAGCCCGGAAGACATATCTCTTGCCTTCGGTAGTCTTGGGGTTGGTAGACCACGGTGTGACCATGGGGACTTTTGCATTTTCCGCCACTGCGGCTGCAGGAATGGCGTTTCGGCTAGCGTTGGGACCCACCATAGCCAGCACGCGGTCCTGGTTTATGAGTTTTTGCGCTGCGGCCGCTGCGGATTCGGCCTTGTCTTCGTTGTCTTCTACTATTAGAGTTACCTTGTATTTAGTACCGGCTACCTCTAGACCCCCCGCTTGGTTAACCTCCTCTACAGCCATGGTGGCCGCGTTCCTACAGGACTGACCTACAACGGGGATACCACCGGTCAATTCTGCGTTGAGGCCAATTTTAATATCTTTGGAACCGCCGTTGCAGCCCGCTAGTATTAGCAAGGCTGGAAGGATAAGCAAGAACGCCAGCAATCTTTTCATAAGAATATTGACCTCCCTAATGAAGTATTAGCCTCGCTATCCTGTGCTGTATTGCGCCAAATGTATTGGGGCTACTTCACACACTTCCCCCCTTTCCCCTGGGACCTCGGGGTGTAAGACCCGCGAGTGGAGCAGTGTAGGTCATGATTACCCTTTTCCTACTGCCTGCGCGTTAAAACATAAGACCCCCATGCTGCTAGCGTAGCACCAGCAGAGGGATGAAAATAGCCAAAGAGTATTTTCGGGGTAGATCTTCGAACAACAAAGAAGCCTTCATCCGTACCGGATGAAGGCTTCTTTGCCTTGAGTGGACACCGTCACCTTTATGCACCTTTATTCTGAGTGAATTATAGTGCTTTTAGACAGCCGCTGTCAAGATTTATTAGGTTTTCGCAGAACCCAATCCGAAGGTAAGCTATCCGGCAGGGCCGCTACTGCCGGACGGTAAGTCTATAGTTCCGGCAGCACTTCTTCTAGCCTATAGTACGGGAGCCCGCAAGCCTCGGCTACTCCGGGATTAGTGAGCTTACCCCGAACTACATTTACTCCTTTGGCCAAGGCAGGGTCCTCCTCGGCAGCCCGCCTCCATCCTTTATTCGCCAGTTCCAGCACATAAGGAAGAGTAGCGTTAGTTAGAGCCAGGGTGGAGGTGCGCGGCACAGCTCCAGGCATATTAGATACGGCGTAATGCACCACCCCGTGTTTGAGATAAACGGGCTCTTCATGGGTGGTAGCACGATCGACGGTTTCTATGCAACCTCCTTGGTCTACCGCTACATCTACTATTACGCTGCCCGGTTCCATGGAGCGGACCATCTCTTCCGTGACGAGCCGGGGAGCCCGCGCTCCGGGTATGAGTACGGCGCCGATAATCAGGTCGGCCCTCTGAACAACTGTGGCGATATTTAAATGATTCGAAGCCAGAGTCTCTATCTGGCCGTGGAACACGTCGTCCAGATAACGCAAACGGTCAAGGTTCTTGTCTATTACCGTTACCCTGGCTCCCATACCCACGGCTCGCTTTAACGCACTGGTGCCGACCGTTCCGCCGCCTAAAATGACCACATGCGCGGGAGGTACACCGGCCACGCCGCCTAGGAGTATGCCCTTGCCCTGGCGGGTTTTTTCCAGGAAGGTGGCTCCGACCTGAATGCTCATGCGTCCGGCCACTTCGCTCATGGGTGTAAGCAGGGGGAGAGAACCGTTGGGAAGCTCTACCGTCTCATAGGCTATAGCAATAACCTGCTTTTCAGCCAGAGCCTTAGTAAGCCCTGGTTCAGCAGCCAGATGGAGGTACGTAAATAGAATAAGCCCCGGCCGGAAATAAAGGTACTCGGCGGGTAGGGGCTCTTTTACCTTAACCACCATATCGGCTTCAGCCCATGCTTCGGCGGCCCCCGTAACTATCCGAGCCCCGGCCCGACGGTAGTCACCGTCGCTGAATCCACTTCCTTCACCGGCCCCTTTTTCTACTATTACTTGATGCCCAGCCCTAACCAGAGTATCCACTCCGGCTGGTGTAAGTCCCACACGGTGTTCTTGGGGTTTAATCTCACGGGGCAATCCGATGATCATGGTCTAACCACCTTCCCCTATCAACGCCTTCTGACTTTAAGATTAAAGCAAGTTCCATGCCACAGGTGGTCCCTTTTCCAATCCCGGCTTGGGATCACGGGCAACCCCTAGAAGTTATTAGCCCTAGCCATGAGAGCTTTAACATCTTATGTGCTTATCTAACCTTGCTAGATGTGGCAAGTATTATTGCCGACTTTTCCACGCAGCACCAGAGCGTTAGCGAGGCGTACTGCTATTTTTAATACGCTAGTATTTCGTCAGCCTTATTTACTATTACCCAGGACGGGGAGCGTTGCCTCTTTACAGTCCGTATAAAGAAGGTTTCCAAATGGTAAGTTCTTTTGCCAGCAGTCTTGTAACCTTGATTCCAGAAGGACCTTGCCGCAACTGAAGAGAGCTGGACATGGAGGGGGGTTCAAAGATTTGGCATAAGCTTTGCTAGAAATGAGGTGGCACCTTAGGCCTTTGGGAGATACGTTGAGGGCCACGTAATACGCAGTCGACGCCACTTTAAGAGCTTTAGATTGGAGACTTTGAAGGCGGTGAGACTTTATGCTACAGGGACAGTATTATGGCCGTACCTGGGTAGAGGTTGATTTGAGGGCCATCAGGCACAACCTTAGAGAGATACGGAAGGTTCTTCAACCGGGTGTCAGGATAATGGCTGTAGTTAAGGCGAACGGCTACGGCCACGGTGCCGTCCAGGTCGCCCGGGTTGCCCTGGAAGAGGGAGTTTCGTTCCTGGGAGTAGCTACTTTAGAAGAGGCGCTGGCTTTAAGAGAGGCGGGCCTCAGGTGCCCTGTTCTCGTTTTAGGTGCTGTGCCCACCGAAGCTGCAAGTCTGGTGATAAAGTACGGCATAGCAGTTGCCGTCTTTTCTCTATCCCAAGCGGAAATCCTGGCGCGGGAAGCTCGGCTGCAACACAAGGAGGTGCCGATACACGTCAAAGTGGACACCGGGATGGGTAGGATAGGTTTAAGAAGGGACGATGAGCTATTGGCGTTTTGCCGTAAGATAAGGGAGTGGCCCTTGGTCTTAGAGGGTATTTTCACCCACTTCGCCTGTGCCGACGAGATAGACAAGTCTAAGACCGCCAAGCAGCTCGAGGTGTTCCTTCGGTTTATAAGAAAGCTGGAGGAAGAAGGAATAACTATTCCTATAAAACACGCGGCTAACAGCGCAGCCGCCCTGGAATTTCCACCGTCTCATCTGGATATGGTACGTGTGGGGATAGCTCTTTACGGCTATCATCCTCGGCCGGGGGCTACGGGTATAGCCCTGGAGCCGGCTCTTACCTGGAAGGCTAGGATAACCCAGGTAAAGCGCGTATCTCCCGGTACGCCTATAAGCTACGGATGGACTTACAGGTCTGCAGGAGAAGAGATTATCGCTACCGTTCCTGTGGGATACGCAGACGGCTACCGGCGTACCTTGTCCAACAGGGGATGGGTCTTGGTAGGGGGTAAAAGGGCGCCGGTGGTAGGAAGGGTATGTATGGATCAGTTTATGATCCGTTTAGAAAGAGAAGTGCCTCCAGGCACCGAGGTGACTCTTTTAGGAAAACAAGGAGACGAAGCCATAACCGCGGATGACCTAGCGGGCTGGCTAGATACTATCAGTTATGAAGTTCTCACTTCGATAGGTTCACGCGTTCCTCGGTTTTACAGTGGTGTAGCGGTTGAACAAAGGAATAGCCAACAGATGGATTCCCCGTCTTAACTTCCTTCCCCATTACCATACCTCTGCCTGCTCGGATAGCGGCGGCCGGTTGATCGGGTCGCGCGCAAGACCCCCTTCATATGGCGTCGGTGCTTCTTTAAAACTTCTTCCTTTCGTATAGCGGCCGCCCATTCTAGAACCCCGCCATCAATGCTTTTAATAACTTGGTTTTAATAACTTGGTCGTAGCTTTACCGCTATGCGTTTAGCGATATACGTATAGGAGAAACGCTGTTGCAATAATAAAACAGTTCTGCTACGCCAGGCATCAAAAAGGGGGCGCATAAGCAAGGCTCTCCGGCTGGCATAAATTTTGCATTGATAACCTGGTGGTATTCATAGGGCTATGATTTTACAAACAAAGTAGATAGGAGGGGAAACGCTAAAGGGTAGACACAAGAAAATTAGGGTGTTGCTAAGGTAATAGGTGTATTAGGAGATTAAGATTAGGAGGTATAAGTTCATGAGCGTGGCCACAAGGCTGGAAAAATTGCCGTTGAGTTCTTTTCATTACCGGCTGTTGATTATCTGTGGCTTGGGCTGGCTTTTTGATGCGATGGATGTCGGCTTGGTTTCTTTCGTTCTGCCGGCGGTGGGCAAAGAATGGAATCTTACCGCTACCCAGCTCGGGGCCCTCGGCAGCATCGGTATGCTGGGGATGGGTTTGGGTGCCGTGTTCGGTGGCTCTTTGGGCGATATATGGGGTCGCAAGCGGGTTTTCAGCTACACGTTGATTGTATACGGCGTGGCCACCTTCCTTGCCGGGCTGTCCACCAACTATACCATGCTGATGCTTATGCGCTTCATTATAGGCTTGGGTTTGGGTGCGGAGATACCCGTAGCTTTTACGCTTGCCAGTGAGTTTGCTCCGGCAGCCCATAGAGGGCGTATGACCGTACTACTGGAGAGCTTCTGGGCCTTCGGCTGGATTGCGGCAGCACTGATAGGGTATCTGGTTGTGCCTTATTTGGGCTGGCGCGCGGCTTTTTTCATAGGCAGCGTTCCGGCTCTTTATTCGGCGGTACTCAGGCGTCTCCTGCCCGAATCTCCCCGCTACCTGGAAAAGATAGGGCGTTTGGCCGAGGCTGAAGAGATCATAGCCGGAGTGGAAAAGGCCTGTGGCGTAACTCCGGGCAGTGGGTCAGGGCATATATCTTCGGAGGAAACCCAGACGAGCGAAACCGCTGCCAGGGTGACGGTGGGCGATCTTCTTAGCCGAAGGTATTTGAGACGTACCCTGTGCCTGTGGATACTTTGGTTCGGCATAAACATTGCTTACTACGGATTGGTCACCTGGCTGCCTACCTTGATGGTGGGTAAAGGATTTACCATCATCAAGAGTTTCGAATATGTGTTGATAATGACTATAGCTCAGATCCCCGGCTACTTCAGCGCGGCTTATTTAGTGGAAAAGATCGGCCGCAAGGCTACTTTGACCTCCTACCTGTTATTAAGTGGTGTTACTGCCTATATGTTCTCTCTGTCTACCACGATATCCCAAGTAATTATCTGGGGGTCGGCCATATATTTCTTTAATCTAGGCGCGTGGGGCGTTCTATACGCCTACACTCCGGAAATGTATCCTACGGCGGTACGCTCCACGGGTTCCGGTTGGGCCTCTTTCTGCGGACGCATAGGTGCTATCATTGCGCCTATGGCGGTAGGCAAGATCATAGCGTCTGTGGGACAGGCCGGCGCTTTTCCCGTTGTGTTCGGTTTGATAGCCGCCGTTTGTATAGTAACTGCTTTTGGCATGCTGTTCTTGGGTATCGAGACTAAAGGTAAGAGTTTGGAAGAATTGGCGCGTATGTGATGGCTGTTGACCGGGGCCGGCGGCCCAAAGTATAAAGTTTGCTGCCCGGCCCCCTCTCTAGCGGTACCAGACCAAGCTGAGGGAGAAGATCGTAAATGATCGATTTTTCAGGTTACTATCAGCCACACAGCCTGCCGGAGGCGCTGGAACTGCTGGCCACCTTGCCGCCGGGTTATCGCCTTCTGGCCGGTGGGACGGACGTGGTGCCGGCATTGCGCAGTGGGGAGCTAAAGGTGGAGGGCCTGATTGATCTCTCGCGCATAGCCGATCTGCGAGGTATTGAGCAGATAGGCGACAGAATAAGGATCGGATGTCTGACTACGTTTAATCAATTAGCCGGTTCGGAAACCTTACGGCACCATGCCACGGTCCTGGCCGAAGCTGCTTCCGCTGTAGGATCTCCCCAGATTCGGAACCTGGGAACCATCGGCGGCAATATTATCAACGCTTCGCCGGCTGCGGATACGGTTCCGGCCCTGGTGGCCCTGGAGGCAGAGGTAAAGCTCTGTTCCCGAGGACGGGAGAGGTTTCTCAAGGTAGACCAGCTCTTATGCGGGGCGGGCAAAACGAATCTGCTACCGGGAGAGTTGGCACACAGTGTATATTTTGCTATTCCGCCTTCTAATACCAGGAGTGGCTTTATGAAACTGGGCCGGCGCAACGCCCTGGCTATAGCACGCCTGAGCGCGGCTGCCGTTATTACGCTAGATGCTTCCCGAAACAAAATTATAAGGGCACGCGTCGCTTTGGGGGCGGTAGCTCCTAACCCCTTCCGAAGTGAAGAACTGGAAAACCTGTTAACAGGGGCGGAGATTTCTCCCGAGTTAATTGATGAAGCGGTAGCAACTGCTTCGGCGGTAGTGGCGGCCAGACTGGGAGCGCGGCCCTCAGCCCCTTACAAGAGGGAAGCGGTTAAGGGTGTTGTCAGGGCCCTCTTGGAAAGACTCTTACTGCCTGTTGGGACACTGTTAGAAGGTGGGTGTGTGGGTCCATGAATACCTTCTTGTTACAAATGAGAGTCAACGGCAGACCGATTTCCGTAAGCATATCACCCACTTTGCGGTTGCTGGATGTATTGCGCGATGTCCTGCGCCTAACAGGTACCAAGGAAGGATGCGGCGAGGGCGAATGCGGAGCATGTAGTGTTATTATGGACGGGGAATTGGTTAACTCCTGCCTGGTTATGGCTCCTCAGGCTCAGGGAAAAGAGATTATTACTATTGAGGGGCTGGCCGAAAATGGAGAGCTGCATCCCTTACAAGAAGCCTTCCTGGCGGCTGGCGCGGTGCAATGCGGCTTTTGTACTCCCGGTATGATACTGGCCGCCAAAGCCCTGTTGGACAAGAATCCGGAACCCACAAGACAGGAAATAGCCACGGCTATTTCGGGCAATCTTTGCCGCTGCACAGGTTACACCAAGATCCTCGAAGCTGTAGAATTGGCTGCCAAGAAGATTAAGGACAGCGCCCAAGAAGGGGGTGCCGGATGTGACTGAGCCTGAGGTTATAGGGAGATCCTTAAGCCGGATCGATGGGAGAGAAAAAGTGCTGGGCCAAAGCGAGTATGCGGGGGATATTCATCTGCCCGATATGTTGCACCTCAAGGTGCTGCGCAGCCAGGTACCCCATGCCAGGATCAAAAGTATCGAGGTCAGCGCGGCCAAAGCCTTGCCGGGAGTAGCGGCTGTATTTACAGCTCAGGACATTCCCGGCCCCAATCGTGTAGGTATTATTCTTAAGGATGAGCCCATTTTGGCGGATGATAAAGTCCGCCGCGTCGGCGACCCTTTGGCTTTGGTCGCGGCTGAAGATGAGAGGACGGCGGCAAAGGCTTTGGGCCTTATAAAAGTCGAGCTCGAGGAATTACCCCCGGTGTTGGATGTATTTGCCGCTATGGACAATGATGCTCCACGGGTTCACGATAAAGGCAACATTTTGGACGTTACCAAAATCAAGAAGGGCGATGCCCAGGCGGCTATTGAACACGCCGATGTGGTGGTGACCAGGCGCTATACCACTCAGCGAGTAGAGCACGCCTATATTGAGCCCGAAGCCGGGGTGGCCTATTTAGAGGGTGAGGTTCTCACTATAAAAGTTTCTACCCAGAATCCGCATTTTGACAGGCGGGAAATAGCCCGCAACCTGTGCTTACCCTTAAATCGGGTGCGCGTGATCCAGGCTACCACCGGCGGCGGTTTTGGGGGAAAGCTGGATATTTCGGTGCAGTGTTACCTCGGCTTGGCAGCCCTACGGCTTAAGCGGCCGGTCAAAATGGTGTACAGCCGGGAGGAATCTTTCCTCGCGAGTGTCAAGCGCCACCCTTATGTTATCGATTATACTACCGCGGCTACCAAGGAGGGACGGCTCCTGGCGGTGAGGGCCAGGATCTACGGTGATACGGGGGCGTATGCCTCTTATGGGCCGGCAGTACTGAAGAGGGCGGCGGTGCACGCTACGGGGCCGTATGAGGTGCCGAACGTGGATATCGAGGCTTATTGCGTTTACACTAATAACCCCGCTTCCGGTGCCATGCGGGGATTTGGAGTTCCCCAGATTGCCTTTGCCCATGAGTCCCAGATGGATTTGCTGGCCCGAGAATGCGGGATAAGCCCTCTGGCTATACGGCGGCGCAACGTTTTAAAGGTAGGTTCTCGGACGGCTACCGGTCAGGAACTTCGCTGTAGCGTGGGTATCGGTGAGACCCTGGAGAAGGCGTGGCAGAAAGCCTGCCAGGTCATACCCGGATTGGGGGGGCTAGAATGAAAAAGCGGGGCGTGGGTATGGGATGCATGTGGTACGGAATCGGGAATACGGGGATGCCCAACCCGGCCGGCGCCTTTGTGGACCTGCTGGATGATGGTACGGCTATAGTATTGACCGGCTGCGCAGACATCGGCCAGGGATCCGGCACCATCCTGGCCCAAATTGCAGCGGCGACGCTGGGCATACCGGTAGAAGATGTGGTGGTAATAGCGGCAGATACGGCGGTGACGCCGGAAGGCGGAGCCACCTCGGCTTCCCGACAGACTTACATCTCGGGCAAGGCGGTAATGCTGGCCGCTTTGGCTGCACGCGAAAATTTAATGCAAGAGGCCAGCCAAGCCTTGGGTTGTCCTAAAGAAGAAATTGATTTGGTTGAAGGCCGGGTTTGGCGTCAGGGCCGGGAGACCGGGTTGACCGTTAAAGAGCTGGTGAGCCGTTGCCGGGCGGCGGGAAAACTGACTCTGGGGCACGGGTGGTTCAACCCGGAGACCACCAAACTGGATCCCGAGACCGGCAGCGGGATACCTTATGCCACGTACGCCTTCGCCACCCAGGTGGCCGAAGTGGAGGTAGATACCGACACGGGGAGAGTGGAGGTAAAAAAGATCGTGGCGGCCCACGACGTGGGGCGGGCTATAAATAAACAGAATGTAGAAGGCCAGATTGAAGGCGGCTGCGCCATGGGTGTGGGTTTCGCTCTGATGGAAGAGGTCACAGTCAAAGACGGCAGGATGGTCAATTCTCGGTTTTCCGAGTACCTTATTCCTACTTCCCTGGATGTGCCGGAGGTTTACCCCATCATAGTCGAAGATCCCGAAGAAACCGGGCCTTATGGAGCTAAAGGTGTAGGAGAACCCGCCCTGATCCCTACTGCCGCGGCCATTGCCAACGCCGTGGCAGATGCCCTGGGCATACGCTTTTACGATTTGCCCCTTACACCGGAAAGGATAGTAGCAGCTCTAAAAGCTGCGGAAAACAAGGAGGGTCAAAGATGAAAAGCTTGGCTATCACCAACATTGGCCAAATAGTGAGCGGAGATCTCGCCCAACCGCTGCTGCCAGGCAACACCATACTGGTCAACGACGGGGTAATTGCGGCCGTGGGCGACGAGAGCCTTCTGGGGGGACAGTCCATAGATATGGTCATCGATGCGGGTGGAATGACGGTTACACCCGGACTCATTGATTCTCACGTGCACCCCGTCCTGGGGGACTTTACACCGCGCCAGAAGATGCTGGACTTTATCAACAGCTCTCTCCACGGCGGGGTAACCACTATGATATCCGCGGGAGAGGCTCACACGCCGGGTCGGCCTAAGGATCCGGCAGGGGTGAAGGCCCTGGCCATCCTGGCCTGCAAATCTTTTTATAATGCCCGACCCAGCGGCGTAAAGTTTCACGGAGGCGCCTTGATCCTGGAGCCGGGCCTGACGGAGCAGGACTTCGCCGAGCTCGCGGCTGCCGGGGTTTGGCTGGTGGGTGAGATCGGTCTGGGCGGGGTAAAGAAGCCGGAAGAAGCTGCGCCCATGGTAGAGTGGGCCCACAAATACGGCTTTAAAGTAATGATGCATACCGGCGGTACTTCTATCCCGGGCAGCTCTACCGTTACTGCCGAGCAGGTGATGGCTATCAAACCCGATGTGGTCTCCCACCTCAACGGCGGGCCGACCGCTGTCTCGCCGGCCGAGGTGAAGAAGATTATAGAACAGACCGGCTTGGCGGTGGAGATAGTCCAGTGCGGCAACCCTAAGGTGGCGGAGATGGTAGCCCGGCTGTTGAAGGAAAAGGGGGAGCTTAAGCGGCTCATTCAGGGTAATGACGCTCCCTCGGGAACCGGCGTCATCCCCCTGGGCATTTTGCGGAACTTGGCTTTTCTGTCCTCTATGTGTGGGTTAACGGCTGCCGAGGCTATAGCCACGGCCACAGGGAATACGGCGAGAGTTTTCGGTCTCCATACGGGAGTAATAGCTCCGGGGAAGGAAGCCGATCTGGTATTGATGGATGCTCCTTTAGGGTCCGTGGGCAAAGATGCCTTAAGCGCTCTGGAAGCGGGGGATCTTCCGGGTATAGCTATGGTCATAATTGACGGGGAGATAAAGGTAGATAAGAGTCGGAACACCCCGCCGGCGGTGCGTAAAGCGGTCGTGAAAAAGTAGCTCGGAGGTAAGTACTGATGGTCAAGATTGAGCCTGATTTGTGCAACGGTTGCGGGAACTGCGCGCGTGAATGTCCGCTTAAATGCGTTACCGTTCGAGACAAGAAGGCCGAGATCGGGGAAGGTTGCGCGTCCTGCGGCATCTGCACCCGGGTGTGCCCGCGGGGGGCGGCTCAGAGGGTGGAAGAGCAGGCGCCTAGGACCGTAGTTTGTAGCTCCTGTCCGGTCCAGTGCCAGGTCCAGGAGGGCCATACCGGCGCCTGCCGCCGCTACACTAATGTAGGCGGGCGCTTGCTTCGCAACCGGCCTTTAGTTACCTGGATTCCAGAGCCGGAAAAGAGACCCCACGAATTGGAGTGGCCTCTCATTACGGCGGTAGGGGCAGGTACTAATTACCCGTGTCCCCGCCCGGCGCCCTATATAGTTGAAGGCAAGCGGGGCGCTATCGAGGTGGTTACGGTGGTGACCGAAGCACCGCTTAGTTATAGTGGAGTAAAGGTGAAGATCGACACCAATTTCCATATCGGCGAAGAAGGAGCCAAAGTGCGGCGGGAGGGCCGCGTCGTGGGCATGGTGGATACCGAGGAGTACGGTTCCAAGATGCTGACTATTGGGGGAGCGAATCTGCTGACCGGCAAGTCCGGCTTTATGGTAGCCAGAACCATAGTGGATATAGCTAATGGAGAACGGGTAGAGCTGAAAGTGGATAACGGAGCCAGGCTGGAACTCCAGGTGGGTCAACACCCGGTGGTCGACGGTCAAGAGGATACTACTATGCGGGTGGGATGCGGCAGCGCTACGATAGGGCTTTTTGCCAGGCACTTGAAGGATGTGGTGGAGGAAGCGATAATCCTGGACCATCATATTATCGGTTTGCTATCGGAGCACCTGGCCGGGGAGGAGGTGGGTATGTCCTATAGCGGGGTTATTCCCAACGGCCGCAAGAGTACCCGAGGGCGATACTTTGGGGAACCGGGTAACGGGTGGGGAGGCACGTCCATTAACCACCCGCGTGAGGCCATCAAAGCGATTAACATGGAGATTGCCCGGCCCGGCATGCGTATTCTGGTGACGGAGACTACTGCGCGGAAGGCTGCGCTCTTTGAAGTCCTGGCCGGCGGCGACGTTAAAGAGATCCCGCTTACTCCCGAAGTGGCAAGAGTGGTGCAGCTAATCGCCGATACCTGTGAGGAGGCGCGGGTCTCTGCTCTTTATGTAGGGGGAACGGGTGGATCGGCCCGGGCAGGGGTAACTACGTTGCCTCTTGAACTCACCAAGGCCGTTCATCGCGGGGAAGTTACTTTGACCATCGGCGGGGCTCCGGCATTTATCTTGCCTGGTGGCGGCATTAACTTCATGGTGGATGTGGAGAAGGTGGTACCGAAAGCCTTCTACTGGGTGCCCACGCCGGCGACGGTGGCGCCGGTGGAATACACCATGGAAAAGAAAGTTTTCCGGCGCATCGGAGGCCATATATCGCATATTCGGCCCTTGGAGGCTGTGCTCGGCCTCTCGGGTGAGGCGCGGGATTAATGTGGCAGAGTTTGGACCCCTACCGTTGTCTTATAGATTGCGGCCCCGTGCAGATGAGCCTCCTGGCCGAGCGCCAGGGCCGGCCTCTGGGTAAGAGGTTGTGGTCCCATGCGGAGGAGTTGGTGGTCGAGCATCTCCGGGTTTTACGCCGGCTACTCCCCGAGGCCAAGAAGCCCTGGCCCGAGCTGGAAGGTCCAGGGAGATGGCCTAAAATCTTGGAGCTCATGCTCGAGGCTGTCAGGATGGCCGGGGACGTAAAATTGACGCCCATGGCGGCCGTGGCGGGCTCGTTTGCTTGGGTGGTGCGGGAATACTTAGTCGCCAGAGGGGCCACCAAAGTGCTGGTCAACAACGGCGGGGATATTGCCCTTTACCTGGGCAAGGGGGCTACGACGCGGGTCGGTATTGTGCCTCGCCTGGGGGCTTCCCCGACCCATTACCTGGAGGTCAAGGCGGGTGACGGCATCGGTGGAATAGCTACCAGCGGCTTTGGGGGACGTAGTTTTACCTTGGGCATAGCCGATGCCGCCGTGGCCGTTGCAGCTACGGCGCCCTTGGCCGACGCGCTGGCCACCGTGCTGGGCAACGCGGTCAACGTCGACCATCCCCGGATAAGAAGGAGGCCGGCCCGCGAGTTAGATCCTGCCAGCGACTTGGGCGAGACGTTGGTAACTATCTGGGTGGGCAGTCTCCCCGCCGCTGTCAAAGAGGAAGCCCTGGAGAGGGGTTATGAAAAAGCAATGGAGTTATATAAAAAGGACTTGCTTAAAGGTGCAGTTCTATTCTTAGGGGGCATGATGCGAGAGGTCCCCCAGGGTTTGGTTCAAAAAATCTAGTTAGGAGGTTGCGACTTATGGAAATAAGGAAAGTAGTAACCATCGTCGAGGAAACTTACATCGAGTGCGAAAAAAAGCTGGATAAGCCGGTCCGCAAGGCTGCTGCTATAGCGGTTATCAAGAATCCCTTTGCCGGCCGCTACCAGGAGGATCTGACCGAATTGATGAATTATGGTGAAGAGCTGGGCAAACTGCTGGGAGAGAAGGCGGTGGCGGCGTTGGGTATCCCTAAAGAGGCGGTAGAAAGCTACGGCAAAGCGGCCGTTGTGGGGGAAAAAGGTGAACTGGAGCATGCCGCGGCCATTCTGCATCCGAAGTTCGGCAAGCCCCTGCGCGAGGCCGTATATGAAGGTAAAGCTATTATCCCTTCTGCTAAAAAGATGGGCGGCATAGGTACCGCTATCGACGTGCCCTTGCATTTTAAGAATGCTGCTTACGTTCGGTCCCACTATGATGCCATGGAGGTGCGGGTACCCGACGCGCCTAGGGCGGACGAAATTTTGGTAGCCGCGGTAGTGACCGACTCTGGCCGGCCCTTACCGCGCGTGGGCGGGTTGAAGAAGGAAGAAGTTAAAGGCGAGGACGGACTCAGGTAGAGGGGCGGGGTAGCTTCTGTCCTGCCCCGCCTGCATAAGGAGGAGAACTAATGCGGGTAGGTTTTATAGGACTGGGCAATATGGGACGTCCCATGGCCCGGAATATTCTGCGTCGCGGTTACCCCCTCGCGGTGTACGATGTGCTTCCGGAAGCGGTGGCGGAACTGGTTAAAGAAGGTGCAGCAGAAGCCGCCTCTCCGGCCGCCCTGGCCGCACAGGTGGATATGGTTATCACTATGTTGCCCCATGCCGGCATAGTGGCTGAAGTGCTGCAGGGCGAAAGAGGCGTTTTTGCCGGCGCTCGAGAGGGCCTGCTTATAGTGGATATGAGCAGCGTGTCACCCGGGGATACCCGCCGGATGGCTCGCGAGGCTGCTGCCAGGGGATTGCGCTATCTGGACGCGCCAGTATCCGGCGGGGTGAGTGGAGCCGCGTCGGGCAAGCTCACTATTATGGTAGGGGGTAGGGAAGAGGACTACCGGGAATGCCTGCCGGTACTGCAATGCATAGGCGAAAAGATCTATCATGTTGGGGATGTCGGCGCCGGAGATGCGGTGAAGCTGGTCAATAACCTTTTGCTAGGCATCAATATGGTGGGTGTAGCGGAGGCTTTGGTATTGGGAGTTAAGGCAGGTCTAAAACCCGAGGTATTGCTGGAGATCATCAGCAACAGTTCCGGTCAGAGCTATGCCTTTAAGGCCAAAGTACCGGGGTTCATTCTTCAGGGCCATTTCGAGCCGGGCTTTGCTATCGAGTTGCAGCACAAAGACCTGGATTTGGCTCTGCAGACGGGGAAGGAGTACAATGTTCCGCTCTTACTGGGAGGCCTTGCCTACCAGATATATACCCTGGCTAAAAGCAAGGGGTGGGGAGGTCAGGACATTTCAGCCGTGATCAGGATCTGGGAAGAGGCTGCCGGGACGGAGGTACGGTATGTTCCCATTAAGTAACGTGAGTAAAGTGGTGGAGTACCTGGCGGGCCTTCCCCCCAGGGAAGGACAATTGACGCTGGGAGAAACGATTGAGGTGGCGACCAGGTTAGGCACCAGGGTAAAGGAGGTTGTCTTGGGTGAAATTGCCTTCCGGGAGAGAACGGAACCGGTGGAAGCTTTGTCCAGGATCAAGGAGGCTTTTCAGCACAATCTTAAGGCTAGCAGGTTAGGGGCGGAAAGGGAGGCCAGGAGCTTTCTCCTAAACCGGATAGGGGCCGAGCTGGTTGCCGGGACGGGGAAAATCAGCGAGGATTTGTTCCTTAACCGTGCTGTGGCTTATACTTTGGCCTCTCAAGTAGGAAACCACATAGTAGGGTTAAACCCTTGTGCAGGTACCGGAGATGCCTGTGTTTTTACGGGAGTTATAGCCGCGCTTTTGGAGCAGTACCCCGAGCAAGAGGTTTGGCCTGCGGCCACCGTGATGCTAAAAGTAGGGGTGATGTTCCGGGCGGGCAAAACTACCACGGGATGCAATATGGAGGGATTGGGTGCCGGCGCCGTAGGTACGGCTGCGATTATGGCGGAGATAACCGGTGGAACACCGGAGGTCGTGGAGAGGGCTATGGTACTTGCGCTTTCCCCTACCATTGCCGTACCCTGCACACCGCGGGTGCTGGTCCCCGGGCTCTGCGCCGCCCACATTGGCGGGGCAGTGCTCCTGGGGCAACTGGCGGCCAGGCTGGCCGTGACCACTTCTATCCCGGTGACGGTTCCGATTGATGTAATGTTGGCGCTGGCGGCCGAAGTACACAAAATCTCCGCCGAACAGGTAGTGCCCTCGGTGGTGCGCTATATGGAACCCTATTTTAAGAGCGATGCCCGGGTAGACAGGTATCTGGAGGCGGAGGTAAAAGAGCAGGAAGAGAAGCGCCGACGGGAGACTTATGAGGCGGCTCGAAGACAGGCCAGGGAGCTGGCCAGACTGGCCAACCCGGTAACCCGACCTTTTGGGGAAGTAGTAGTGGGAGGGAGCAGCCAGGCCGTAGGTTCTCCCACCAACACCGCGCGGATAGCCCACGCTCTGGCCCAAGGACGGATAAAGAAGGTAAAGATCGAGCTTTATCCGGAACTTTTTGCCCGCAGGGCGATTAACGTGCCGGGTATTTTGATGGGGGCAGTCTTCGGTGCCAGTACGGCGGATAGTGAGCGCTACCGCAGCGTAATGGAGGAGATAGCGGCGCTAGGAATTGAAGTGGAGATCCGGGAGGTGGAGGAGCCACAAGTGCAGAGGGTGACCATTGAGGCGAGCGAACGGAATGCCCTGGTGCACGCCTTGAATCGGGGTGGGGGTCGCCTGACTCTGGTGCACGCCGAGCCCTCGCTCGCGGCAGCTCGGGAGGCAGCCTTGAGCCTGGGAATTGAGATTGTACCTTGAGGAATTTGAGGAGTGGTAGTTATGCAGGAGAAAACGCAAGCCATTATAGTGGAAGACGCAGAACGTATAAAAGCTTATGAAAAGCTTTTTGGGGTCACTATGCCCCAAGTAGGCCCCGACGGCTCGGTTAGCGGACTTCCCAAGCCCTACCCGCGGGAAGTGGCCGGCGTAGTACGGGGCGGCCATCGGTTGACAGAGCTGGCGCGGAAAGCTGCGGCCAGCGGTATCCCCGTCCAAAACCCCATCCTGGGTCGCAATACAGCAGCAGAGACCATGGCCCAATCCCAGGAGATGTATGAGGTGGCCGAACAACTGGGTATAACCCTGTTTCACTTTGTGCATTCGGAAGCCACAAGGCATATCGATCCTTTAGATGGGGCCGAGTTAATAGAGCAGTCTCGCGGTAAAGGGGGCATCACTCCGGCGGGGGAGCGGGAATTCGTCCAGATGGGCGGCGGTACCGTGCATCCGATTCGCATTAATGCCACGGGCGACACCCCTCACCTGTCGATCCTAAATGCCTTCCTGGCCGGTTTTGACGGTACGGATATCGGTCCTGTCATTCACGTTCACTTTGGCGGGCGCGGCATCCACGACTATAAGACTAAGGTATTGAACGGCTTTAAGGCCCTGCAGATCTGCGCCGAAAACAACATTTATGTTCAGGTAGAATCTCACAAACATATCAACAACATCGGGGGCACCGATGGCGCGGGCCTGGCCGGGTGCCTGCTGGCAGAGGGCTTGGCCGTGCTTGCCGGACTGCCGCGGGAATTAAGCGCCTTACAGATAAATGTGGCGGGTATAAACTTGCTGGCTGATCTGGCACTTATCCGGGCCTTCCGCCGGGTCATGTGGAGCGAGGCCTTGATCGCCGTGCCCGAGACTTTCCAAAACCCGCCGCCGGATCTCATTGCGGAGCAAGGCCATTTTGCGCGTATGGCCATAAGCGCCAAACTGGGCGGCGTCAATTTCTACCGGCCAAAGGCAGCGGAGTCCGTAGGCATTCCGACGGGGCACTCTATGGGCCGGGCGATCTGGGCTACTCAGAACATCTTTGAAAACACGGCCAACATTACCCTTAACGATCCTTTTATCGACCGCCGTGAGGAGGAAATCTTGACCGAGGCCATGGCTATCTTGAGCGCTGCTCTAGGTATGGGGCGCCAGCTATCGCCGGAAGAGATAACGGAATCTTTCTGGCGCCGTTTTAGTCCCGAGGAGCTTATAGAAAAGATTGTAAACGCGGGCAAGCAGGGCATTTTAGATGCCCCCCGGGCGGGCGGTTGGGATCTCAAACGGGCGGTCAAAACCTACCGCGGTAAAGACGGCATCCGCCGCTATGTACCGGGATATGGGCCCCAAGGCGTGGATCCGCAATACGTTTCCTTTACTGAGGAAGCGGTAACTATAGAACCAACTCCACCCATTACGGAAGAGGCTAAAGTGGTGCTGGCTACTGTGGGAGCCGATGCCCATGTGCTGGGGATTAATCTTATCAGGGAGGCCTTCCAACAGGCGGGGTTTGAGGTGATCCACCTGACGGGTATGAACCTGCCGGAGACGGTTGCCGAAGTGGTGGCCGAGAGCAAGGCCAAAATAGTGGGCGTCAGCAACCTGCTAGGACTGGGGATTACGCTGTTTCCGCGGTTGGACCAGCGTTTGAAGGAGCTGGGGCTGCGGGATAAGGTCTTGGTCCTGGCCGGCGGTCGTATTGCGGAAAAAGAAGAGGAGCATGCCCATTATGAGGCCAGGATAAGGGAAGAGGGTCCCGGGTTTTTAGGGGTGGACGCCTTCTTTGGGCCGGGGACCAACCCCCAAGATGTCATAGCCTGGGTGCGGGCCCATCTTAAGGAGGTAGAGCAACGATGGGAGAAATGAAACGCCTGCGCTGCGCCATCATTCGGGGCGGAACCAGCAAGGGGATCTTTTTTCATGAAAACGAGCTGCCGAAGGATCCGGTTAAGCGAGACAAAACCATATTGGCGGTCTTCGGCAGCCCGGATGTTCGCCAGATAGACGGCCTGGGCGGGGCCGATCCCCTTACCAGCAAACTGGCGATCATAGGACCTCCCAGCCGGTCGGACGCCGACGTGGATTATACCTTCGGCCAGGTGAGTATTCAGGAGGCGCTCATTGACTATTCCGGCAACTGCGGGAATATCTCGGCAGGCGTGGGTCCTTTTGCCATCGATGAGGGCCTGGTCCGGGCTGTGGAGCCTGTAACTACGGTGCGCATACACAATACCAACACCGGTAAATTGATTATAGCCGAGGTGCCTGTGAAAAATGGCAAGGCGGCTGTTACGGGCGACTACAGCATTGACGGAGTACCGGGAACCGGGGCCCGGATCATGCTGGACTTTGCCGATACTGTGGGCGCCGCTACGGGTAAAATGCTGCCCACCGGCCGTCCACAGGATGTGCTGGACATTCCGGGCCTGGGTAAGCTGACGGTTTCCCTGGTGGACGTGGCCAATCCCATGGTTTTTGTGCGAGCTTCGGACTTAGGCCTGAGCGGAACCGAAACGCCCCAACAGATCAACGGCGATTCCTCCCTTTTGCGGTTGCTAGAAAACATCCGAGCCCATGCGGCCTGCGCGATGGGTCTTGCCAGCGACCCAGAGTCCGCCACCCGGAATACTCCGGCTTTTCCGATGCTGGCCTTCGTAGCCCCTCCGGCGCCCTACCGGAAATTCACGGACGGCGAAGAAGTGCGCGCAGAGGAGATAGACCTGCTGTCGCGGCTAATGTTTATGCAGGTTATGCATAAGACCTACGCGGGTACAGGTACTACCTGTACGGGAGCTGCTGCGGCCATCCCGGGTACGGTGGTTTACGAAGTGGCGGCCCGGCACTCCGGAAACATCCGCATAGGCCATCCGGCCGGTATAGTGAGTATCGAGGTAGAAACCCGGAGGGAAGGTGACGAGATTAAACTTGCTCGCGCGGCGGTAGGCCGTACCGCTCGTCGCCTTATGGATGGGTACGTCTATGTAGTAAAAGAAAAGTTGTTGTAAGGTGGCCAGTATATGAGCCGGGAGATTTTTGTTTTCGACGTAGGCAGCACTTTCACCAAGCTAAACCTTTTTTGTCAAGAAAAGGACGGCACTCTAAGATGGATTGCCCGAACCCAGGCTCCCACCACCGTAAATGATATCATGGAGGGCATTGCCGGGGCGGTGGCCGAACTGTCGGAAGCCTATCGGGCTTCTTCCCTGACAGGGAAGACGGTATTGGCCTCCAGCAGCGCTGCCGGAGGGTTACGTATGGTAGCCATCGGTTACATGCCGCGGGTCACGGCCAAAGCTGCCAAGGAGGTAGCCATGAGCGCCGGTGCGAGGGTTCTGGAGGTTCTTTCTGCCGAAGACCCGCTCGAGCACAGGCGACAGGTTCTTAAGGAAATACGACCGGATATTATTCTGCTTACAGGCGGCACCGACGGTGGCGATGAGGAGTCCCTGCTGGAGAATGCGGAAATGCTGGCAGAAATGGGGCTGCCGGCAGTGGTTATCCTAGCAGGCAATGCGTCGGCCCAGGGCAAAGCGGAAGCCATTTTAACCGCAGCCAACGTGAAATGCCGCCGGGTAGCCAACGTAATGCCCAATATTCATGAACTGAAGGTTAAACCGGCCAGGGAAGCCATCCATCAAGAGTTTATCCGCCAGATCACCAGGGCCCCGGGGTTGAGACAACTGGAAAGTTTGGTGACCAACGGTAGAGTTATTCCCACTCCCGGGGCCGTCCTTATGGGAGCCGAGCTGTTAGCCAGAGGGTACTACGGGGATAAAGGGATCGGCAGCCTGGTTGTGGTAGACCTCGGCGGCGCGACGACCGATGTGCATTCGGTGATACCCGAACTGGAGGAATTGACCCTCGAGCAGAGAGGACTAATCCTAACCAATGAAAAACAAGTCTCCTACCGCACAGTGGAAGGCAATCTGGGTCTGCGGGTGAGCTGCGGTGGGATTCTGGAGAGTGCAGGGCCTCATACTATTTTGCGTTACGCGGACCTGCCGGTAGACGACAAGAACCAGGAGGAGTTAAACAGTTACGTTAAGAAGGTCGAGGTCGATACCTCCCACCTGGCGGGCAACGAAAAAGAGAAGGCTTTTGACCGGGGCCTGGCGGTAGCAGCGGTGGAAATGGCCCTCAAGCGCCACGCCGGTTTTATCAGCCAGGAATACGATCCGGTGCTAGGCCTGGCGCCGGGGACGCCGCAGGGGAGAGACCTGCGGAGAGTAAAACATGTGGTTGCTGTAGGAGGCATTTTCACTGTTCTACCTCTAGAGGAGGCCAGAGGAATCTTGGAAGAGGCTCTGGCCCGGCCGGGGATTTCCTTGTTGCCCAGGCAGCCGCGGATACTTATTGATCGCAGTTATCTGCTCTACGCTATCGGCGTATTATCCCAACTATACCCTTATCAAGCGTTGCGCTTCGCTAAAGATTATTTCGACCTCAACGAGGAGGAAAAGGGCAATGCGGCCTACTACTAGATTGCGTCAACTGCTGAAAGAACCCGGTATTCTTATAGCCCCAGGGGCTCACGACGTGTTGGCGGCCAAGATAATTGCGCAAGTCGGTTTCCAGGCAGTATATTTTACAGGTTATGGTCAGGCGGCCAGCCATTTAGGATGTCCGGATGTGGGGTTATTAACCATGACCGAAATGGTGACCAGGCTGAACAATATGGCTTCGGCAGTGGATATTCCCGTGATTGCCGACGCGGACACGGGCTTTGGGAATGCCATCAATACTATGCGCACAGTTAGAGAATATGAAAAGGCGGGAGCCGCTGCCATTCAGCTGGAAGATCAGGTGGCTCCTAAAAAGTGCGGTCATATGTTAGACCGACAGCTTGTGCCTGTCGAGGAGATGGTAAATAAGATTCGGGCTGCGGTTGCCGCCCGTCGAGACCCGGATTTGGTAATAATAGCCCGGACGGATGCGCGAACCAGCATGGGGCTGGAAGAAGCCCTGGCCCGGGGCAAAGCCTATGAGGAAGCAGGGGCCGATGTCCTCTTTATAGAATCACCCGAATCCGTAGAAGAAATGCGGCAGATCTGCCGGTCATTTAAGGTGCCGGTTTTGGCCAACATGGTGGAAGGCGGGCGGACCCCCCTGTTGCCGGTGGGCGAACTGGAGAAGTTGGGGTACAAGCTGGTGATTTTTCCCACGGCCTCGGTTTATACTACGGCCAAAGCCTTAATGTCTCTTATGCAGGAGTTGAAGAGGACGGGATCTACACGGGGCTTTATGCAGCATATGCTTTCCTTCCACGATTTTAACGAGCTCGTCGGCCTGCCACAGATTCGCGAGCTGGAGAAAAAATTCGCCATTAACGACAATGGCCGCACCGGTTAGGGGGCAAGCCTATGGGCATGACCGTAACGGAGAAGATACTGGCTGAGCATGCAGGGTTAGAGAAAGTCCAACCGGGCGAACTTATAATGGCGAGAATAGATCTGGCTCTAGGAAACGACATTACCGCACCTTTGGCGATCCAAGAGTTCCGACGTCTGGGGGTGAAGAAGGTTTTTGACCGTGAGCGGGTAGTACTGGTACCGGATCACTTCACCCCCAACAAGGATATCAAGTCGGCCGAACAGGCTAAGATATTGCGGGAATTTGCCCGGGAACAAGGGCTTTGGTATTACTACGAAGTGGGACGCATGGGGATCGAGCACTGTCTTTTGCCGGAAGAGGGCCTGGTAGCACCGGGAGAGGTGATTATCGGGGCCGACTCCCATACGTGTACTTACGGGGCGCTGGGAGCCTTTGCTACCGGCGTGGGTTCCACGGACCTGGCCGCAGCGTTAGCCACCGGCGAGTGCTGGTTTAGAGTGCCGGAGAGTATGCTGGTGAGGTATCACGGGAAGCTGCGGCCGTGGGTGGGTGGTAAGGACCTAATCCTGTACACCATAAGGGATATAGGGGTGGACGGAGCGCGCTATATGGCCATGGAGTTTGAGGGTGAAGCCTTAAGGGAATTATCCTTAGACGGGCGGTTCACCATGGCCAACATGGTCATAGAAGCGGGGGCGAAGAACGGGATTTTTCCGGTAGATGAAAAGACGGAAGCCTTCTTGCGGTGGCGGGTGAAGCGGCCCTACCGGGTATACCAGAGCGATCCTGACGCTTGTTACGCCGAGGTACGGGACTATGATGTGAGCCGGATTGAGCCGCAAGTAGCCTTTCCCCACCTGCCGGAAAACAGCCGGGCGATAAGCGAAGTAGGGGAGGTAAAGATAGATCAGGTAGTGATCGGTTCCTGCACCAATGGGAGGCTAGAAGACCTGCGGATAGCGGCTAAGCTGCTTAAAGGTAAAAAAGTGCATCCTGAAGTGCGGCTGATCATCATACCTGGGACCCCCAAGATCTACGCTAAGGCTCTAGAAGAAGGGCTTATCAGCATATTTATCGCAGCCGGGGCAGCCGTATCCACGCCTACGTGCGGACCGTGCCTGGGGGGGCACATGGGTATCTTGGCGCGCGGGGAGAAGGCGGTAGCTACCACCAACCGCAACTTTGTAGGGAGGATGGGACACCCGGAAAGCGAAGTCTACCTGGCGGGACCGGCCGTGGCGGCGGCGAGCGCCGTTAAAGGGAGGATAGCGGCGCCTGAGGAGGTGCTATAAGCATGCTGAGTATTCGAGGGAAGTGCCATAAATTTGGGAACGACATAGATACGGATGCCATAATACCCGCCCGCTACCTTAACACAATGGACCCTAAGGAGCTGGCGAGGCACTGTATGGAAGACGCCGACGCAGAATTTCCCAGGCGGGTGCGAGCCGGAGATATAATAGTGGCCGGTAAGAATTTTGGGTGTGGGAGTTCGCGAGAGCACGCGCCCGTGGCCATCAAGGCGGCAGGGGTGGCAGCCGTGATAGCTGTTTCGTTCGCCCGGATTTTCTATCGCA
This sequence comes from Neomoorellaceae bacterium, assembly GCA_049701195.1. Classification (GTDB taxonomy): domain Bacteria; phylum Bacillota; class DSM-521; order Neomoorellales; family Neomoorellaceae; genus JBNATU01. The sequence continues at coordinate 86,595 of JBNATU010000003.1, forward strand.
ACGCCCTTAACATAGGGCTGCCTATTTTCGAAGCGCCCGAGGCGGCGGTGAGGATAGAGGCGGGGAATGAAGTGTTGATTGAGCCGGAGAAGGGCTTGATAACCAACCTCTCGAAAGGAGAAAGCTACCGGGTGCTGCCCTTTCCTCCTTTCATGCAAGAACTGATGTCCGCCGGGGGGCTTATGGCCTACGTGGCGAAGAAGATGGGGGCAAACCAAGGTGGGGAGCTTTATGGTTAATAAGATTGCCGTAGCTATGGCAGTTCTGGTTGCTGCTATTGGGTTAGCAGGGGGGATACGTACCCCTCTAACCCTTGCAGCCTCTGTTATCGCGAATTTGTTCATACTCATGGGACTAGTTATTTACTTTGAAATGCACGTATTGCGGTCCCTCAGACAACTGACCGGGGAGATGAATAAAGTAGCTCAAGGAGATCTCCACTGGCGCTTGCCCGAATCTAAGGGGGAAGTGGCGGAGTTCAATCAGGCGCTCCAAAAATTGCTCCTGCGCTACCGGCAGATGCTGGGGCGCTTTTATGCGGTAAGCGAACAATTGAATCTTTGTGCCGAAACAACAGCCGGGGGGATAGAAGAAACCAAGGCGGCTATTGCTGAATTGGCTCGAGCGGTAGAGAGTATCGCGTCTGGGAGCGAACAGCAATCGCACTCGTGCGAAGGGGTATTTCAGGCGATCAATAAGGTGGGCTTCACAGTAGCCCAGACTGCAGAACAGGCGGCCACTACTTATGAGGGTATGGCTAACACCGTAAAGATTACAGAGTCGCTTCAGGAGGTTTGGTATGGACTGTTAAGACATATTGAAGTTACCGCCCAAGATTGCCGGGAGGCAGCTAATCGCTCTTATGAATTGCGTCAGAGCGCTCGGCAGATAGCCTCGGTGGTGGAAATGGTTGCTGGACTGGCCGAGCAGACTAATTTGTTGGCTCTCAACGCTGCTATAGAAGCAGCACGAGTGGGAGAGCAGGGGCGGGGTTTTGCTGTGGTGGCCGATGAGGTGCGTAAATTAGCGGAAAGTTCTGCTCGGGCCACAGAAGAGATTCGGGTAGTAACGCAAGAAATTGTCAGCGGCATCCAAGAAATTGCCGATCGGTTGGAAAACACTGCTGCCGCAGCCCAGACCACCTGGGAAGATGGGCAGAAGGCCCGGGAAGCATTAGAAAAAGCCGGTATCGCTGTTCGCGCTGCGGAGAAAGCAGCCCAGACCATCATGGCTTTGACCACGGAACAAAAAGGGACACAGGATCATATAGAAAGCCTGGCCAGAAATATGACTACCATTGCCCAGAATAACGCTGCGGCGGTAGAAGAGTGCGCAGCAAGCATGGAAGAACAGTCTGCTACCCTGGAAGAACTGACGGAAATGGGCCGACGGCTTCAGGTTATGGCAGGCCAGCTAAAGGAGCTGGTGGCTGCTAGCGGTGGCGTAGCCACGGTGACTATGGAACTTAAGCCCAGGGTAGACGAGGCTTGGAAATATCTGCAACAGGTGGCGGGAGACCGCCGGCTTTTGCGGTTGGATACGGAGACGCACGCAGAAGTATTGCGATATTACTTTGCCCAAAAGCCTATTTTTGAAGCTCTGATAACCGTGGACAACCAAGGAAGAGTGATTTTTAATACTAACGAGGAGGCCACGGTAACAGATTTTTCTTTCCGCACCTGGTTTCGTGCAGCCAGAATGGGGCAAGATTATGTTTCCGATATTTATATATCCGCTTTGAGTTCACGTTTGCTGGTTACCGTGGCCGTACCTATTAAAAGCCAGAAAGGAGAGGTTTTGGGAGTCTTGTGCGGCGGGGTGATAGTGTAAAACACCCGAAATGTGTCAGCGCGGCAGGAAGCTGCAAGGTTGCGGCGAGACGCTAACAGCAGATATGTTATAATTAAAAATATATATGCACTACCCGGGGTGGGAAACATGGCTGTACGCATTGTAGTGGTGAGCTGGGGCAGGTTGACGGAGATTATACGGGAAGTGCAGGGTCGGGTTCAAGGCGAGGCGAGTATAGAGGTGCTGGAAGGCCTTTTTGATCAGCAGGCCACTTTAGAATTGGCCCGGGAATTAGAAGCGAACGGGCAAGTTGATGTTTTTGTCAGTGGTGGCGGCAATGCCAGGATGTTGAGGGACAGGCTTTCTACACCTGTGGTGGCTGTAAATATTTCGGGTTACGATATGTTGAAGGCTATCTTGCAACACCATACAGAAGGCGAACCGGTATACATTGTAAATTTCGGGGATTACATCCAGGAACTCAATGACCTCCAGGAAGTGCTTCCTTTTCCTGTTTATCAGGTCGTTTTTAGTAATGCGGCTGAGGGGGTACAGTTTTTCCGGTGTCTGCAGCAGGAAGGGAGAAAAGCCACTATTGTGGGGGCCAGTCTGGCTTGGGAGATGGCCAACCGGTATGGGTTTAGAGCGGTTTACATTTATTCCCCCAAAGCTGTGCTGGAGGCCTTAAATCAAGCGGTGGAAATAGCCACTGTGAGACGGCGCGAGATGGCCAAAGCCGAGAGGCTGCAGGCTATTTTGGACTTTGTTTGTGATGGTATAGTGGCCTGTGATCATGAGGGCATAATCACCGCCTTTAACCCGGCTGCCCAGATGATCACAGGTATAGCGGCCGATGAAGCCATGGGAAGACGGGTGGATCAAGTTTTGCCGCAGCTTAAGCTGGAAGAAGTGCTTAAAGGTAGTCGGCCGGTTTTCAACAATTTGGCTAAGGTCAAAGAAAAAGAGATTATGATTAACAAGGTCCCGGTGAACGTAAAAGGTGAAACCGCCGGCGTAGTAGCCACTCTTCATGACATCGCTACTATTCAGAAAGCAGAATACCAAATCCGTCGGAAACTGGCTACAGGAGGCCTTAGGGCCAAGGTCACCTTTGCGGATATTGCTGGAGAGTCTGAGGTAATGGCTTCCACTATAGCTCAGGCCCAAAAATACGCAGCCACCTCAGCTACCGTGCTGATCCTGGGGGAAACAGGTACAGGAAAAGAGCTGTTTGCCCAGGCCATCCATAACGCCAGCCCCCGGCGCGACAATCCTTTTGTGGCCATAAATTGTGCTGCTCTGCCGGAGAATTTATTGGAAAGCGAACTTTTCGGTTATGAAGAAGGAGCTTTTACCGGAGCAAAGAAAAGCGGTAAACCGGGGCTGTTCGAATTAGCCCACAACGGAACTATTTTTTTAGATGAAATTGGCGATCTACCTACTTCGCTCCAGGCCAAACTGCTACGTGTTTTGCAGCAAAGGGAAGTAATGCGCGTAGGCGGGCAAACGGTGATACCTGTTGACGTACGGGTGATAGCCGCCACTAATTGTGATTTGTGGGAAGCGGTACGTGAAGGTCGTTTCCGCAGCGATTTATACTACCGGTTGAACGTATTGCCCCTTCGTCTACCTCCCTTGAGGGAACGCCCAGAAGATATTCCGGCTTTAATAAAGGATATACTTTTTAAAAGCAACCGTACTCTGGTGCGTTATGCTGAAATAATTGCCCGCCATATTTTGGACCAGCTACCCGGTTATCCCTGGCCTGGTAATGTAAGAGAATTGGAAAATATTTTGGAGAGGATTGCTGCCCTTATGAACGGCCAGACATTATCAGAGAAGGTTATTAAAGAATTGATAGGCCAGTCGCTAAGTGATTATAGCCGAGGATTATTTTTGTCCTGGAAGCCGAAGGCGGTGTTAGAGGAGCCGTCAGCTTTCTCGCAACACAAGACGGCCCTCGAACTCCATTTAATACAGCGGGTTCTCAAGGAAACCGGCGGAAACAAAACCAAGGCCGCCAAATTGCTGGGGATAAGTCGCTCTACCCTCTGGCGAAAGCTTAAGTCCAGCAATAATTCCTAAAATTTAACACCCTAAATCCTTTAATTGTTTCAGCCTATTTTATTTGGCCTTAACTTGCTCAAATTTTTTAGCCGATTTGCAGAGCAGACCTGCTTAGACTTGGAAACGAGCGATGAAGTATTCGCGGTAGCCAAGCTTAAGTTTGGCGAAAGGCGAAAAGAGTGGCCCGAGGCCCCGATAGCCTCGCGGCCGGAAACTGAGACAGGAGGTTTAAATTCTGCTGGGAAGCCTGCTCTTTCCGCTTTTAGGCCAAGCAAAAGTCCTGCCCGCAAAGGTTTAAAGTGTCGCTTCTTTTTTCTTCGCTTGATATAAAGCAATCAACTTCTGTCCCACCTCAGGGTTTAGCTGTCCTATTTGCAAAAGGTAGGCCGCTATACTTCCGGTGAATTCCATATAATCACCAAAAAGCGCCTGCTCTAAAGCCTTTCGGCTGATGTTGATTACGCAATCTTCTTCGTGGTTATCCTGACAGCTCTGGCATTGGATAAGAACTTCACTAATAGCTTCCAGCAAATCGTTTTGGTAATAAAAGCGGAGGTCATCCTCGGGTATGAACTTGGGCCCATGAGGTATCCGGTAGGTGTTTTTGGCCTGGGCGTAATCCAACACCGTCTGAATAAACCCGATCAAGCACTGGGCTTTATTACAGGTACCGCATTCTTCTATCGTCTTACAACACCTGTCAACCGCCTGCCGGATGGCGGTAATATCTATATATCTTGCTGTCATAACTATTCCCCACCTTTACCCGTTGCTTGGTACAAGAAGCTGAGAAAATCAGTTACCTTTTCCTGTCCTTGAAACTGGCCCAGCATTTCCGCTGGGGGTTCAAAAGGCTTAAAGCCAACCCTCTGTATAGTGCGGCAGAGCCTCTCTTTAGGTTGCCCCAATTCAATGTAACGGTTTAGAACGTACTCTAGGATAGCCACCACTCCTTCTCTGTTGATCCCTTCAGCCAATAGCCTACCGTGGATGGGTTTTAGAGTTGCACCCCGGCCGCCTATGTAAATACTATATACCTCCTCTCCGGTGGCCAGTACTCCAAAATCGGCACAAAACGGCTCAGTACACCCGCGCTGGCAGCCGGATACGGAAATTTTAAAATCGTTGGGTACCGGGCGATTCATGAACTTATCCTGCAAAATCCCGGCTAGCTCAAAAACATCTGCCAGTGAACGGTGGCATAGCTCTTGGCTGCCCGCACACGCTTTTACATTCCGTACGATTTCTCCAAAAACACCCAACTGCAACCCCAACGACTTAACGCCTTCCCGTAACGAGGACAATCTGTCCTCCGGTATGAGAAAGATTAAAGTTTGCCGGGTGGTAAGTTTGCAGGCTTTACACTCCAATTGCTGCGCTAATCGGGCTAGCCCCATAAGTTGCTCTGGCGTTAGCACCCCACATCTGGCTACGATACCCACGCCCAGTATTCCAGATTTTTGTACGAAAATCGCATCTCCCACAAAAGCCCTCCTCTCTTATTGCTATTTATTACTATTCTTTATTCGTCTTCCCGCTTAAAATTCCTTCTTCTCTAGAACAACTTTTCTAAAACATTATATCCTCCGAAACCCCCGGGCAGGTCACATCAGGTGCAGCCGCAGGTTAAAAGACAAACGTAGAATTGTTTTAGAGCAGGGAAGTGCCCTTGCTGGGGGCCTTCTGTCCAGTTAAAAGGCGAATGTAGAATTGTTGTAGAGCCCCAAGGTTTCGGATTTCGCCCGAGAAAAAATATTTATCAACGAGAACTTCGCGCATGCTGGAGCAGAAGCGGAGCAAAAGCGGAGTGGAAGCGAAGACGGTCTTCGCCAACAGCGAAATAGTTCCGGCGAAAGACAGCCGGCAGCCCAATCCGGGTGGCTGTCTTTCGGCGTGCAAAAAGGGATTAGGAGCCGCAGGCGTTGACAGGCTTCGAGGTTTTGTGATAGCATATAGACAAAATAGAGAGAGCCCAAATATCTCATCTCGTGCGGAGCGGGGTAGAGGCGCGGTACAGCAAGAGTACCATCCGGGAGCAGGGGAGCGAGGAAAGGATGGGAAAGGGCTTACCGCCGAAGCAGGTGGGCTTCCCGGGCCCGCTTGCTGGGCTGGTGCTGAATAAGTACCAGACTGTCACTACTGCGGGTAGTGGAGCGCTCCTCGCACGAAATCACGGCGAGATGAGTATTCTTTGTTCATCCGGGGAGACCGGAGCAAGGATGCTCATGGTTTTCCCTTATTTTTTTAATTCGAGGAGTGAGAGGATTGGTCGCTAAGATAAAGGTGGTTATTGCCGGAGCAGCAGGCAAAATGGGTAGGGAGATGACCAAGGGGTTGCTTACCTCCCCTCAGACGGAGGTGGTAGGGGCGGTCGACATAGTCCAAATGGGTACAGATGTCGGCCTGTTAAACGGGCTGCCCGCCGCGGGTATAGCTATTAGCTCGGACCTGGAGAGCGTTCTGGACCAAACCCGGCCACAGGTGCTGGTGGATTTTACGGTGGCCGAGGCCGCATTACATAATGCCCGGCTGGCGGTGGAGCACGGGGTTCGCCCGGTTATAGGGACCACGGGGATAGCCTGGCCGGACTTGGAGGAGCTGCATATTCTGTGCGAGGAAAGACAGATCGGGGCGGTAGTGGCTCCCAACTTTTCCTTGGGCGCGGTTTTGATGATGCACTTTGCCCGACAGGCGGTTCGCTATTTTCCCCGGGCGGAGATAATCGAGCTGCACCATGAAGAAAAGCTGGATGCCCCCTCAGGGACGGCTTTAAAAACGGCCGAATTAATGGCGGAGGTAAACGGCGAGGAAAAGAATTCCCCTGGGGTCAGGGCAGAAAAAATAAAAGTAGAGGGGGTTCGAGGGGGACACTACCAGGGCTTTCATCTGCACAGCCTGAGGTTGCCGGGAGCAGTGGCCCATCAGGAGATTATTTTCGGCGGCCGAGGGCAGCTATTAACTATACGCCACGATACCACCAGCCGGGAAGCTTTTCTACCCGGGTTGCTGCTGGCCATTGAAAAGGTTCTCCACCTGAAGGGGGTGGTTTTTGGCTTAGAGAGGCTGTTGGAACTTTAAGGGTGGTTGAAGTACCGACCAGGTTACGCACCTCCGGCCTTGCTGACACATATATTGCAAATAGCTAAGGGTGTTAGTATGGCAGGAGGTCGTTCCAGCATGAACGAGATGCTGGTGGGGGTTAAGGTAACCGTACTGGGCGGCGATGCCCGGGAATTAATCTTGATCCAGGAACTCAGGCGTTGGGGTGCGACCGTACGGGTAGTGGGTTATCCTCCCTTGCCGGAGCTGAGAGGCTGCCTGTTGCTGAGGGAGGCGAAGCAGGCGGTTCGGGGAGTGGAGGTCCTTATTCTGCCGGTGCCGGGGGCCGACGAAAACGGTGTGATTAAAGCCTCCTTGACCGGACAAATTTTCAAGTTAGATGAGGATTGGGTCGAGGAGGTGGCAGCCGGAACGCTGGTGCTGGTAGGGGTGGCCCGGCCGGTACTGCGGCAGAAGGCCCAGGAGAAGGGCTGGAAGCTTATAGAGACTGCCGAAAGGGACGAAATGGCTATTCTCAATTCCGTACCCACGGCTGAAGGGGCCATTATGTGGGCTATTCAGGAGATGCCTATCACTCTGCACGGGAGTCAGGCCTTTGTGCTGGGATTGGGCCGCACCGGCTTAACTTTAGCCCATATGCTGGCCGGAATCGGTGCGCGGGTTACGGTGGTAGACCGCGGGGCCCCGGATAGAGCGCGGGCCATGGCTTTAGGTTGGAGGGCCATTTCTTTTGAGGAGCTAAAGTCGGCCATAGCTGAGGCCCAAGTTATTTTCAATACGGTACCGGCTCCGGTATTGACGGGAGAAATTTTAGCCTTGACCTCTCCGGAGTGTTTGATCCTAGATTTGGCCACTTCACCGGGTGGAACTGATTTCGCGGCGGCCCAAATCTTGGGGAGAAAGGCCATGCTGCTCCCGGGATTGCCCGGCAAAGTGGCGCCCCAGACTGCCGGCGAAATTTTGGCTCGCCTTTACCCTCGCTGGATCTTAGAGGGCCTGGAACGACCGTAAACCCTACCTGGAGGTGCGTAAAGATGCGACTGGCTGGTAAGAAAGTAGGGTTTGCTGTTACAGGCTCCCATTGTACTCTGGCCGCCATTTTACCGGAAGTTAAGAAACTGATGGCTGAAGGGGCCGAAGTTTATCCTATTTTGTCCCGGGCGGTAAAGGAAATGGATACGCGTTTCGGCCAGGGATCTTTCTGGCAGTCCGAGCTGGAGACGGTGACCGGTCACCCGGCTATAACTACTATAGTAGAAGCCGAGCCTTTGGGGCCGCAGAAGCTGTTGGATGTGCTGGTCATTGCTCCCTGTACCGGAAATACTTTGGCCAAACTGGCCCTGGGCATAACCGATTCGCCGGTGCTTATGGCGGCCAAAGGGGTTTTGCGCAACCTGCGGCCGGTGGTATTAGCCATTTCCACCAACGACGGCCTGGGAGCTAACGCCAAGAATCTGGGCTTGCTTCTGAATGCTAAAAATGTATACTGGGTACCTTTCGGCCAGGATGATCCTTTCAATAAAGCTAATTCCCTGATAGCGGATATGACCCTTATTTTGGATACGGTTATCGCCGCTTTGGAAGGGAGGCAATTGCAGCCCGTTTTGCGCGTTCCCGGTGTGGCGGTCGTTAAATAGGTAACTACTCGATGGAGGGATAGCCTAATAATGCGATCCTTAAACGTGGCGGTAGTAGGAACCGGTGCAGTAGGCCAGACTATGCTGCAAGTGCTGGCCGAGAGAAACTTTCCGGTAGGCAAGCTAAAAGTCTTGGCTACCAGTCGCTCGGCCGGTAAGACGGTGAGATTTAAGGGGGAAGATTATGTTATAGAAGAAACGACTCCGGAAGCCTTTGCCGGAGTGAACTTGGCCCTTTTTGCCGGAGGAGAGGCCAGCAAAATCTTTGCCCGGGAGGCTGTGGCGCGAGGAGCAGTAGTAATCGATAATAGCAGCACTTTCCGCCTGGCTCCGGAAGTCCCGCTGGTGGTGCCGGAGGTTAATCCCCAGGATGTGCGCTGGCATAAGGGTATTATCGCTAACCCCAATTGTTCTACCATCCAGATGGTGGTGGCCCTGAAGCCTCTCCACGACGCAGCACGCATTAAGCGTATTGTGGTGGCCACTTACCAGGCTGTTTCCGGGGCCGGCCAGGAGGCCATGGAAGAGCTGCGCGAGCAGTCGGCCCGGGTGCTGGCGGGCGAAAGCGAGGTAAGGGGGACGGTTTTCCCTCACCAGATCGCCTTTAACTGCTTACCTCATATAGATGTTTTTCTGGATAACGGATATACCAAGGAAGAGATGAAGATGGTGTATGAGACGCAGAAGATTATGGGCGACCCTGGTATTCGGGTTACGGCTACTACGGTCCGGGTACCGGTCTTCAACGGACACTCGGAAGCGGTGAATATTGAAACGGAGAGGAAACTTACGGCGGCCGAGGCGCGGGAGATCTTAAAGCGGGCGCCCGGGGTGATAGTGGTGGATGACCCTCAAGCTAAGGCTTATCCTTTACCCATTACGGCCTCCGGTAGAGACGAAGTCTTTGTTGGGCGCATTCGGGAGGATATTTCGGTGGAATGCGGGCTAAATCTATGGGTGGTGGCGGACAACCTGCGCAAAGGCGCAGCCACCAATGCAGTGCAGATTGCCGAAGTGCTGCTTAAGGAAGGGTTGTTGTAAGCTGTTTTAGAGTCATGGCCGTAAAGATGTCCCGGAAACATTAGGTGCTTCCCGGTTTTCCGGCGGGGAGAGAAGAGCCGGAGACCATACTTCGGGGTAGAGCCTCATGCCGCCTATGCGGCACCAGCAGTAAGGAGGAAAATAGCTAAGGACTATTTTCGGGTAGACATGCATGCCGCCATGGCGGCACCAGCAGAAGGATGAAAATGGCAAAGAACCCATTTTCGGGGTAGGTGTTCGTTCTGCCGGTGTGGGACTGGTAGTAAGGGTGTAAAGTATGCTTCTGGTCGCGGCGTAGGCCAAGCGCTAAACACATAAGCGCTAAACAGTTTATATTGGGAGGTGTTAGCTTTTGGTCAAGTGGGGACGTATTTTGACCGCCATGGTGACTCCTTTTACGGACACGGGAGAATTGGACCTGGAAGGGGCCAAGAAGCTGGCCGCCTATTTGGTGGAGCACGGGAGCGATGGCCTGGTGGTGGCCGGTACGACCGGGGAGTCGCCCACTTTAAGCCAGGAGGAGAAAATAGCTCTGTTTGCGGCCGTCAAGGAAGCCGTAGGGGACAAAGCGGCGGTCATTGCCGGTACGGGAGGCAATTCTACGTCAGCCAGCGTTAAGCTCACCCGGGAGGCCGAAAAGCTGGGCGTCGACGGGGTTATGCTGGTAGTGCCCTATTATAACCGGCCTTCTCAGGAAGGCCTCTATCAGCATTTTAAAGCCATCGCGGAATCTACTCCCTTACCGGTGATGCTCTATAATGTACCCTCCCGCACCGGTCGTAATATGGAGGCGGAAACTACTTTGAGGCTGGCTCAAATCCCCAATATTGTGGCAGTAAAGGAAGCCAGCGGGGATTTAGATCAGGTTACCGCTATCTTGCGCCAGGCGCCGGAGGATTTTCTGGTATATAGCGGAGATGATTCTATAACTTTACCTCTGATGGCTATCGGAGGCTATGGGATCGTCAGCGTGGCCTCCCATGTGGTGGGAGACCGTATGCAAGCTATGGTTCGGGCTTATGTGCAAGGGGATACGGTTAAGGCTGCGGCGATACATCGGGAGCTTTTCCCGGTTTTTAAAGCCCTATTTATTACCACCAATCCCGTTCCCGTCAAAGCAGCCCTCAACATGCTCGGCTTGCCCGGAGGGCCGGTGAGGTTGCCTTTAGTTGAAGCTACGGCGGCAGAGAAGGAGAAGATTGCTGCTGCGCTGCAGGCAGTAGGATTGCAGGTAAAGAAACTTTAAAGGTAAAAAATACCAAGAACGATACAGAAGCTGTTGCTGCAAAAGAAAAAATCCGTTATAATATGCATAGCTGGTTTTGAGCGGGGTGCATAAACCGGGCCGGCAGGAAACGCCCGGTTTTTTGTTGGTCAAAAAGCAAGCGGAGGTGAGTGGATGTCGGAAAACGAACAAAAGGTTTCGTTGATCCCCTTGGGCGGGCTCGGGGAGATCGGGAAAAACATGATGGTCATCAAGTACCATAATAATATGATAGTTATCGATTGCGGCCTGATCTTTCCTGAAGACGAAATGTTCGGTATCGACGTGGTTATCCCCGATATAAGTTATTTGTTGGAAAACAGACACTTGATCAAAGGTATCATTGTAACCCATGGGCATGAGGACCATATCGGCGCTTTGCCCTACGTGCTGCGGGATATTAATGTACCGGTCTACGGAACCAAGTTGACCTTGGGGCTAATTCAGGCCAAGCTGAAGGAGTACGGTATAAGCGGGGTGCGTATGCACCAGGTCAAACCCAGAGATACGGTTAAGTTGGGGCCCCTTAAGGTGGAATTTTTGAGAGTTAGCCACAGCATCGCCGATTCGGTCGGCTTGGCAGTGCATACACCTATAGGTACCATTGTCCATTCGGGCGATTTTAAGATCGATCATACGCCTATCGACGGGGAAGTCTTTGATTTTTATAAATTTGCCCAGCTAGGTGAGGAAGGGGTCCTGGTACTTTTATCCGATAGTACTAATGTGGAACGGCCGGGCTTTACCATGTCGGAGCGCATGGTGGGGAACACTTTTGATGAAGTTTTCCGCCGGGCTCCCGAGCGGATCATTGTGGCTAGTTTCGCCTCCAACATTCACCGGATACAGCAAATAATCTCTATAGCCCACAAGTACAACCGCAAGGTGGCCATTGTGGGCCGCAGTATGGTCAATGTGGTCAATATAGCTTGTGAATTGGGTTATCTGACCATACCGGAGAACACTTTGGTGGACGTGGAGGAGCTGGCCCATCTTCCGAAGAATAAAACGGTAATTATTTCTACCGGAAGCCAAGGGGAACCCATGTCGGCTTTGAGCCGAATGGCCATGGCGGAGCACCGGCAAATAGAGATAGTGCCGGGAGATACGGTCATTATCTCCGCTCTTCCTATCCCGGGAAACGAAAAGCTCGTGTCCCGCATAGTGGATCAGCTTTTCAAGCAAGGGGCTGATGTATATCACGAGGCCGAAGCCGGTATCCATGCATCCGGCCATGCCAGCCAGGAAGAGCTGAAATTGATGATCAGTTTGGTAAAACCCAAGTTTTTTGTGCCCATTCACGGAGAGTATCGCATGTTGATCAAACATGCCCGTCTGGCCCAAGAATTAGGTATACCGGCGGAGAATATTTTCGTGGCCGAGAACGGGCAGGTTTTGGAATTTACCCGGGACCGGGGATATATTGCCGGCCGGGTTCCGGCAGGAAAAATTCTGGTGGACGGTTTGGGGGTGGGAGATGTGGGGAATATCGTCTTGCGCGACCGCAAGCAGTTGGCTCAGGACGGTATTCTTATTGTCGTCCTCACCCTACACAAGGATACGGGTGCCATTATGGCGGGGCCGGATATTGTTACGCGCGGTTTCGTCTATGTCCGCGAAGCTGAGGAATTGATAGAAGAAGCTAAAGCTAAGGTGCGTCAGGTTTTGGATAGGTGCGGGGAGAAGAAGATTACCGATTGGTCGACTATTAAGGCGAACGTTAGGGATATATTAGGTAAGTTCTTGTACGAGAAGACCCGACGCCGTCCCATGATTCTGCCGATTATTATGGAGGTTTGATCCCACCCTCGTTTTACGGCCTGAGCCTCAAGATGGGGTTCAGGCCGTCTACAATGTGGGTTATCCCCACCTTTTTGGAGGGGGTGCTGCTTGGATTGGAAAGCGAGCCGGCAAGCCTTGAGAATAGCCAAACGCAATCATGGGAAAAGGCGAAGGCGGGACCCAGGCCCCTACAGCCTCGCGGTCGGCGATGGAGACCGGAGGTCTAATTGGCCAGGAAGCCTGCGGGAGCTTGGAGCTAAGTACCAGTTTGGCCCGCGAGGGAAGCCTTGGGGAGCTGAAGCCAAGCAAGCCCAGGAGCGAAACTGGGGATACGCCAGGTATACACTCGGGAGGAGGCCTGAAAATGGGAGCCAGAAGGCAGGCAAACAAAAGGAAATGGGGGATAGGCCTGGTTTTGCTGGTTTTAGGCATAGCTCTGGCCGGCTATGGGGTGAAAGCAGTAGCCGAGCGAGGGGAAGGTGCTGCGCAGCTACCGTCGGCTTCTCCGGGATCGGAGGCCGGTAAGCGCGAGCAGAGCGAACAGCCTGCTCCCGCAAAGGCTAAGATTACCCTGTATTTTGCAGACCGCCAGGCCATGTTTTTGGTGCCCGAAGAACGGGAGGTAGTACTGGGAAAGGATGATACGTTAGAAGCGGTGGTTATTAGAGAACTGATCAAGGGCCCGCAGAAAGAAGGCTTAGCGCGTACCCTTCCCGAAGGAACCCGGCTCTTAGGAGTCAAAGTGGTGGAGGGAGTGGCCTACGTGGATTTTTCGCGGGAATTTAAGACTAAACATTGGGGTGGGTCGGCGGGTGAGAGCATGACCTTATATTCGGTAGTCAATTCTCTGGGGAAATTGCCTGGGATTAAGAAAGTACAATTTCTGCTGGAAGGGCAAAAAGAGGAGAGCATTTTGGGACACGCCGATACTACTGAACCTATCGCTCCCAATTGGGATTTGGTAGCCCGCTAGGTTGGGGTGCAGCATAGGGGCGAAATCGGTCCGCTTGAGGGATTGAGACGGTTAGAAGAGGGGTTGGAAGAAGGCTTGGAAGAAACTTAAGCGACAGATGCTTCTGAGGATCGAACGACAAGCTGCGTTTAAAAGAAACTTAAGCCGGCAAAGCGGATGCTTAAGGCTATTTGGGAGCTTATCCATAGGGTTAATTGGTATGTTTGCCGGGGTTTTTAACCATACTAAAAGGAGAAAAGGTGTAAAATAGCCTTACTGGAGGGGAAAGCTATGCAGAACCCCGAAGTGCAGCCCCGGCCCCCCAAGAAGGAACCGGAACAGCGGCGGCAGGTAGCTGCGAGGCCGACAAGCAGAAAGATAGAAAATATTAAGGAATTGGGCCAAATGAGCGTTCCCGAGGTTGAGAGCGAGATCCATTGTTTGCCCATAGTGGGTCAAATAGAGGGCCACCTGGTCTTGCCGCCGCAGAATAAGACCACGAAATACGAGCATATTATTCCCCAGCTGGTAGCGGTAGAGCAGGACCCGGAAATCAAAGGTTTGTTAGTGGTGTTGAATACTGTAGGAGGAGATGTGGAAGCGGGATTGGCTATTGCCGAAATGTTGGTGAGCATGTCCAAGCCCGTAGTATCTTTAGTTTTGGGAGGAGGCCATAGTATAGGGGTGCCGATACTGTCCAAGTAGCGGCCAACAATAAGAGAACAAAAGGTAAAATGAAAGACGCAAAACAACTACGCAAAATACCCCAAATGCGAACTAAAAGCCCCTTTCCATGCCAGGGAAGGGGCCTTTTTATTTATTAACTCCCAAGGAGGGCGTTCCTTATGCGCAAACTCATGTTGCTTGTCCCATTATTATTGGGTTTACTTATCACAGGAACCCACATATCCTCGGCAGCCGCCCAACCCTATCAAGACCCAAACGGCGTCTACTACAAGCAGGCCCGCGTTTTTGGCAAGGTAGTAACTTTCGATCCCCAGCGCAACCTGACTATCATCTTCGGCTCCATCTACGTCTATGAGCCTAACAGCGGCTGGCAGTTGGTGGACTCCCGCAAGTTTCACCTGGTGACGCCGGTTAACTACCAGATCGGCGACAGCCTGGCCGGAGCTGTCAACAAAACGGTAGCCGTAGAAGGGCCGTACCAGGCCTGGCCGGGGCAAAAAGAGGAGGTGATCGAAGCTCATAAAATCGAGATTGCCGATTACCCGATAGAAACACCGCCCTGGTACGCCTTCGGCAAGACCGTCACCACCGACCACATCGTCAAATTCAACCTCAGCCAGGTAACCGACCTGGTAGATGTTCTGGCCGGCCTACAAAAGGCGGCCGATATCCCCCAGGACAGCAGGTTAGCCCCCGAAGAAGTAAGCCGGCTGGCCGGCGAGATCACCAACCCGGGCGACGATGCCAGCCGCAGCTTGGCCGGCAGGATGCGGGCCGAACTGGCTAAAGCCTGGAACGACAAATGGGTGGTAACTAAAGATAACACCGCCACCAACGACCTGCGGGCCGGGGTAAGGGGGTGGCAGTTCTATGAGGGCCTCCTCGGCTATAACAACTCCTATATCGAGAAAGCCCCCCTTATCCGCAAGAACTTGGATACCTTTATGGATGCTATCCATGCTGGCGGCGGCACTCCTGAAGAAGAGGGACCGGCCGCCATGTACGCCCTGGTACAGGCCGAAAGAGATAAATACGGCAAGATAATAAAAGTTATGGTTTCCGGCGCTCTTATGGACACCGTACCGGGTTTACTGCAGGCAATAGCCGATCCATCCAGCGCACATATAGAAACCTGGCGCCTGGAAGGCTGGACCGAAAAAGAAGCGGAAGAAATGGACGGCCGCTACTGCTGGCTCTCCGGCAGCCGGGTCCTGGTCCGGGATGAGAAGGGCAACCTGAAAGACCAATATTTCAGCTTGCGTAACTATCTAACCCGTGAAGGGTTTAACAACATCCTGGATATCACCGGGAATGTGATCGGGGAAGGGGGTGTTTTCTAACGGAAAGGAAGCTGTTATACCGCTGGCTGGCCGGAGGGCTCTTCTGGCTGCTGCTCTTCGGCGGCGCCTTTCTATCGATCCGTAGCGCCAACATCGTCCGCCTGGCCGCCGGCAAGATTGCCGCTAACGCCATCACCCGCAGCCAGGAGCAGGCCATCAATAGCGCCCGGGAAGTCGCCCGGGCGCTGGCCGTAGAATGGGCCACCTGGAACGGCAGCCCGGACGATTACAATCGCCGCCTGGGAGCCTTTTTTAAAAACGCTGGCGGCTTTATCCTCCCAGACGGCATCCAGGAAGTGGTGTCGGCCTCGGTCATATCGGTAAATGACCTGGAGCCACAGTACCGGGTACAGGTACTGCTGCACCTGCGTCGGCTGGTGCCGGTTACCCCGGACGAAGCCCAAGCTGCCGCCCCGGTCAACGTCCCTGTAACCCAGGAAGACCTCTTGCGCTGGAAACAGGGTGGTACGTTGGATCAGCAGAAGGCTGTGCCGGTTTGGAAGGATTACCTACTCAAAGTAGAAGTTCCCGTCCAAGTAAAAGAAAACCAAGCCCAAGCCGTCGGTCTCCCGGTGATTATCGCCAACAATCAAGGGGAAGGGGTGGTTAAAGAACCCGGGTATAACGAAAGCGCCTCCCAGTCATTTATAACCTTCATTAACCAGTTCCTAAACCTCTATTATACCGGCGGGTCCCTGGCAAACTTCCTGGCGCCGGGGGCCGTGGTAACCGCCGTTGGCGGTTGGAAACTGGAGAGTATCGATGAAGTGCTTGTAGACAGCAGCACTAATCCGACCAGGGCCTGCGTCCGGGCCACGATATCTGCGCCCGGAGCCGGTAACCTGGCGCAAAGAATTTTTCTCAAAATCAAGATGGAAAGGGGGAGTTATCTGGTAGAGGACCTGAGCGCCCAGCCGCAGTGAAGCGGACTAAGACTAAATATTTTACTTCCCAAAGGAGTTGATGAACCTTGCGTTTCGACCGGCATTTTCCCTTTTTAATGCGCTTAGGACCCGCGCTTCTGGCCGGCCTGCTGGCCTTTGCCGGCGGCGTGCTGGCCCCTAATATCGCCTACGCTTACGATCTCAAGGCCGGTGCACAGAGCATTCTGGATTTGGCCAAGATATTAGTCATGATCGGCGTTCTTGTGGGGGCTATGTGGGCTTTCTTTAAAAATCAAGTAGCAGCTATGATGGTCATAATTATTGTCGGTGCTGTATTAATCGCAATAACTACGCCGGGAATTATGGATAGTATCGGCAAAGCAGTTGTCGCGTTATTCGGCGGCAGCACCAGTTCATCACCGTAAACTAACTTTTTCGCGAGCAAGGCAGCCTTTATATGGGCTGCCTGTTTTTTTGAGGTGGCTATTATGGAGAAACAGGAAATACGCCTATTTAAAAGCTACAAGTCGCTATTCCATATCAGGTTCAAGATCCATAACATCGGCGACCGCACCCTGCCGCGGGGGCTATCCCTGGAAACCCTGGCCATATTTGCGGTACTCTACCTGCCTCTCTGGCCCCTGGGCCGCTTGCTGTACCCGGTTCACCCCTGGATCGGAGCGGTAATCGTTGCCGGAGCGGCAGCATGGTTGCTGTCCCAGTCCGACCCCCAAGGCAAGTTCTTACCCTTGTTCATTCTGGGCTTGGCTGAATACCTTTTCCGGCCGAAATTGACCGATTACTCTGGCCGGGCAGTCGCCCGCCACCGCCGCCAACACCTGGATTGGCAGGTAATGGAGGTAGAAGAAGATTGTTAGTGCGCTATGTTAATCGCGATCACAATCACCCATTGTACGGGCAGACAGGCATTGTTTTGGTAATGGCAAAGGGGCCAGGGCCGCGAAATATGCTCGTACGGCTGGATAGCGGACAACTGGTAGTCGCTCCCTGGGGAAACTGGAGAAAGAAGAGATAGTTCCATCTCTTTGTTTTGGAGGGATATCCGTCAGTTACCCCATAGCCAAAGCTAGGGGCTTGCGGTTCGAAGCCGCTTCGGGGCCTACTGACGGAGGCCCATCCGCCAGCGTCTTAAGATAGACCTGGCGGATATTGACTGCGGCGACTATATCTGCATGGCCGGCAAAGCCACAGGAGCTACAACGGAAAAGGTGCCCGTGCCTGTTACCACGGTTGGTACTGCCGCACCTCGGGCAGCGCTGACTAGTATGGCGGGGGTAAACGTAGACCACGGCTATACCGCGCTCACCAGCCTTGTACTCGATAAACCTGCCTAATTGCCCGAAGGCCCAGACTTCCCAGCGTTTTTCATTGAAGGAGAAGGTGCGCTGGTCGAGGCTCATACTCGTGGGTTTAAACTTCCTGGGTTTCGACAGTTTCCGCTTTTTCTTGACGGCTTCGGATACGCGGGCGATAGCGCGGATGACCAGATTGGCTTGCAGGCCGTACTTTTCCTTGATGACGCGGTAGCACAGGTGCTGGAGTTTGACCTTATTGATGGTGTGGTTTTCCTGAGAGATGGGGAGGATGTCATTGCAGGCATTGGCGAACCTCTGCAGGGTTTCCAGGAGGATAGCTACCTGTTTATTATCGACTTGGAGCTTACACCTTATAGTTTTGACGAGCTTCATGGTTATATCTTATATTACGACAAAGGAGGTGCCAACCGTGCCTTTCTCCCCAGCCCTAAAGGGGCGGGGCCTCCGGCACGGAAAGGACGGTGAAATTTCCTCTCATCGCCTTCAAGAACAACATCGTCTTCAACAACCAGGGTGAAGCCTACGCCGTCTACCGCCTCAAAGGCGAGGCCTACAACCACCTGCCCCTGGCGGAAAGGCAGATGGTTATCAGACGCCTGGAAGAAAGCTTTTACGGCTATGAGGGTAAGGGCCAGCTTCTCCTGCTCTGCGAAGAACTGCGCCTGGACGAAGGCGGCTACCTGGCGGCGGCCGGCGTCTCTTACGATCTCCCCCGGGAAGTGGCCCTGGAGGCCTCCCGCCACGCCCAGTCCGTGCGCCAGGCTTTGAGCTATGGCGCCCGCCGCCGGCGCCGTTACCTGGTCTTACAGTTGCGCCTGGATCCCCGGCTGGAGGATATTAAAGCTCTGCTGGCCGAAGCCTGCGACCTGGCAGTTGGGACTTTTCTTCGGTCGGAAAAGTGGTTGCTCTCTTCCAGACGCCTGCAGGAGGCCGTGGAAGCGGAAGAAGAATTGTACCACCACATTAGGAACATCACCGCCGGCCGTGCAGATTTCGGCGATCTGGACTTCATCATCCGCCGCAATACCCACCGGGTAGGAGTCCTGCCGCCGCCCTTGCCGTCCCGTAACGCTGGCCGCTTCACCCCGGCCCTGATCAGCGCCTTCAGCGACGGCTGCCTTTTGGAAGAACGCCCAAGCTACCTTGTCATAACCGAAGGCAATGACGAAACCCATTACCAGGTTTTTATCACCTTTCCCGATCTGCCCAAAAGCATACCGGAGACAGGCGCCGAATGGCTGGCCAGCCTGGATGTTAATGAAGCGGCCATTGATGCCGTAGTCCATTTCCGGGTTACCCGGCCCTTCAAGGCCAAAAAGGCAACAGAAAGCCGGAGACGCTTTCTGAGAGGCCAGATTGAAGAAGCTTTACGTGGTCGGGATGAACCAAGCTTAGACGAAGAATACGGTCTGGCCGAGGGACGCTTCCTGGAAAGCAAAATCCAGGCCGGCCAGCCCTTAGCAGCCATGGCCGTCACCCTGGCCGTAGCCGGCAAGGACCTGAAAGCGGTCCGGGCTACGGCAACCAGGACGATAGAGAGATACACCTCTTCCGGCTACCGTGCCGTCCGGCCGGTAGGCGACCAGATCAAGTGCCTGTACTCTTTTCTGCCCGGCGCCCCGCCGGCCGCGCCCCTGATCGAGTGTGACCCCGGCTTCATCGCCGCCGCCGGTCCTCATATCTCTCTGGAAACAGGCGACGGCAAGGGTTTTTTTCTGGGGTGGTCAGGAGCTGCTCCGGTCTGGTGGCGGCCTGGCTACGCTGCCCGGGAATTGGGCCGTTCTAACGCCGTCTTTATCACCGGCGGACTGGGCGGGGGTAAGAGTATGACCATCAAGACCATGGGCTACTTCATCCGCCTGGCCGGCGGCGTGTTGTTTGTCATCGACCCCAAAAAGAACGAATATCGAGCATACGAGCGCCTGTTTCCTATTAAGCGTATCGACCTTTCTCCCGGCGGTGACCAGGAATTGAACCCCTTCATGCTGGCGTCCAACGAGCGCCGCGCCAAAGGGATCGTTCTGGACTTTTTAAGCATTGCATTAAACCTCCGCGAGGACAACGACGTGCGCCGGGTGGCCGTGTCCCAAGCGGTGGAGAGAGTAGCTGCCCGGCCGCCGGAAGAGCGCAACCTCCAGGCCTGCCTAGAAGAATTGAGCCGGATGGCTAGGGAGAAGGCCCATCCCCAGGTCGCCCGGGAGGCCGGCCAGTGCGCCCTGCTTTTAGAATCCCTGCGGGACGGTTTCCTGGGCCACCTGGTATTCGGCAGAGGAAGGGAAAAGGAGATCGCCCCCGTCACGGTGGTTAGCCTCCAGGGCCTGCCCCTGCCGCGCACCGCCCAGAACCTACTGGCCGGCCGGATTACCGAAAGCGAGCGCCAAGGACTGGCTATGCTCTACCTGGCGGCGGCCATGGCCCGGGAGGCGACCTTTTCCCTACCGACCCAGGTCATCAAAGGCCAGATCTTTGATGAGGTTTGGATGTTGGCCGGCATTTCCGAAGGTGCTCGCCTGTTGGACGAACTGATCCGCATGGGGGCCAGGAGCTATAACGCCATCCCCATCCTGGCCACCCAGAACGCCAGCGACGTGGCCAGCATGCAGACGATTAAAAACAACGTCAGCTATGTCCTGTGCTTCCGGGCGCAGGATAAAAGCGAGATACGTAGTAATTTAGAGCTGTTGGGCGCCGATGTAGAAGAAGAGGAAGGGAAGAAAGGGGCCGGCCTGGCTAACCTCTTTCGTTCCCTGGAGAGCGGCTGGTGCATCATGAAGGATGCCATGGGCCGCATCGGCCAGGTATACATCGACCCCCGGCCGGAATACCTCTTGCAGGTGTTCGATACCACGCCGGGGAAGCAAGGGAAGGAACCAAAAATTGGTTGAGCATAAATGGAAATTTGTGTAAGGCGATTGAGGGAATAAGGGGGAAGGGTTGAGTGGGGAAGAAGATAACCCTGTTGCTCCTGGCGCTTATTATAACGCTTAACCTACCGATGCCCGCCGCCCTGGCGGGCATCGGCGATCAACCGGCCAAAGATTGGAACCTCCAGGGCGATATTGAAGCCGAGAAGGCCATTGAAGGGCAGATGTTCAATATCGCCAGCATCACCTTCCTGAACCCGGCTACAACAGCTACGGCTGTCACTGCAGCGGGACCTTTCGGGCTCCTGACCGTAGGTGCCGGGGCGGCGGCCGCCGGCCTGGCGGAAATCGCCAAACCTGAAAACGCTATCTGGGAGAACTGGCCCCTGGGTAGATACGTTTTTTACCACTACGCACCTGATAAATACCTGGGCATGGTGCCGACCGCCCAGTATGCCACCAGCGCCATCGGCGACATGATCGCCAATTTAATATTCGCCTTAAGCAAATCTATAACCCGAACCTCCATCAACGTCATGGTGCTGGCTTTCCATACGGATATCGTCAGCGGCATGATCCCCTGGGTGTCCCGGGGTGTGGCCGATATCTTCACCAACCCCCAAAACGACCTGACGCCAGTTTTGCTCATATTAGGCATGAGCCTGTTAATGATTTACAGTGTCTTTAAGCTCTTACGCGGCCAGGCTGTTTCCGTTTTGGGATCCATCTTAATAGCAACTTTAGGTGTGGGGGGTGTTTTCTTTTTCAGCGCCAACGCGGAAAAACTTATCAGTGATTTCACCCGGTTCACCGACAGCACCGCCGGCCTGTTCCTGGGCACCATCAGCAGCTATACCGCCAAGGGACAGAATGTAAACATCAGCAATCCCATCGATCGTGGCCTGGTGGTCGCCGGGCAAACGGCTTGGGATACGATCATCGCCCGGCCCTGGGCGGTGGCCATGTTCGGCACGGCAGACGAAAGCAAACTAAAACTTACCCAGGACGAATACGATAAAATGGATAAAAGCTCCTTCCCGGCCGAAAGCCTGGCCAAGATCCAGCCGGGTATGCGCATCGATACCTTATTCCTGGGCTGCGGCGGCGACGCCCGGGATGCTGTGGCCGATATACTGGGCCGGCCAAATAAACGCTACTTATTGGTAGTCAGGGAAGACATCGACCACGGGCTTCATCCCGGGACCATGATCGGTTTCAACCCCGCTAATACCTTGAACCATGTCGAAACGGCACTGCTGAGCCTCCTGCCGGCCATCGGGTTTGCAATATTGATCGGCCTGGTAGGCCTCAGCATTATTGTTTGTCAGGCTGTCCTGGCAGCACTGCTGCTGGTGCTGCCCCTGGCGTTGTTCGCCTTGATGATCCCGGAAACCGGCTGGTCCTTGGCCAGCCGCTACTTCCGCACCCTAATCGGCTTCTTTGCGGTAAAGCTCATTTATGGCGTCTACCTGTCCCTGGTCCTGGTGGTGGCCACCAGCTTTACGAAGGCGGTGATAGGTTAATGCTTGGATTAGCCATGATCCTGCAAGCCGCCATATTCCTGGCGGCCGCTATCTTCCGCAAAAAGTTTTTAAACCTCATCATGGAGAGCGTCCAGGAAGGCGCCTCAAGGTATCACGAAAAAGTTTCCGAGCGCATAATCCAGGCCAACGCGGCCATAGCTCGCCGCCTTGGCCTGGCCGACATGATCAGCGACTGGTGGATTGCCAGGCATAACAGGGGGACGGGGGGAAGCCCCCCTGATGATGATCACAAAGACGCTGCTTTAGGCGGCGTATGGGAGCAAATGCCGCCCCCGCCGCCCCGGCCTTCCAATGCCAAGCAGCTGCCTTCCGGAGGCCCGGTCACCATCGACATCGAACCGGAGCCGGAAGTATGGGAGGGCCAGCCGCCCCAGGGCTACCCCTTCAAAGAACTGGGCGACGGCCATGAAGAAACCGGCTTCATGATAATAAAAAAAGAAAATACCTATGACACCTCCCTGGATACCACCAGCGCGATACCCAAAGGAATCATTAACTCCAGGCAGGCCAACAGCAATACTGCCATCAAGAAGGAGGTTGCCGCCATTGCTACTGATGGGGCCGCGACTCCTGCAGGTGCGGGGGTCACGGCAGCAGTAAATATGGCCCTAACTGCTGGCAAGAAAATTAAAGAAGGCGTACAGGGAGAGGTGCAGGCCGTGGCGGGTCCGGCCGCCAGCCAACCAGCGGGGGGAATACGTCTGGGAGAGAGCAGGGAAGCCGGCAATTTGCCGCCAGCGGTAGGCCCGAAAGCTATAGCCCAAAATCAGGGGCAAACTCGGAGCCCCGCCAAACAGGTGCCGGAGCCTGTCAGCTTCGACTCCCAGTCTATAGTCAACCAGGAAGCGCCCCTTACGCCCAGGGAACCCAGGCGGCCTGAAGCTAGGCCTGATGGTACGGCCGCTACCACCGTTACGCTGGCTAAACCTGCAATTCCGGTGCTGCTAGGGCCTCCTGCCGGGCAGGTAGCCCCCACTACTCAAGCTATCCCCCGGCCCAAGGAGCCCTCTGCTGCTAAACTTACTAGCACCGCTCGGGGCTTAGAGAAAGCGCGGTAGCGCCTTTCCAGGATGCCGGTAGCAAACAAAAAGCAGCAGGAACGCTAATCAGCGCCTGCTGCTTTTAAATTACTTGAGTAAATGTAAGTAGGAGGAAAAAGGACAATGGCTAGGAAATTTTTACAAGTGCTCAGTTGCTTCCGGGAGAAATACTGGACATGGATCCTGGATAAAGAATTTCCGACGAATGAAATAATTTATGCTTTATATGCTGCTTTTTGTCTTGCGATTATAGGGTTGTTGGTGCGGGTTTTAGGCTTTGAAGTGGATAGTTTGGACTTTATAATTTTGGTACCGTTGACGATTATATTTATTGGCGGAACCATGTTTTACTTCGCTCCTGCATGGTTTGCCTCCCTTTGGATCATCCCTGCCCTGCCTTGCGCGTTGATAGCCACTATTATACAGGCCCTCAAAACTATTATACAGGGTATCAAAACGTTTATCAGCGGCAAAAAGAAACGTTATAGTTTCCTAACCGAAGAAGAAATGGCAGGGGGCTTCCTTGATTTTTCCGGTTTTGGTGGTGACCTCTGTGGACCTAGACATAACGAAATGGATTAACCTTCCTGGAGCGCTCATTTACCTATGTATTTTCCCCGGCCTGATGTACATCTGGGCAGCAAAAGGGTTTCGTGAAAAGAGACCGGTGTATTCCCTAGTGATAGACGCTTTCATGATAGGTTTACTTTTGTCGCTCTTTATATTGGTTTTATGGTCTACAATTGGGATAGTATTCCACCAGACTGAGGAACTAGGTAACCTTTTTAATGGGCTTATCATTCTAATATTTAACGGCATACAAGTGCTTTTTGAGCGCTCAATTTCTTTGGCTTTTACCACATTATATTACGTGGGAGTATTTTACTGTCTCAGTATGATATTGGGATATCTCTCAAGACTATTAAAGGAAGGGCGGTTTCCTCCATGGAAAAGGGGTCAACAGCCAAGAATTCTTGCCGATTCTTTTCTTGATGTAGAGTTGTTGAGACTTCGAGAAAAGAAAGTGGTCCCGCAAGTCATTATAACCTTGAAAAACGGCGAGAAGATTCGCGGCAAGTGTTATTCATATACTTTCACTGAACCACGGGAAATGGCGGTAGATTCCGGCAACGAGGCGCGGTTGACGCGGCATATTGTTATTGTGAAGCTGGATGAAAACATTGAAAGACTAGAGCTTTTATTTGAGGAACCCACGAAGAAATGGAAGACACCGCTAGTAGTAACGGGAAAGTTGATTAGCGGGATAGTAAGGAATAGAGCCAGTCCTTAGTACTACGGGGAGAGCCCAAGCATGGGGAACAGGAGGCGGCCAGCCATTCCCGGGTAATTTAACTTCTCCTGCCGGGAAGTCCCCCCTCCGTAAGGAAGGGGATGAAAGGCAGCTACCGTGGGGACCACGAATAGGAGCCTGAAGCAGGGCTCCTTTTTTTGATGGGGGGATATTTATGGACCCGATGGCAGCGATGACAGCAATCAACATAGCCAAAGCGACCAGGGCCAGGGAGGCCCTGGCCATAAAGATTGAATACCTGGCGGTAGGCATCTTTTTTCTTATTCCAGCCCTGCTTATATCCCTGGTCCTCATATTTTTCCTGGCCCTCGGAATGGGCGAACAGGGCAAAATCACCGGTTTTAGGTCCGGTACCCCGACGGCCTTCGCCGTGGCCGATATACCGTCCCAGTACCTGCCTATTTTCATTGAAGCCCAGGAAAGATATGGTGTATCCTGGGCGGTACTCGCGGCCGTTGCCAAAATAGAATCAGACTTTGGGCGTGATATGGGACCCTCCAGCGCCGGTGCAATAGGCTTCATGCAGTTCATGCCGGGCACCTGGGAGCAATACAAGCAGGACGGCGACGGGGACGGCCGGATGGACCCCTATAACCCCTACGACGCCATCTTTGCCACCGCCAACATGCTTAAAGCCAACGGCTTCGCCACCGACCCCCGGGGAGCAATCTTCGCCTATAACCACGCCAACTGGTACGTGGATATGGTCATGAGCCAGGCGGCGGCCTACGCCTCCACCATGCTACCGGTAGGCCAGGGTGCCTGGCCCCTTCCGGCCCAATATAAAACTGTCACCGACAGCTACGGCATGCGCTGGCACCCGATTCTAAAAAAATACAGCTTTCACGACGGCATAGATCTACCGGCGCCGGAAGGCACGCCGGTATTTGCAGTGCAAGATGGCAGGGTGCTCTGGGATAGAGAGAACGCTGCTTATGGCCTTTGCGTAATCCTGGACCATGGCGGCCTTAAGACCATGTACGGCCACCTGGCGGATATAGCTGTGAGAAAAGGGGAAAAGGTGAAGGCCGGCCAGGTCATCGGCTACATAGGCAATACCGGCCTTTCCACCGGCCCCCACCTGCATTTCAGCGTTTACATCAACGGCTGGCCGGCCAACCCGGAAGAGTGGCTGAAAATACCTTCAGGAAATAGGTAGGCAGGAGAAAGGAGCAAGAGGATGTGGGTACAGAAATTCCTGGCGCAACTCAAGCATAAAGAGAAGTGCAAGAAAGGCCGGGAAGGGGTAAATGAAAAAACCCCCTGCCACATCTATACCGTAGGGGACATAGGCATCACCATCCCCGGCGCCCGGTCCTGGGACGGCGGTGAAATATCCCCTTTGGCGAAACTCATCTTCCTGGCGCCTGAAGAGGCAGGTCCCAGCAAAATCCCGCCGGGAGCAAAGGTATATATTGTCGGCCACGGGTTGGCGGTATGGCGGCTGGCCGTAAGCAAGGGCCTTCCCGCCATCACCCCGGAAAAAGCACTGGCCCTGGCAGGCGAGATAACGCCCTGGGAAATCAGTGGCGATCAGGTACAGCCTCACTCTGGTTCAAACGGGAAAGGGAATAAAAAGGGAACGATCATTGTCGTCTATTCCTCCAAGACCAGCGTGGGTAAGACGTCCGTAACTGCCAACCTTGGTACCATGCTGGCGAAAGAAGGGAAAAAAATATGTTTGGTGGACGCCGACCCCGGCGGCCGGACCCTTACCGGCATGGCCCTGGGGATAGCCACCACCGGGGACATTGCAAGCCCTCAAAAGATCCCCTGGGGCCTGGACCTGGTGCCTTCCCTTCCCGACAACCCGACATTGAGCTTAACCGATGCCAAAAACAACATCAAAAAACTTGCAGGTGACTACGACCTCCTCCTGGTCGATGCTCCGGGGCGCCTGGAATTGCCCCTGTACACCAGGGCCTTCTTAGAAACTGCCAGTCATATAATCCTCATGGCCAGCTGCGACCATGCGGCCGTGGCCGCCGTCCGGGCCTTTGTGGCCGGTAAGATGGATGAACTCCATATCCGGCCCGTTACCCGCCTGGTAGTCAACCAGACCCAGCCCCTGCCCCCACTAAAACCGCGAGAAGTGGCCAAAAGGGTGGGCCTGGAGTTAGCCGGAGTCATACCCTACGACCCCTTGGTAGACAGGATGTTTGCAGAAGGGAAACCAATCCCCCTGATGCGCCTGGGCCGTAAAGGCTCGGCTTTTTTAAATGCCCTCCGAGAACTCAGGACGAAAGGAGTTTGTTGAAAAATGCTGGAAAACAAGAAACTCTTGCTGGCCGCTGGCCAGACCCCGGCGGTGGCCTGGCTCAAAGCCCGCTATCCCGAGGCTGATATCCAGACCGAGATCAGTGACGGTTGGCTGCCCGACGTAGTAGTGGCCGTGCGTAAATCTCGGATAGGCGGGGTAGAGGACCCGGTGAAAATCCTCGAGGAAGTCCTGGCCAGGGGCGGCCTTCCGGTTACGGTTATCGTGGCCGGCAAGAAGGACCGGGAAGGCAAAAATATCGCCCGCCGGGCCGGTGCCCTGGGCATCCAGGAAGAATTTATCTTATTCGCTGACGAAGGAGGTATTACCGCCCCGGCTATCGCCAGGGTTCTGGAAGATGCAGTAGGCAAAGACGCCCGGCCCGCCCCCTTGGTCTATTACGAAAGCGACGGCAATGAAAACGAAAATCCTGAAGGCGCATCCCTCCAGGCCAATGAAAAGGATCGGGGAAGGGATAGCGAAAGGACAACCGGGCGGGCAGGGGAAGAATACTGGCCGTCCCCGGGAGAACCTGCCCCGGCTGCAGGGCAAGTAGCAGAAGAAGATATCGACTGGTCCCCCCTTGCGCCTTATAAGGAATTGATAATTACTATGGTAAGTCCCTGCGCCGGGGTCGGGAAAACCACCTTGGTGGCCGCCCTGGCAGCTTATCTTACATCTCAGGGGGAACAAGTAGCGGTAATAGACTTGGAGACGCCGCCTATGGCTATGCTACACATGGGCAATACTTCCCTGGAGCACCAGGGAAACTGGCGGTATGCTACGACGCCTTGGGGCGAGTTATGGCTACCCGTAAGATATAACCCGGTTGAATTAAGGAGCCTCCTGACCAGCCTGGCCAGGAACGGCTACCGTGTGCTTATCGACGCCGCGAACTTGCCTGTACCCTGGGGTACGTTTTCCCGGCAGGTAGAAGTTATAGGCGGCGACCTGCGGGTGTTATACGTCCGCAAGCAACAAGCGAACGTGGAAAATGGCGTTTTGGTAGCCAACCGGGTTCCGGCAACATCCCTAAGCATCTGGCCCTCAGTAGTAGAAGACGTCTTGGGCCAAGAGCCCCAAATAGTTATCCTCGAAGACCAAGAAGGCTGCCAGGCTACGGTTGCCAACATGACGCCGGCTATAGTTTCTCCGGGCAGCGACGCCATCGCCGCCGGTATCGGTAACCTGGCGGCCCTCCTGTGGCCCGAAAGGGGTGAAAGCTAATGCACTTCTTAAAAAACTATCGCCTTCTCCTCGTACTGGCGTCTGTATGCGCGGTAGTGGCGGCCTTGGCAGCAACTACCACCCTTAATTCCTATTTAGAACTCACCCCGGTCGTGGTAGCCGCCCGTGATATTAAACCTAATGAGCTCATCGGTGAGCGTGACCTGACCATTAAGGAGTTCCCGGCAAGAATTGTGGGCAATAGCTGGCTGCGCAGCCCGGCCGGGGTAGTAGGTAAAGCCAGCCAAGGCTTTATTCCGGCCGGCCTCCCGCTCACCACGGCAATGCTGGCCGATCCCATGGCCGCCGGCCTGGCCGGCAAGCTGAAGGCTTATCCCGGAACGGTAGCCTTAAGTATTGAGGCCAAAAATGACACTACTGTTGGGAGCAGCGTCAAACCGGGTGACCTCGTTAACGTCTATGCCTTAATAAAAAATAACGGCAATCCCGGCAATAAGGCAGGGGCCGAACTCCTTGCAACGAAAGTGCCTGTCCTGGCCACGCCGGGAGGGGATACCACAAGCACTAACCCGAATGCCAAAGGGGTAGTCCTGGCAGTGACGCCGGAGCAGGCTAACCAGATACTTAATGCCCTGGCGTCCGGCAGCAGCTTGGCTTGCACTTTAGAGAAGGCTAGGGAGTAGGTTATTAAGAATGTTTTACTGGCTCTTTTAAATAACGAACAAGGCTTAATTTGGTTGGGAAAAGCATCGGGGTCTGGCGGCAATACAAATAATAGGTATCACTTAATACTTTATTTAAATAATCTTCTTCCATTTTAGCCCTCCAGTAGAAGGATATATTGGAAGTAAGAGATGCTAAGAAGGAGAAAGGTAAAATCAAGTTGTTTTTAATTAATAAGGCAGCGCCTAGAAATACAACTGGATAGAGTAGATTATAAGCCAAATATACTGGATGTCTAACTAAAGTATATGGACCATGCGTTATAAGTTTTTCCGGGGTAGCAATACCATCAACAAAATTTTTCCCAAGCTGTGACGTCGCCTGAACCCATAAGTGAAAAGAAAAAAGCGAAATAAAGACAAATAACCCCCAAATATACCTAAAGGGATAAAGGGGGCGTGATATGGCATGCCCGGAAAGACCAACATAAAGAAGGAAAAGTCCAAACAAGATAATAGGACCGAACCCTATAATAAGGCATTCAGGAGGATCTTTTTGTTTAGGTTTTTGTATGCGCAGAAGCATAAGCAACAAAAGACAAAGAAATATGGCCAATATAGTTATGATTCCGATCCACGGGTACAGATTGGCAATCCACAGGGAGTAAACAAAATAAACAGTAAAAAAAATCCAGTTGCGATAAAACCTCAACATTACCCGACCACCTTTAAAGAGTTTAAAGAAGCGATAAAGGACGCGAGAAGTGTGGAAGAGGCAATATGGTATTTAAGATATTACCAAGCTAACGATATTGGGTTACTTTTACGCTTGAATTTTCTAGCAGTTTTGTTTTGGTTGTTCGCCTTATTACTAGGCTATTTTCAAACCTGGTAAATCCTCCGGGTTATATTTCTTCTTACCCCCCGTAAGATCCTGTTTTAGGCCAAAAGGCGGGTGATAATCAATTGCTTCTTATATTCGGCGACAAAGAATTTACTGGCATGTTCCTCAATAAAGGTTTCCCCTACCCGGTGGTAGGGGTGGCCAACGATACTATGACGGCTACGACCATGCTCCAGGAAGCAAATGCCAGGGAGGTGGTAGTCGGTTTTCCAGGGCAGGAGGGGGTAGAATTCGCCTTCCATGCGGCAGAGCTATACCGCAACCGCCGCTTTTACCTGGCCCTGAATAACCTGAAGCCCACCGCCGCCCTATTCGCCCAGGCTGCCGCCAAAGGCGTGCGGATCATCGGTTACCGTTCGGCGGCGGCCGACATGGTGCGCGCCTTGGGCACCGCCATGCCGGATGTTGGTTCGCTTACCGGTCGGGAGCCTGCGGAGGCTCAGGTATTACAGGCGGCCAGCCAGGAATACCTGGCGGCGAAAACTGCGGCCTTGAGGCCCTTGAAACACCAAAGGGTGGCCGTTTATTCCGTCAAGGGCGGGGTCGGCAAGACGGCCATCGCAGCCAACCTGGCGGCCTGTGCCGCCGCCTGGGTACAAGGAAAAGGCCTGAAGTACCGGGTGGTCCTGGTAGACGGCGACATAGGCGGGGCAAAGACGGCCGGTGACTGGCTGCGGGTGCCGGAAAACGTGACTCAAAACCTCCTGGTTTGGCAAAGCCTACAGGGCCTCCCCGGATGGGATGTGGTCGAAAAGATGCTGGTCAAAGTCCCCG
Source organism: Neomoorellaceae bacterium (assembly GCA_049701195.1). Taxonomy (GTDB): domain Bacteria; phylum Bacillota; class DSM-521; order Neomoorellales; family Neomoorellaceae; genus JBNATU01. The sequence continues at coordinate 116,982 of JBNATU010000003.1, forward strand.
GCAAGACAGATAACCTGTACTTTTTGCCCTCACCTCAACAGACGGGGGCAGAAAGCATCAGCGGCGAGTTAATGGTCCGTGTGTTGTCCATCCTGGATCAATACTTCGACCTGGTGGTGGTGGACCTGAGCACCAGGGTAGAAGACGACGCCACCCTGGTAACCCTGCAAACGGCGACGACGATCCTTCTTGTAGTTACCCCGGAGATCGGGGTCATCAAGCGTACCGAAAGCCGGTTCTTACGGCCGGCGGCCAGACTGCAAATAAACCTGGCCTCTATCCAGGTAGTATTAAACCGGACCAATGCTAAAGTACCTTTTAGACCGGCCGACATTGCTGCCCAGTTCGGCGGCATTCCGGCCTTTCCGGAGGCCATACCGGAAGATGACAGCGTCCTGGCTTGCCTAAATGACCCTGAAGCCGAAGGCCCGGTGGTCCTGGCCCGTCCGGAGAGCGCCTTTGCACAAAAAATGTTGGCCCTGACCGGAGCTGTCCTGGGCCTGGAGATGACGAACCCTGCCGCCAACAGGAAAAATAGACTGCTGGCCTGGCTGGGGCGAATAACGCCGGGTCGCAGGGCAGCGCGATAAGAAAAGAGAGGTGGAGTATAATGGCTGCCCAATCACTGGCGGCAAAGCTTTTGTACAGCGAGCAAACCTGCTTAACAAACGACGAAGTCGAAGAATTGCGCGCCCGGGTGCTGGCCAGGGCGCGGCGGGAGAACCCCAAAGCTCTGAAGGATCCCCGCAACCACGAAGGTTACCTGCGCGGCATCGCCATGATGGAAAGGGGAGCCACCCCGGCTCTGGTGGACAGCGTGGTCAGCGATATGCTAGGGTACGGGCCGCTGCAGCGCTACATCTTCCCCACAGAAGAGCGTTATCGCAACGTCACCGAAGTTATGGTGCCCGTCTATGATAAAGTTTACGTTGAGATCAACGGTAGCCTGCAAAAAACGGAAACCCGGTTTCGCGATGAAGAGCACCTGCGGGCCGTAGCGGAAAAGATCGTCATGTCCTGCGGCCGGCGGGTAAACGAATCCGAGCCGGTGGTAGACGCCAAGCTGCCCGACGGCTCGCGGGTAAACGTCATCATCCCGCCGATAGCCAGGGGCGGCACTACTATGGTTATCCGCCGCTTCCCTCGCCCCATAGCCCTGGAGGACCTGATAAACAACGATGCTATAACGGAAGAACTAGTCGCCTATTTGCGTGAAGTGATCGCCAGGGGTCTGAATGTGGTGGTGACCGGCCCCATGGGTAGCGGCAAGACCACCATCCTGAATGCCCTGCTGTCCCTGGTGACGGAAACCTGGGGCACGGACGCCAGCGTAATCATCTTTGAGGATATAGCCGAACTGCAGCCCCAGCATGAAAACGTCCGCTGTTTTGAAAGTCGGCCGCCCGGCCTGGACGGGCAGGGTGAAGTAAGCATCGTAAGTTTGGCCCAGACGGCCATGCTGCGTCTGCGGCCGGACTGGATTATCCTGGGGGAGTGCCGGGGCGCCGAGGCCTATTACGTACTGCAGGCCATGTGCGTCGGACATCCGGCTATGACCACCTTTCACGCCATAGACGCAGTGGATGCGGTTATGGGGCGCCTGCCGGCCATGGTGATCATGTCGCGGGAAGGCCAGGTTGAAGGCCGGGCAGCGGCCCTGGATCGTATAGCCGGGGCGGTTGACGTTGTGTTACATGCCACGAAGGTGATTAAAGGGAACTACCGGGAGAGAAGAATCGTCCAGGTGGCCGAGGTGATGATACGGGAAACTCCCGCCGGCCGGGTACCGGATCCCCGGACAATCTTCCGTTTTGACGGTAAAAAACTGAGCCAGGTAGCCGACCCCCGTATTTTCAACAAAAAGAAGGTGGTGTTCTAGTGCTGGCCTTCTTTTTCCTTGTGGTCTTCATGGCGATATTTTTCTTTACCGCCGGGGTTATCGCCTATTGCACCCGCAACCCTCTGACCGAGATCATTGCCACCCACCGGCGGCAGATAGCACGGCAGAAAAAAACGAAGGAGCATAACCTGCTGGCCGAGCTCTGGCACACGGATGAAGACATGCTGCCGGTGGCCGTGACGGCAGGCATGGTTGGAGCCTTTATAGCCCTCACCTTTGGCAACCCGGTCCTGGTGGCTGTCATCGCTTTGGCGGCCTTTATCTTCGCACCCCGGCTATACATTAAGTTAAAAAAACGCCGCCGCCAGTCCCTCTTCCTGGCCCAGCTGGCCCGGGTGGTGGATAACCTGGCCTCGGCCATCCGGGCCGGCGGTTCCCCCCTCCAGGCCGTCCAGTACGCTGCGGAAACCTCACCCGAACCTATCAAAGGCGAGATGGACCGGGTGCGTGACGACGTCAACGCCGGAGTGCCTTTTGAAAAGGCCGTCAAAGATATGGCGGTAAGAATCGATCTGCCGGAAGCCTATGTCCTGGCGGACGGGTTAGCCCTCCTGGCCGAAGCCGGCGGTGGGACCGACGCCGTGCGCCTCCTGGAAGGCGCCGCCGAGTTCGTGCGCGAGCGCAAACGCCTTAAAGCCCGGATTGCCGCCACCACCGGCGATGTAAGACTGGGTTTTGCCATCGTGACATTTATACCGGTGCTCCTGGGATTGGCGATGTACCTGGCCATGCCGGAATACCGGGATGTGGTGTCAACGGCCAGGGGCCGCCTGGTGCTCCTAGCCGGTGTAGGCTGCCTGGCCGCTGGCCACATCATGGTCGCCCGCATTCTGAAGTCTGGGGAAAATATGCTCTGAGCAAAGGCGGGAACAGCTATGGAAAACTTCCTTGCGGCCCAGGCTGAGGTCGAAAGGTTCATGCAAGTAATACCGGGCATGTTCCTGGGTGCGGCTACCGCTTTCTTGGGCATGGCCATCGCCAGGGCTCTTATCCGGGCTGCCGTTTCCTCCTGGTTGGGCCGGGAGGAAGGCAGGGTCGTCTGCAGCCTGCTGGAAATGCTGGTGGCGGTGCTGGCCATACTTAAATTCTACCACCAGCCCGGCGTTCTTTTCACTTTATTGGGTTGGTGCGCCGGCCTTTCCGGCATGCTGCTTTCGAGGTACTTTAAGCTGGTCTGATAAGGAGGTATGAGGTTATGGTTTTCCCTCTCACGGCCGCCGCGGCTATATTTTTTGCGATCATGGGTTTAGCCGGGCTGAGCAGCAGGAACCCCCTGGCGGAAACACTGGAAGAGTTTAACCGGCCCCGGATACCCATAAAAGAAAAGGCCCGGCGCCTGGCGATAAAGATAGGCGACCTTTTCCGCAAACTACCGCCGGTGCGCGACTTACTGGACCAGGAAACCCTGGGCAACCGTCTGCGGCTCGCAGGATACAGTTTTAGCACAGAAGAATGGCTGGGCCTGTGGCTGACGGCAGGTGCCGGGACTCTGCTGGCAGCGCTGCTCCTGGCCTGGACCGGCCTCATCCCGCCGTTCCTGGCTCTGGCCTTACCCCTATTGGGATTTTTGCTGCCTAAAGCAATGCTCGATCACCGGGCGACTCAGAAACGACGGGACCTGACCCGCGAGTTTATGGTGTTTGTAGAAAAGACAGCCCTGGCCGTAAGCGCCGGCGTGCCCCTGATTGCCGCTTTCCGTAACGCCGCCAGCTCGCCGGGGGTTTTAGGGCCGGAAATCGCTTTGCTGCTGGAAGAATACGACTTAGGGGCACCCCTACCCCGTGCCCTGGATAATTTCGCTTCGCGCCTGGACATGCCCGAGGCCGACGACTTCGCAGCGGCACTCAAGAACGCCCTGCGCCACGGCAGTAGCAACCTGCCCAACGTGCTCTTAGGGTATGTACGGGAAATGCGCCGGGCACGGGATGCGCGCATAGAAGAAATAGCCAGGAAGATGGAAACAAAAATCATCGTCCCGGTGGTCCTGACGGTTTTCCCGGCTGCTGCCTTAACTGTCCTGGGACCGATTGCCATTAGCGTCATTAAAGCCTTGATCGGGGGGTAGTTACATGCGTGTTTTTCGAGGCGTTTTTGTGGACGAACGGGGGACACTGGCCACCACTATGGCCATGCTGGTGCTGCCTATAGCCCTGCTGATGGGGATGATAGCCTTGGACATCGGCCGCATTCACTCCATCCGGGGACAGATGCAAACGGCGGTAGACGCCGCCGCCTTGGCGGGAGCATTAACCGCCCGGGTAGTGCCCCAGTACCGGTACGTCCCGATAACAGACGGAAAGGGGAATATAATCGGGATAAGGCAGGAATTAGCGGGTCTTCAAGCCGTCATTGACCCGCCGACGGCGGAGGCGGCGGCCCGTCTCACCTTCTTGCAAAATGCACGGCTCCTGGAGGGTACGGAAGGCCGGCAGAGGATGGTCGAGCTCAACGTCCAGCAGGCTGCGACTACAGATGACTTTACAGGATGGGTGATAGATAACAGCAAGTACCTTGTCCGGGTGGTGGCAAAGCTTAAAACTTTTGCCGCCGAACCCCTCTTTTACCTTTACGGCCAGGAGAAGGCTTTAAAGCCCCTGGGCTCGACTGGTATGGCGGAGGCGGTGGTCGTGCCACAATGAAAACTTTTTATGCTGTAGCCGGTTTTATCTATGGAACTATCCTGGCCAGCCACGCCGGGCTGCTGGCCTACCGCCTACCACGGAAGGAAACGGTAATCCGGGGCAGATCCCACTGCGAAACTTGCGGGAGGGTCCTCTCCTGGTGGGAACTTCTACCTATTCTGGGTTTTATCCTGGTGAAGGGCAGATGCCGGTACTGTGGCAGGCGGATACCCCTGCGTTATCCCTTGACAGAAATACTGCTGGGGCTTATATCCGCCTGGCTTCTGGCGGAGAACCACTTTTCCCTCACTTACCTGCGTGGGATGATAATCCTTACCCTCGGCCTCGCGGCGGCTTTAAGCGACCTGGAGAAACGAGTGATCCCCGACCCATTTTCTATCACCCTGGCCGCGGCCGGGGTTTTCTTCTGGTGGCTCGACGGCCGGTGGTTGGAGCCCTTAGCGGGAGCAATGCTGGCCCTGCCGTTGACGCTGTTGGCTTACATTTATCCTCAAAGCATGGGAGGTGGTGATGTCAAATTCGTGTCGGCACTGGCGGCGGCCATGGGTGTTGCCGCCGGCGCCAAAGCTCTTTCCTTTGCTTTTATCTTAGGAGGTGCCCTGGCGCTGGTGCTAAAGTTAAAGGGCGAGCACCATGAGGGCCTGCCCTTGGCACCGTTCCTGTTCGCCGGGGCGGCATTCGCCTTACTGCTTTAATCTGTACCCGACCGGAGAGGAGGTGATTGCCATGGCCAAAATGGTGTTGAAGGCCTGTTGCTGGATCGGGGCTAAAGTAGCCGTCTTAAAGACCAGTAAAGGGTTGACTACCCTTGAAATGATGCTGATCCTGGGGACGGCGACAATACTTTTGATTGGCACCTATTTCGGCGCTAAAAATTTTGTAATTCCCTGGTGGAATAATCGTATCGTGCCTCAGTTCCCTTCATAATACCTTTCGGCATGCCCGCCTGGTTATATTCCGGTGGGCTTTTCTTTTTTGGAGGAGGCAGTTTTTCCCAGCCTTTCCTCCACATACGCCCTCCCTGCAGCCCCTCAGGGAGGGTCGTTTTTTTAAGGGAGGTGACCGGCCAAGTGCGAAATCAAAAAGGCATAACTACGTTAGAAATGCTTTTAATAGCACCTTTTGTCCTGTATTTTACCCTGGCCGGCGTGATGCTGGTGCACCTCTATGTAACCAAGACGGTGATTGCCTCGGCGGCCAGGGAAGCGGCAAGGACCCTAGCGGTGTACCATGACGGCGGTCTTGCTAGAGATAAAGCGAAGGAGGTAATCGCCAATACCCTACCGGTATCAAAAAACGGCGGCCGGAGCGGTACAGTGATAAACGCCCCGCCACCGCAGGAAAGCGGCGCGAGCCAGATAGGGATAAGCAGCGCACCCACTCCGACGAAGAATTACTCCGGTCCGTTTGACCCGGCGGCGGATGTCAAGCTGTATGACGACGGGACCTATTGTACGGCTATTGTAAATTACCATGCGGAAAACTTCTGTCCCGGGCTTCCGGTCCTGATCAATCCCCGTGCAAGCTTTTGGAGCAAATGGATTGACATCTCGGCCCGGGCGGTATTTAAACGCGAGCAAATTTAAAAAAAGAGCGAAGGGAGTAATGCTTATGCGTAAAAATATTTTGGCTTTAATAATTGCGGGGGCTTTTATGACTGGGGCGGCCGCCGGTTTCGGCGGGGGGTATTACAAGTATGTATCTGCCCCACGGAAACAGGTCATGGAGATGGCGAAAAAACAGCAGGAAGAAATGAATAAGATGGTAAGGCATGGGACGGTCACGGCGGTAGAGCCGGGCAAATTGACTCTTAAGGTCGAAAAAGGCGGTGGAGATATCGGCCAGACATTAACCCTGGCCACAAACGAGTATACTTCTATCCAGGTGGGGATGGGCTTTGTGAATAAGCCCGGGGAAAAAACAGACCTTACGAAATGGTTTAAAGCCGGCGATACAATTGACGCCCTGGTGAAGGACGGGCAGGCCTTGGCCTTGCACCGGGAATCCCGGCCGGGGGAGCAAGCAAAGCAGGGGCAGGTTAGTGTCCAGCTTGGCGACCAGCCGTCCTCTAATCCTGGCCAGGTGGCCCCGGGGCAGGAATAGGTCGGGGGAAGCCAGCCGTTATTATTGCCCGGGCGAGCCTGATTTGCCCGGGTTATTTTTTTATGGTTAAGCGATACCATTTATGAAATTTGGGTTTGTACCATCTTTTCCTCAAAATAAACCTGAGAAGTGTAGATAGCCACATGCCTATACTGGCAAGGATTTTCTGGAATTTTGATGGTTTTATTTCTATGTATTCAGGTCTTAGCGGTAGATATTTTAATACGCTAGGGGAAACGAGATGGGTGATAACAACCAATGTATGTCCTTCAGGAATTTTTGCGAAGGAGGCGGGTAGGGCATTTTCTATCATATCCCGGTAGAGTTTTTTTAAAGCTCCAGGTGGTGGATTCGTCGATAAGAGCCAGAAGGAAGGGACTACATTTTTTTGGAGGTGCCATTCGTGCCGGGCTTTGCGAACCAATTTGAAATAGGAACTGACGCTAAAAGCGACAATATTGTATATGAGGTAAATAATAATAATGGATCCTATTACAAAAATAGTACCAGGAAAGTCGAAAATAATTGCGATTGTTTCCCAAACGATAATCGCGGCGATGTTAATAATAATTGCAGTGCGCTCAAGCAAATAAAAGGCCCCCTTATTTTTATATCAATTGGCTTTTTAATACTAGCAGTGGAATATGTTATCTATTCGGTATTTATTTCGCCATCTTTGACTAGTTTCCTACATTTTCTTTACAACCCTTCTTTTTTAGGGGAGAAGTTTTCATCGGAGGTGAATTATGCTAGAGTTATAGCGCTTTCTTTAACTTCATATACTGGTTTACTTTTAGGTGTGAAAGGGATATATAATACTTTGCCGCTAAAGATTGCTGATTCATGGGTAGTAGTAATAGGGTTGCTAGTTTTCCTGCTTTCGCCTTTGGGTTTGACATGGATCTTATGGCATTTTCACTTCGTGGTTAAATTGGGTTGGACAATTGTTTACTTAACGCAGGTATGGATGTTTTTTGTGTTACCGGAAATATGAGGGAGGTAAATCCAGACCTGAGTACCAGCAAGTATATCTCCATCCAGGTATGCATGGGCTTTGTGAATAAGTCTGAAGAGAAAGCAAACTTCACGAGATGGTTCACTTCTGGCGATACCATTGACGCCCTGGTGAAGGATGGGCAGGCCTTGGCCTTGCATCGGGAATCCCGGCCGGGGGAGCAAGCAAAGCAGGAGCAGATTGGTGTCCAGCGTGGACAGGAGCAGAAAGATCAGGTAAGTAGCTGGCCGTATTGATAAATTGGCAGTCCTGGGGTAAAATGGTGGCAGGAAGGTGATAAAATGCAAGGTCAGACTATAAGGCTTGAATTCGAGTTGCCCAAAGAGCTTTTTTTAAAGGGACGCGCCTCGGAACAAATGATTAGAGCAGAGACCTTGAAAAGGTTGGCGGCAACTTTCTATATTGATGGCAGCCTGTCATTAGGCAAGGCGGCAGAACTGGCTAATGTATCAAAACAGGAGTTTTTAGACTTCCTGGCAGAGCACAATATCCCCCTCAATTACGATGTAAAGGATCTGGAAGAGGATCTGGAGATAGTCAAGGAGTTCTTGCAAAATGAAGGTTGTATCTAACTCAACGCCTCTTATTGCCTTAGCACGGATTAACGAATTGAAACTTCTGCACGATATTTTTGGGAGCATAATCATCCCACCTGCTGTATACCGGGAGGTCGTGATCGAAGGGGCGGGACGGCCCGGTATGAAGGAAGTAAAAGACGCCCCGTGGGTTACGACCATAGAGGTACAAAACCACCTGGCTGTTGCCTTGCTTAGAACCGACCTTGACCCTGGAGAATCCGAGGCTGTCGTACTTGCTAAAGAATTGGAGGCAGACTACCTTTTGATAGACGAAGGGAAAGCGCGCCGGGTGGCCAAGGCATCTGGGATACGGATTATGGGAACTTTGGGTGTTGTAGCGCTTGCCGTCCAAAAAGGATTGCTGCCGGATATTGACAGCATTCTTGATAGGTTACAGCACGAAGGCTTCAGGTTTACAGACGCCGTACGGGAAAAGGTGAAAGAGAGGTTTAGACGTGAGTAAAGCGCCGGTTAACCGGTGCTTTTTTGATTCCCACTAAAATAAAGGAGGCTGATACCATGACCCGCAAACTCAACTTTATCGCCGCTTTTCTCCTGGCCGTGACGCTGGCCCTGGCGGCAGGGGGCGCGGCGGAGGCGAAAAACGTAGATGCTCAATTTTATGTGGGTTATGATTTCTATAGTTATGCCTATCTTTCACCGGATTATAAAGTTGTAAATGCCAAAATGGACGTGAAGACTTTTACTGAGAACGGCCGCGCCTACGTGCCCGTGCGTTATCTGGCCTATGCCCTGGGCGTGGCCGAAAAGGACGTGACTTGGGATGAGGCGAGCCAGACCGTAACTTTGTGCATGGAGGGCACCACGGTGAAGCTCCAGGTGGGCAATAAGACCATCTACGTCAACGGACAAGCTAAACAGATGGACGTGGCCCCGCTTCTCAGGGACGGCCGCGTGTTCCTGCCCGTCAGGTTCGTGGCCGAAGCGTTCGGGTATGAGGTATACTATTGGGATGGTTTAATCTCCGTTGAATTGCCCAAGAAGTAGCAAACCCAAACTTTAGATCCAGGAGGTGAGCGGCCCCGGCAGCCCGTGCCGGGGCCTTCGGCTATGCGCGGAAGGAGAGGCTTTCTCTCCTCTTTTCTTTTTCTCGTCCTGGTAACGGCGCTGGTTGTGCTTTCCCTGCCGCGGGAGGCCGGCGCGTTTGCAACGCCCACAACAGGACCTTACGGCCTGAAATACGCCTACACCGAGGGGGCATTCTTCCAAAGGTAGCAATTGATACGAAAAAAATATCTTTATACTTTTGAAATCACGAGGTATAATTTAATTGTGGGTAGCATATGATACTCTACGGGAATATTGGAGGCTAAGATGGGTTGGATTTGCAAAGAGGACGAGGTAGAAGAGTTTCTCTCTAACATAAAAAGGCTACTTGCTTCTGGTAACTGGTTAGAGAATCTGGTTATCGTTAAGGAAAACAAGAAAGGGGATAAAACCCATAGATTTATGTCTGAAAAAAATATAACCCGGCGAATGGTAGCCCAAGAATTGTTGAGACTTGATATTACCAACTATTCCCATACAGATTATGATGATAACCCCAAGTTTCAAGGAGAGCTGGTGTGGATTTTTGGTACTGTTTATGGAAGCGAAGAGATATACATAAAGCTAAAGATCAGGGAAAAGGTAATCTGCCTGTCCTTCCATGAAGCTGATTACGATTTAAATTATCCTTACTTAAATTAAATGTACTAAAAAGGGTGAGACCTCTATGAGGCGTTATTGTTATTACTGTGACAAAGAGGTGGAATATCGTATTGTTGAGAAGGAAGTAGAACTGGAGATTAAGGGCGTTGAAGTAAAATATCTGGCTAGAATTGCTTATTGCAACGAATGCGGCAATGAAATTGATGTACCTGAGTTAGATGATGAAAATATTAAAAGAGCCAACCTGGAGTATCGGAAAAAAGCGGGGATAATAACCGTAGAGGAAATACAAGCCTTACTGGAAAAATATGACATTGGTAAGAAACCTTTGGCTGCTTTATTGGGCTGGGGGGAAACCACCATTGAGAGGTATTTCGAGGGCGTTACCCCACTAAAAATCTATAGCGATGAGTTGAAGAGGTTGCAAAACCCGAGGTATATGCTGAAAGTTTACGAAGCTAATAAGGAAGCATTATCTGAAGTGGCGAGGAAAAAGCTAAAATCTGCGCTGGATAGATTGTTGAATTATAAGCCCGAGAAAACGGCAAAGGTAGAGGATGTGGCTAATTTTTTCCTGAGTAAAGTGGATAATGAAGCTGGAAGCGCGATAACTCCCTTAAAGCTGCAAAAATTGCTTTATTATGCCCAAGGATGGCATTTGGCATTTTTTGATGCCCCGCTCTTTACTTCGGACCTTGAAGCATGGGTGCATGGTCCTGTTTGCCCGGAGATCTATTATAAGTACCGGGATTACGGCTATAGAAGCATAGAAAAAGTTGAGGAAAATGTAGATGCGCTTTTTGATATAAGCCAAGTTGAATTGCTGAACGTAATCAATGAGGTTTATGGAATCTTTGACGCTAAAGTTCTAGAGAGAATGACCCATAAAGATGAGCCTTGGCGGGAAGCGAGGAAAGGTTATCAAACCGGTGAGCTGTGTAACGAGATAATCTCCAAAGAGAGCATTAAAAACTATTTTAAAACCTTAAAGGAGATTTTTGACATAAACGAAATCGAGGATATTAAAAAGAGCCTAAGAAGGTATCAAGATATATTTTTCCTTTAAGAAGCGAATAAAGCGCCGGTGGACCGGGATGAGCCGGTGCTTTTTGATTCCCACCAAAATAAAGGAGGCTTACCATGACTCGCAAGATTAATCTTGTCGTCGCTTTTCTTTTCGCCGTGGCGCTGGCCCTGGCGGCCGGGGACGTGGCGGAGGCGAAGAGTGTAGATGCCCAATTTTACGTGGGTTATGATTTCTATAGTTATGCCTATCTATCACCGGATTATAAAGTTGTAAATGCCAAAATGGACGTGAAGACTTTTACTGAGAACGGCCGCGCCTACGTGCCCGTGCGTTATCTGGCCTATGCCCTGGGCGTGGCCGAAAAGGACGTGACTTGGGATGAGGCGAGCCAGACCGTAACTTTGTGCATGGAGGGCACCACGGTGAAGCTCCAGGTGGGCAATAAGACCATCTACGTCAACGGACAAGCTAAACAGATGGACGTGGCCCCGCTTCTCAGGGACGGCCGCGTGTTCCTGCCCGTCAGGTTCGTGGCCGAAGCGTTCGGGTATGAGGTATACTATTGGGATGGTTTAATCTCCGTTGAATTGCCCAAGAAGTAGCAAACCCAAACTTTAGATCCAGGAGGTGAGCGGCCCCGGCAGCCCGTGCCGGGGCCTTCGGCTATGCGCGGAAGGAGAGGCTTTCTCTCCTCTTTTCTTTTTCTCGTCCTGGTAATGGAGCTGGTTGTACTTTCCCTGCCGCGGGAGGCTGGCGCGTTCGCGACGCCCACGACAGGCCCTTACGGCCTGAAATACGCCTACATCGAGGGGGCATTCTTCCAGTTTTACCTGGTGAACCCCTTCGAGGTAGGGCAGTTTAATCAAAATAATTGGCCCGGCGATACCCAATTTTTCGATGGTATGCCTAAGGAGAGCCGCCTGGCGCCGGACATGCTTTTCGCGCCCATAGACTGGTCCACGGGCGGCCTCAACATAGGGAAAGGGTACGGCTTCATGCATCCTGCGGCGATCCCGCGGGACTTGAGCACCTGGCTGGAGGCCCTGGAGTGGCCCGCAACCGGCGGGTACTACAACGTCACGGACGCCGGGGCCAAGCAGGGCAGCACCGCCGTGAGGAACATCTTCTACCACAACGTCTACGGGACATGGTTTGTAGCTACCCCTCACCCTACGAGCGCTTTGCCTACCGACCCTCTCGACATGGGGGACAGCGGCAGCGGTACCAGGTGGGTAGTGACGATTAACGACGGTCGGTACGACTTTACGCCTCAAAGTTACGATTCTAGCCTGCCTGAAATAGGCGGTAAGACTGCATACATCTATTTTTACAGCTTCACTAAAGAAGGGGCCATAGGCTTCCTCCACCGCATGTACCAGGTGTTTTCGGGCGATCCTCGGTTCCTCATGCCCGACGGCGGTTGCGAGCAGAAGAAAGTGGCCTTCACCGTAGACCTCAGCGTGGAACAGCTGACGGCCACGGCGCCGGACGCCGCCGGCGAGGCGACTTTCGGGGCGGTGGTCAAAAACCTCTCCCCGTTCAATTGCGAAAGAGCGGTCTTCCGCCTCTATGTGTGGCCGGACGGCGACCAGCAGCCGTCCCTGGTCGTCCAGAAAGAGCTGAGCCTTGGCCGCGCCTCGGTGGCCGCGGGGACGCCGGGGGCGCAGACGGTCTACGGCAAATACCCCGCCCCGGGTAGAAACTATAAGCTGATCGCCACGATCAACGCCGTCTACAGCCCATCCGGCAATATCTCCGCTTCCGGCGTCCCCGGCCGGTGGAGCGGCGATTTCTACCGCCCTACGTTTGAGGGCCGGACGCCGCCGGGCCTGGGTGCAGTAATAACCGAACCTTACTACAGCAACAACGTGACAACGACCGGTCTGCAGCAGGGATGGCAGCCGCCCGATGCCGGAGGCGGTGGAGGCAGCACCACCGGGGAGGACGACTTGGCGGTGACGGACATCCAAGTACTGGACGCGCAGACGGGGAAGCCGGTGTCCTCGCCCCAGGCCAACCAAGCGCTCAAGGTAAGGGCGAAATTCGCGTCCACGTTTGATTCTGGCGGCTGGGCCAAGATCCGCCTGTACAAGTACCAGGCCGAATACAAAAGGCTCGATCTAGAAAACAGCACGAACATATATTTTGAGCCGAACGGCTCCTACATCAAGGAATGGGACGGCCTGGTGGTTGGCGAAGGCAACTACAGATTCATCGCTTCTATTGACTATTACAATAACGGCAACGACCCGTCCACAGGGTGGAGTCCAGAAAAGTTCGACGGGAAATACGACGAGAAGACCTACGACAACAACAAAAGAGAAGCCGCCCTCACCGGCACAAGCCCTCCGCCGTGGCGCCCGGAGGCGATAGAAAACAGCGAAACCATGTGGTACCCTCCGAAGGTCTGGAAAGAGACGCCGATCTGGCAGGAATTTACCGAACCGATTTATGGCTGGAAGAAGGTGCCTTTTATTAAAGAAGAAGCTAACGGCAAGGTCCGGGTGCGCCTGGTCGAGTAGGCGTAAAATAACCGAAGGAAGGGGCGTTGATAGCGTGTTCAAACCAAGGACGATGAAGCGAATTCTCGCAGGCCTTTTCATGGCCCTGCTCTCCTCATTGACGCTGCTGGCGCCGGCAGTGGCCGAGCCTAAGTTCCGGTGGGCCGACCTGGTGACGGGCGTGGACGCCAGCGGCAACATTGTAACTTCGCATCTTTACGGGTATTACGTTGGCATAGAAGGGGTCGGGGAGGTATTTATCGCCTGTGACCCCGCGACCGGCAAAGAGACGGGCGAGGCGTACATCCCCGGCGCGAAGATCGGGGAAAGGAAGGTGCAAAGGCTCGCCGGCTACGAGAGGAAAGAAGATCTTGACTGGGACCACCCCAAGCAGGTGAACCCGCCCCGCGTCGCAGTGATGATGCCGAACATACCCACTTCCGTCGAATACGACCTGGACTACTACAAGCGGACGGGCAAACTGCTCAAAAAGACCGTCAACGAATTCAAATGGCCGATGAGTTACTCTTTCGCCCGCATGGTACCGGGGTCTGACCCGGACTACTGGCTCATCGTGGCCGCGTTGGAAAACCCCAACCCTTTTCCTGTCACAGTGAACAGCTCCCTGTCCGTCAAGGGTTGGCGGAGCCGCTCCGACAGGGCGCTCGGCAACATGGGTTACAGTGGGGCGATCACCTTTGGTCCGAACGAAACGAAATATTTGCTTTTAAACAGAGGGCAGAAGGGCTACTTTCTCGCCGAAGATATCTGGATCGATTGGCCGGAGCCCGGGTATTCCGAAGCAGGGTACTCCTTCCGAGTTTTGAGCGTGGACGACCCGGAATATCCTGAAATACTGATCTCCGATAACGGCCGCCAAGGGTATTTTAAGCCCTACGTCCGATGGGACAACACAGACCCGACCGTGCTCCCCCTCATCCCTATGAGGCTCGCGTACACGTTTTCGTGCTACGGCGACGACATCAGGGGCGGCTACGATCCTCAGAAAGGCAGGGGATGGCCGGAGGTGTACGGCAGGGCGGAGTACGACCCGGAGACCAAGAATTGGTCTGTAAGTGTGTCTTACAACGCCGAAAAACCAAGAAACTGGTCAAACGAGAAATGGCAGGCCTACATTGCCGCGGTCAAAAACAACGCCACGCAGGCATTGGCGGCACTGTTCGCCAAATGGTACCCCAAAATCCCGTTCTGGGACGCCTGGTGGGACGAGCCCTACCTCTATGCGGACGCGGACACCGGCTATTATTCCGAAGGCTCGAGTTTCCCGACCACGCCGAAGCTTAAGGTGAGATTTGAATTCTTAGAACCAGTGCCGCCGTCCACGTTGCCGCCGGGCGTATCAGAGCCTAACTGGTGGGCCAACGTTAGATACGGCGGGTGGAGATACGTAGACGACGGCGGCCCCAGATGTAGCGGGGTCTACCTGCCGGCGCCGGTGCTGACCGGCTTTGGGTATGACAAGGCGTACCCAATCTGGGAGGGCAACTATCGCGAATACTCCGTAAAAGACGATGACGTGACCGTCCCCGCGGGCACCGCTGTATATATAAGGCATACCGACCCGCGTTACTACGACACCGATTGGATGGACATCATCCCGGTCGTCGAAGCGAAGCCGATGTTCGTAGAAAAGTACACCTTCGTGGCGACCGAGGGTAATTTTGGCTACCTGAAAAAAGACACCGTGCCCGGCTACCTTTTGGCGGTTGACGTAAAAGACCGGCCGACGCTGAACGTTGCAACGCAGCCGCTTGAGGTGCGCGCGCGTTGTGGCAGGGCCGTCCGGAGCTTAGGCACGTATAAAGAAGTCTGGCGCGAGTGGAGCTGGACGCCTTCGTCCGGGTGGCAATACCTGGGCGAGACCGAAAAAACTCCTAGCAGCCTGAGCGATAGTGTTGCGACGTGGGAGCTCCATATCAAATACAATCACATCGTCAGCGGCAAAAACCCCGAGGAGTTCACCGTCTCCTTTAAGAATTCTTCAGGGGGCACGCCCTCTTTATATTGGCCAGGGGCGAGCACGTTGCAATCCGAAATCGAGGCCATGGCCGACCAGGTGACGAAGAGCGGGAAAAGCTACGCGAGAGTGGATTACGTGAATGTCGAGTCCACGATCGCCCTTCCGGGAGTCCCGTCGCTTGGCCCCGAAGAGACAAAGTGGCTGGTGTCTTACGAGAGGGAAGCCGGTGCGAGGTTCTACAAGACGCCCAAAAAATCCGAATCGTGGAACGCCTTTCAGGACCGGGTGCTGGGTGAGATCGCCTCGAAGATCTTGCAGCCTATCTTTGGCCAAGAAGAGGCCGTTTTCGACGGCGGCGGTAAGTTCGTCATGACGCCGACGTTCAAGACTGGGGAGGGCGGCATCGTCTGCGGCGCGCAAAAGTATCTGGTGCACCAACGCTATAAATGGGACAGCGAGGACGATGATTATGTGTGGGACGATCTAAGAGATGATGTCATTGGATTCCCCGGGGCGGGCATCACTCTCTGCTCATACATCTCTCCCAATACCTCTCCGACGGAGGGTCTTGTCGTCCAAGGAGGGGATGAGTACCTTGGCACGCTGCTTTCGCAACGCTGGAACGAGATCCCGTTCCACTACGATGTTTCCAACACCCAAAGGCAATGGCGGTTTTACTATAATGGGCAAGTATACCCGCCGCCTTACCCCGAAGATTGAGCGCGGTTTCAAAAAAGAAATGAGGAGGGGACAAGAATTTGAGATTTAACCCGGTAAGAAGTCATGTTTGGCATTTAATTGCTAAAATTTTATGCTATATACTTTGGTATTCTTCTTTAGGGCTACTTTTTTTGGGTGTAATCACATTTTTTCTCTTGATCATAGTAGCAAGTTTGCTGCTTATGCAGAATTTTAAACTTGAAGCCTTGCGTTTAATTGGGCTGGGGTTTCTTTCTTTTTTTATAACATTTCTTATAGCTTTCTTAGGAATTCTAATTTGCTGCCTCGCAAATGCTGATATGAAATTAAACCAGCAGTTATATCTTTATCCCCTTTGTGCTCTCCATGTACGCCAGCATAATCGATAGACTTTGGGTTTATTAATTCGGGAGGGAGAAAAACATGCTCGTTGCCATTGACCAGGGTTACGGCTATACCAAAGCCGTGGCAGGGGAAAAGAAGGCCGTTTTCCCCTCGGTGGTTTCGCCTGCCAGTGAAATAGATCTGGGCCTGGGCAAGATTTCCTGGGGACACTGCGTTACGGTAAGGCCCCAGGGTTCTATGATTAAGCGCCAGTATTTTGTTGGCGAGCTAGCGGTGAGGTGCGGGCTTGCCGCCCAGCTGACTTTGGCGCGGGACAAGCTTTCAAGAGACATTTCTGTCCTTCTCATGCTGACTGCGGCCTACCTGGCAGGTGCCGAGGGCCAGGTGACCCTAGCCTATGGGTTACCGATTGCCTACTTCCGCCACCAGCGGGACGAAGCCCGGCGGTTCCTCCAGGGAACTGCTGCTTATGTGAGCGTTGACAATGGGCCGGAAAGGTATATTCACTTCAGCCATGTTGCGGTGTTCCCGCAGGGGGTTGGCGCGCTGTTCAGTGTAGAGAGGCTACCGCAGGAAGGGCTGGTGGGATTGCTCGACATAGGCTTTTATACCACGGACTACCTGCTGGTAGATGTAAGGAAAGATAGGGTAGAGCCCCTACCAAACTACTTCGGCTCTATGGAGATAGGGGTAAGTTCGGCCATGAAGGCCTTTGGGGACCGGTTCCTGCGGTTAACCGGCAGGCCTTTGAGCCTGGTGGAGGCCCAGGAGCTCTGGGGTAAGTCCCGCCTGACCTTTGAGGGAGAAAAACTGGATCTGGAACCGCTCCAGGAGGAGAGCCGCGTTGTGGTGGCGCAGGCGATAGTTGAGGGCATAACTGCTGCCTGGGCCCAGAAACTTAGCTATGTTGATGTAATCTATCTAGCCGGTGGTGGCGGCCTGGAATTTTTGCCTGTGCTCAGGCAGTCCTTGCGCAGGGATATTGTCCTGGTACCCGAACCGCAATACGCTAATGCCCTGGGCTTTTACCGCATGGCCTTAAAGCATCTGGGCGCCGGGAGTAAAAGTGCCGGGTCTATATAGAAGCAGGTGAACACACCCGGGACGCTTTGAGCATCAAGGGTTAAGCAGTATTTTTAATGGCCGGGTGAACACACCCTTCCTGGGTCACTGATGGGTGTGTTCACCCGGTTTGTTTTTGAGGCCTTTATGTCTTGAAAAACAAAGGCTTCAGGGTGAACACACCCCTTTAAAATGGAGTGATACTGGGTGGCCAGCCAGAAGCGGAAAGGAAATCCGCAATTACAGGTGCGCTTGCCGCGTGATCACTGGATCTGGGAGATAGACCCTAAAATGAGGTCCCTGGAGGTGCAGAAGGCCCTTGACTTTTACCGGAGGTACCAGGATGCGTGGGAAGAAATGCGGGCGAACTTAGAAGAGATCAAACAGCTCCTCGCTTCCGGCGCAGAGGGAAGCATTAAGGAGAAAGACGAGACTGACACCAGGCTTTTTGAAACCCTAGATAAGTTTTTGAACTTTTAGAAAGGTGGTGTGGAGGTGGGTGAGAAGAACCCTTTTATACCGGTGCACATACAGGTATCAGAACTGGTCCTTATACCTGAGAGCGAAATTATTGTAATGAAACTACCGAACCAACTGCCCGTGACTATTTACTATATTAGTTCCACCCAGATCGAAAAGGTGGAAGAATACTTCGCTGAGCGAAAACCACACAGCCCTTGGCGGGAAGGCGGTGATTCCCTTGCTCAAAAAAGGCGACATCGAGGCGGTAATAAAAAATCCTGGCAGGATACAGGTCTACTACCAGCCGGTGATGAACCTTACGTCCGGGCGGTTATGGGGATATGAGGCATTGGTCCGGGGTGAGGGGATACTGGCGAAACCCGGGCGGCTTTTTAGGAAAGCTGTGGCCTGGGGAATGCTGGGCGAGCTTGATACGGCCTGCTTTTTGGCCGCCCTGGCCGGCGGCTACCCGCCGGAAGGTTATTTAAGCGTTAACGTAACGGCGGTTGGGCTGGTTGATATTGATCCCGGCGCTTATGCGAACCCACGGCTTGTTATCGAGATAACCGAGTATGGTTTAAGGGATATAGAGAAATTGACAAGTACTTTGAGTGCCTGGCGCGGGAATGGCGCCAGGATAGCTATAGACGACGTAGGACTAGATATAGGCCAGTTGCGGGCGGCCCTGCACCTGCGGCCTGATTTTGTAAAAATAGACCGTTCACTGGTAAGGGGTTGCGACTGCCATGTTTCCAATCGCTTACTGCTGGCCCAGGTCCTGGAGATATGTCGTTACCTGGGAGCTGAAGCAGTTGCTGAGGGGATTACGAAGCCGGGTGAGTTGAGGGTCTTGCAGGATCTGGGCATAGAATACGGCCAGGGCTACTTACTGGGGAGACCGCAGCCTGGATGGGGAAAAGCCATTATAGCCGGTCAGGGGTGATAATTGATGCGTATCGGGGTTGACATCTGCAATACGGTGGCTAATGTGAATGCGTTATTAGCTATGCGATTTTCCTGCCTGTCATTCACCCGTTACCCTGACCCAGGAATACCGGCAAGGTTTTTTCATTCTGCGGAGGGACTGGAATTGCTGGCGAAGGCTCGGCCTTTTCCATGTGCGGCAGGAATGTTGAGTTTTATGTACTCTGCCGGGCATGAGATTATCTATCTCACGAGTCGGCCCATCTTGGCCGTTAATTTAACGCGGGAATGGCTCGTGGTAAACGGCTTCCCCCGCGGCGCGTTGATGTTTCTTCCCCGGGGCGATAAGGCGCTGTTTGCCCGGCACTACGGGATAGACTGGTTCTTTGAGGATGATCCCTTGGAGGCATTAGGTTTGCAAGGAGTTGTAAGCAGGGTTTTTATGAAAACCTGGCCCTACAATTATGGTGTTCAGGGACAGGGGATCAAAAAGTTTATCAGTTGGTGCGAGATTATGCCCTATATCGTTGCCGAAAAGAGCTATAAGCACCCGGCGAATACGATAAGGGGGGCCTTTGCATGAGTAGGAGAGAAGCAGCTTGTATAGAACCCCAAGATGAACTCCATGACGGCAGGAGAAAAAACTGGTTTTGGGACAGCAATGCTATCTTTGACCTTGGTCTTTCCTGCCACGCCATAGTCGTCAGGCTATACCTGGCCAGATGCGCCGGGGAAAACCGACAGGCCTGGCCCTCCCTCTCGAACATCGCCGCTCATTGTGGTATTAGCCGGAAAACAGCCAAAAGGGCTATTGATGAGCTAATCGAGAGAGGGTTACTGGCTAAAGAAGCACGTGTAACGGAATTAGGCGACTACACAAGCAATATATATACCCTTATAGACCCGGAAGCCGGGGATAATAAAGCCATGTCATCTGGGGAGGGGGGTAGGGTACCACAGACCCTACCCTGTAACGAAATGCCAGGGGTAGGGTACCACAGACCCTACCTGGGGTCAGACAGACCCTACGTAGGGTCTGAGGTGCACTCGAAGAATACTAAGTTAAGAATAACCAGTGAAGAAAATGTTGTTGTAGAAGCAGCTCCGAGCGAAAAACCAGAAGGACCAGCTTGGGCAACAGGCCAGCAAGAACCCATCCAATGCACAGACAGGGTAACCGGCCTACCGGCAAGCACTGGACCTTCGCTGCAGAAGGTTCCTGCAGAAGGCTGGCCGGAAAGCACGGCGATCCCGAAGGCAGAGGCCAAAGTCAAAATACAAGAGTTATTCACAAAAACCGCGGGGTACACATTGCCTGAAGCCGCACTTAACGAACTGGTAGGTTACCCTAAGGAATACGTAGAGCAAAAAATCAGGATGCTTCAGACCGGTAAAGAGAAGGCCAACACGGTCGGGTGGCTCCTGGAGGCCTGTCGGGAGGATTACCGGCACTTGCCGGGGCCGAAGGCGGCCGGGAAAGAGAGAAGAAAGCCACCGAGGCTACCAGACAGTAGAGACGATGACAAATATCGGGAATTATATAGATTATACTGATTTGTAAGGAGCGAGCAAAATGGCAACAAATTCTACACCCCAACAACTCGAAAAAACCTCCCTAATTTGTGCAGCCTGCCGGTTTTACGGTAATCCCAAGCGCAAACATTGCGGGTTATCCGGCAAAAAGGTTGCTCCTTATTTGGTGGCGTGCCAATATTTTACAGCGCATTGAAGCTGGCGAAGGGGGTAAGCGATATTAAAACCCTAATAATAACCGAAAAACCATCGGTCGCCCGTGATTTGGCCACCGTTTTGGGAGGCTTCGAAGGCAAGGACGGTTATTTGGAGAACAAGCAATACTACATCTCCTGGGCACTGGGGCACCTTTTAGAGCTGGCCGAACCGGAGGATTACGATCCCACCCTAAAGAAATGGTCTCTAGAGCAGTTACCCTTCATCCCCGCGAGTTTTATCTTGAAACCTATCAGCAGCGGCAAAAAACAGCTGACAACCCTCAAGCGCTTGGTACAATCCCCGGACGTAAGCACTGTGGTGAACGCTTGCGATGCCGGCCGGGAAGGAGAACTCATATTCCGCCGTATCTACACCTGGTGTAAAGGGCAGAAACCCGTCAAGCGCCTCTGGCTGTCCGAAGCCACGCCGGCGGCCATCAAAGAAGCATTCCGTCGCTTGCGCGACAGCTGCGAGTTGGACAACCTGGCGGCCGCCGCCGAAGCTCGGGCGCAGGCCGACTGGCTAGTAGGCATCAACGCCACCCGGGCCTTCACCTGCCGCCACAACAGGTTGCTTTCGGTCGGCCGGGTCCAGACCCCCACCCTGGCTCTGGTGGTGGCAAGGGAAAGGGAGATCCGCGCTTTCAAGCCGGAGCCGTACTTCGAGGTATGGGCTACCTTCCGGAAAAGCACCGGTGAAACCTACAGGGGCAAATGGTTCCGGGAAAAGCAGGACCGGCTGCAGGACGAGCAGGGAGCCGGGAACCTGGTCAAACAGATAACTGCCGGTGGGATGGTTGAAAAGATAGAACAGGAAGAAGTGCGGGAACGGCCGCCACAGCTTTTCAATCTTAACGATCTCCAGAAAGAAGCTAACAAAAAATACGGCTTCACCGCCCAAAAAACTCTGGACGCGGCCCAGGCCCTGTATGAAAAACATAAGCTTCTAACCTACCCCCGTACTGACAGCCGCCATTTAACGGCGGCCTTGATCCGGGATACCCTGGCAGGGAGATTAGAAGCTCTGGCCACCATACCGGAATACGCTGCTCTGGTCCCCATAAACCTGCCCCAGCTGGGCAAGCGTTACGTGGACGACAGCAAAGTCAGCGACCACCACGCCCTCATCCCCACGGCCGTAAACCCCGATCTAAGCAAATTAAGTGCGGTCGAGCAAAAGGTATACGACCTGGTAGCGCGACGCTTCCTGGCCATCTTTTACCCGGATGCCCGGTACGCCGTGACCAGGGTGGTTACCACCGCTGGCGGCGAGAGTTTCTTATCCCAGGGTAGGGTGGAGTTAGATCGGGGTTGGAAGGCCGTCTACGGCCAGCAGGAAGAAGACGGGGCGGAAAACAAAGACGAAGAAAGCCAGGCCCTCCCCCAATTGCTGGAAGGCGAAGAAGTCGCCGTCCAGGGGGTAGAAGTAAAAGCGAAGCAGACCAGGCCGCCCCAGCGCTATACCGAAGCTACCCTCCTGGCGGCCATGGAGAACGCAGGCCGCCTTGTGGAGGACAAAGAGATGGCTGATACCCTGAAAACTGTTGGCGGCATCGGCACCCCGGCCACCAGGGCGGCAATTATCGAACGGCTTGTCCAGGTCGGCTATCTCCGGCGGGAAAAGAAAAACCTGTTGCCTACCGAAAAGGCCGAAATCCTTATCGACCTGGTGCCGGAAGAGGTGAAGTCGGTCGAATTAACGGCTCGATGGGAGGAGGGATTGAAAGAGATTGAAGAAGGGCAGCGCGACTGTAAAGAATGGCTAGAAGGAATAAAAAACTTCACCACGGAGGTGGTTCGAATGGCCAGGGAACAGGAAGCCGCCCCGAGGGCCGAGCCTGATCGGGAAGTCCTGGGGCAGTGCCCCCTATGCGGACGGGAGGTGATGGAATCCCCTAAAAGCTACAGCTGCAGCGGCTACAAAGAAGGCTGCAAATTCGCCATATGGAAAGAGATCGCTGGCAAAAAAATAACGGTCAACCAGGTTAAGGAACTGCTACAAAAAGGGAAAACCGGGGTAATCAAAGGCTTTAAGTCTAAAACCGACAAAAAGTTTGACGCCGCCCTGGCCCTGGGGGAAGGAGGCAGAGTGGACTTTGAATTTGCTGAGAGGAACAGCGAAGCCCTGGGGAAATGTCCTCTGTGCGGCAAAGAGGTTATTGAGTCCCAGAAAGGGTATGGTTGCTCCGGGTGGAAGGAGGGTTGCAAATTCGTCATCTGGAAAGAAATCTGCGGCAAAAAGATTACCGCCAGCCAGGCGAAGGAGTTATTGCAAAAAGGCAGGACTGGGATGATTAAAGGCTTTAAGTCGCGGGTTGGGAAGGAATTCGAGGCGATACTCGTCTTGAAGGAAGACGGTAAGTTAGAATTTGAGTTTGAGGGGGTGATTAATGTTGAGTAGAAAAATATTACAGGCAGTGAACTCATTTTGGTGTTTTCCAAAACCATATACATTTTCAAACGACCCCCAGAAAGATGCCGGGAGTCGTTTTGGAATTAGGGTAGTAATAACGTGTATAGGGATAAGCTTAATTTATTTGCTGTTTTGGATATTTGGTTTAGGAATAGCTTCTTTAGCGATATTTAAAATGTCGAAGATAGTAATCTTAAAGGTATTTGCTCTTTCCTTATGGGTATATTTTTATTTTATCAGGTGGCTATATGTAGAGGAAAATGCCTATAAAGATTGATTAGAGTCTTTTACTTTAAAATTGCGAACCTATAGAAAGGAGAAGGGCGTTATGTTCCCTGAAGGTTTCAAACCAGGGCTTAGTACGCTGAATATCCTGTACGAAGCCCGTAATAATGACTGGCCTATAGAAGCTATAGTCAGTAGAGTTACCTGGCCCGACGGACAAGGAGCAGTTTGGGAGTTAATCTTTCCAGACATAAAAGAAGTACGAGGCTTGGTCCCGGCTAGTGAAAGCGGCTTGCCTAAAAACGTACCTATGGAGGCCCTGACTGGGCAAACAATACGGGTCAAGGTAAAAGGGATTGATAAGGAAAACAACCTGGCTGCTTGTAGCCGGGCAGAAGTGGTGGCCGAAGCCAAGGAGAGGCTCCTAAAAACACTGGCTGAAGGAGAAAAATTGGATGCGCTTGTACGGGCCGTGCTCGCCAGGCCGTCCCGTCTGGTGCTGGATATTGGCGGCGGTGTACTGGTAGTTGTGCCCAGAGAAAAAGCTGCTTTCAATCGGGCCTTACCTCTTAATGCCCAATATAATCCCGGCAGTTTGATAAAAGCGCAAGTAGAAAAAATAGATCGCCAGGCAGGAATTATCGAGGTGGCGCCAATTAACCCCTGGGAAAAAGCAGATTTCCGTCGAGGTGATTTTATCAGCGGCAAGGTAATCAGGGTATACGGGAAACGGCATATTCTGGTAGAGGTTCCGCCGGGAATAACCGGCCTAGCACCTTATCCCCTACGGAAGACAATTAACCAGGGAGATCAAGTAACCTGTAAAGTAATGGCTTTTAATAAGGCTGAAAAAATTTTACACCTACAATGGGGGGATTACCGTGCAGCAAGTAATAGAAAACGGAGGCAAATGGGTTAGTCCTTACGCACAGGGAATCGCTCTGCGTCAGGGACCTCCCGGCGCCAGCAGCGGCGCCAGGGATTTTAGCGGCCGCGCTTATGAATTATTAAGCGCGTTAGTTGAGGCCAAAGCGCTTACCCAGGAAGCTTCCGCAAATATATTAAAGTGCAGCCGACGGACAGCCAATTCAGCCCTAAAAACCCTATGGTATGCCGGCATGGCCAGGTGGGTAGACGTATTCACTGCAATCGGCCCATTCCGCCTCTGGCTACCAGCGGAAATCCGGCCGCCCCTGGACGCCCAGGAAGCCTGCCGCCTGGCGGTTTACGGCTTATTTTTTTCCCTGGCTAAAAATGAGGTGCCGGGGTTCAGCTGGCAGTTGGTGAAGGCCAGGAACTCTCCCCTTCAGGCGCGGATGACTTTCAAGGGCGCCAACGGCCCGGAAAAGTGGTTAATAGACGCACCGCGCCTGGACGAAGAAATAAACCCGGCGGCGGATGTGTATATACTGCCCATGGAAAGGCGAAAAGGAGAAATACCCGGGAAAAAATTCATCCTGGATGAATCGCTCCTCCGGCCGGGGATGCTAAAGGAAAAAATTAAACTGGCATAGAGGGCCGTGTAAAATTTCAGTAGGTAGCGGCAGGAGAATAGGGATGGAATAAAGAAA